>CAZUQT010000151.1:0-7163 GCA_964622585.1 uncultured Elusimicrobiaceae bacterium | reverse complement strand
GGGGTTTGGATGCGGAGGGCCCCCTCGGAGGCCGAGGCTGGCGTAAGGGCGGAGGCCGAGAGGGGAGGCGCGGCCACGGTGTGGCCGACGCCGTGAGCGACGGGCCCATGCCCTTGCCACCCCGACTTCACTTCTCGCGGCATAAGACCAAAGCAACTATCGAGAGACAAACCATGACAACAACAACTCCTTCGAAAAGCACCGCCCTCCGCACGCACACCTGCGGCGAGCTCAACGCCTCCCACGCCGGGCAGACCGTCACCCTGGCCGGCTGGACCGACGTAAAGCGCAACCACGGCGGCGTCCTCTTCATAAACCTGCGCGACCTCTACGGCGTCACCCAGGTAGTCGCCAACCCCGGCAGCCCCGTCTTCAAAACGGCCGAAGAAGCCAAAAGCGAATACGTCCTGCGCGTAACCGGCAAAGTAGCCCTGCGCCCCGGCGCAAACGCCAATAAGAACATGCCCACGGGCGAAATCGAGATCGACGCCTCCGAAATAACCATACTCAACGTCTCCCAGCCCCTCCCTTTCGAGCTGGGCGAGCACGCCGGCGTCTCGGAAGAGACCCGCCTTAAATACCGCTTTCTCGACCTCCGCAGACCCCGCATGGCGAAGAATATGGTGCTGCGCAGCCGCCTCTCCCAGGTAGTGCGCAACTATCTCTACGGCCAGGATTTCAATGAGATAGAAACCCCGCTGCTCACCCGGTCCACCCCCGAAGGCGCGCGCGACTTCGTGGTGCCCTCCCGCAACAACCCCGGCGAGTTCTACGCCCTGCCCCAGTCCCCGCAGCAGTTCAAGCAGGTCCTGATGATGTCCGGCATGGACCGCTACTTCCAGCTGGCCCGCAATTTCCGCGACGAGGAACTCCGCTCCGACCGCCAGCCCGAGCACACCCAGATAGACCTGGAGATGTCTTTCGTCGACGAGCAGGACATAGCCCGCGTCGTGGAAGGCATGATGAAGGCCGTCTTCGCCTATATCGGAGAGGAGATCTCCGGCCCCTTTCCCGAGATGGAATATTCCGACGTGATGCTTAAGTACGGCTCCGACAAGCCGGACCTGCGCTACTCGCTCGAGATCAAGGACTGTTCGGAGATCTTCAAAGCCTCCGGCTTCAAAGTCTTCTCCGAAGCCCTCGCCGCCGGCGGCGTGGTACGCGCGATAAAAGGCGAAAAAGCCGCCGTCTTCAGCCGCAAAGATATGGACAACCTGACCGACCTGGTAAAGGCCCGCGGCGCGAAGGGCCTGGTCTGGCTCCGTTTCAAAGACGGGAAATTCGAATCCCCGACCCTCAAGTTCATGACTGAGCCCGAGCTCGCTGCCCTTAAGGACCTGCTCGCTGTGGGCGAGGGCGACGCAGTCTTCATAGCCGCCGACAAAGCCGCGGTGGCGGCTCCCTGCCTCGGTGCGCTCCGCACCGAGCTGATCTCCCGCCTGAAACCGGCCCAGGAGAAAAAGCGGGCCTTCCTCTGGGTCCGTCATTTCCCGCTGCTTGAAAAAGACCCCGAGAGCCCCAACTGGACTTTCACGCACAACCCTTTCACCGCGCCGCTGCCCGGCGAGGAAGGCAAACTGGACACCGACCCGGGCAACGTCCTCTCCTGCCAGTACGACCTGGTGCTGAACGGCGTGGAGCTCGGCTCCGGCTCGGTGCGCAACCACAGCCGGGCGATGCAGGAAAAGATCTTCGGCCTGATGGGCTACGACAAAGAACAGGTGCAGCGCCGCTTCGGCATGATAGTCAACTCCCTGGACCTGGGCGCGCCCCCGCACGGCGGAATAGGCATAGGGTATGACAGGCTTATAGGCCTCATCTGCGGGACGGACTCCATCAGGGACGTCATAGCTTTCCCCAAGACCACCAGCGGGGCCTGCCTCATGAGCGACGCCCCGTCCATTATCGACGAGAAACAGCTGAAAGAGCTGCATCTTAAGATCACTGATTAATGGCCTTCCCGAAATGGATAGTGGACGAGGTTCGCCGCAACAAGGCCGACCTGCGCGGCTCCGCGGCTGCCGGCACCGCCGGCGAGCTGGCCAGGCGCTCCCTCCACACCGTCTGCGACGAAGCCCGCTGCCCCAATAAGGGGCGCTGCTTCTCCGAAGGCGAAGCCACCTTCCTGATACTGGGCGACACCTGTACGCGGAATTGCGGCTTCTGCGCCGTAAAAAAAGCGAAGCCGCTGCCGCCGGACAAGGGGGAGCCGCGCCGCGCGGCCGAGCTCTGTAAAAAGTGGGGGCTTAAATACGCTGTCTTCACCTCGCCCACCCGCGACGACCTGTCCGACGGCGGAGCTAGCCATTTCGCCGAAACCAACCGCCTGATCAAGGAGCTCTCGCCGGGCATAAGGACGGAGCCGCTCATCCCGGACTTCCAGGGCGATATCAAGGCCCTGGAAACCGTCCTGGACTCCAACCCCGACGTACTCGGGCACAACCTGGAGATGGTCTCCGGCCTTTACGCGGGCGCGCGCGCGGGGTCGGACTACGGCCGTTCCCTGCGGCTGCTCTCCAATTCCAAAAAGCTCAGGCCGGACATATTCACCAAGTCCGGCATAATGTTCGGCCTGGGGGAAAAGCCGGAGGAGCTGCTCAGGGCCCTGGGAGACCTGGCCGCGCACGGCTGCGACCTGCTGACGCTGGGGCAGTACCTCGCGCCGTCGAAAAGCCACCGCCCCGTAGAAAAATACTATACCGAAGAAGAATTCGCCCGCTGGGGGGAAAAGGCCAGGGCTGCCGGGTTTAAAGCCGTGCTGTCTGGCCCGCTGGTACGGAGCTCCTACCGGGCAAGCCGCCTTTACGCGGAAGCCGCCGCGAAGCCGCTCTAAGACACCTAATGGACAACTTTCAAAAAGACAAAGAAGCTCTATCCTGGCTTACCCGCGCATGGGACGACTATGCGGGCAATCTCCCGCTGCTGCTCCCGGCGCTTCTGTTCCAGGCCGCGCTTGCCGCCGGAACCTTCTACCTTATAAGCCGCTTCCGCTCGCTCCTGCCTGCAATGCCCTATATGCTTTTCGTGCTGACACCCGTCTCCACCGGGGCGAACCTGCTCTACATCAAGATAGCCAGGGGCAGCGGCGCGCGCTTCACGGACCTGTTCAGCGCCTTCCCGGTCTATCACCGCGCGCTCGCCGTAAGTATCGTCCTCGGCTTTGTAACCATGGGCGGCGCGCTTCTCCTGATAGTGCCGGGCGTCGTACTGTACCTGGCCTACTGCTTCAGCGAATACGCCGTCGTCGACCGCCGGACCGGGATAAAAGAATCTTTCGCGCTCAGCGCGGCGATCACGGAAGGCTGGAAGAGCCGCCTCCTGGTCCTATTCAGCCTTATAGTGCTTATAAACGTTTTTGTTCCCGACATCTATCTCGTCACCGGGCCGCTGAAAACTCCCTCGGCCAGCCTTGATCTTAAGCCGTGGACCGTCGCGGCGGCGGCTCTCAAGACCCTGGTTTTCCTGCCCTGGCTATGCCTGGCTATGGCCCGCGCCTATAATTTCCTCCTGCTTCCGCCCGGCCCCGAACCTGCGCCGGAAGAGACCCCGGTTGACTAAGATCATAGGCATTACGGCCCATATTTCCGCGGTCCTTTAGCCCTTTAATAACCCGGGGGGAAAAGGTAAAATTACATTGTAGTTAAAGGTTAAGCAGGAGGAATACTGAATGAAAAGATTAGCCCTGATAGCAGCCGCCATGCTGAGCGCCTCGGCGTTAAGCGCGGCCGAACTCAATACCATTTCCGCCGGAGACATAAAGATCTCCAAAATAGACATCCCCGCCCCGGTCCTCCAGCCGGTCGAAGCGGCCAAATGCAACCACGTCACCGTGGAGATAACGAGCAAACTGTACCTCATGCCCCAGACTTCGAAAAGCCTGCTTTTCACCTACGCAAAGAACGAAGCCGAATTCAAGGAATTCACCGCCATGTGGACCCCCATCCTGAACAAGTTCGGGATGAAGGTAACGGGCACCGAATACAAGAACGAGTTCGGCATACTTAATTACGAATCTCCCGAAGGCCTGGTAGTGCGCGACTTCCTGGCCGAGGACATGAATTACGACGCCCTCAGCTCGACCACGATCGTGAAGCTCCAGCACGAGCTCCTCGAGCCGCTCGAACAGGCCGGGATGACGCCCATCGCCGCCCTAAATATAAAGAACGAGGTCTTCAGGCCCACTTTCAAGCTCTATTACCTCACCAAGCCCGACGCGAACATGGACCACGAGGTCCAGCTTCGCCAGCTTAAGAACGGCGAAGACATCGACTTCGACCTGCTGGCCAATGCCGTTAAGCTGGTCAAGAAGGACGCTTCCTTCTCTATGGTCTACATCGGCAAACTCCTGGGCTTCAAGTCTAAGCTGGCCACCGACACCGCCGCCGCCGCGGTCTCCCTGGAGAACTACAAGAAATTCCTCGCTGAGAACAAGAAGGAATTCATTGCCTCCAAGGTGCTGAAGCTGGACGAGCCGTTCACCTCCGGCGACCATACCTTCAACTACCTGCTTAACATGTACTTCTTCCAGTAAGCCGGCCGATACAGAACAGAAAAACCCGTCCGCTTAAAAGCGGACGGGTTTTTTTACGCCCTAAGGCAGGTCTTGCTACAGGCCCAGGTCGGCCGCTATCTCCCTCATCGCCCCAAGTGAAAGCTCCACAAATTCGTCCAGCTTTAGGCCTACGGCCTCGCACTCCATTATTATTCCCCGGTCCACCGAAGCGGCGAAGCGCTTATCCTTCATCCGCTTCGTGACGGAGGAGGCTTTAACGCTGGAGAGCTTCCTGTCCGGGTAAACCATGGCGGTAGCCGTTATCATCCCGGTTATGGTTTCGCCGGCGGCCAGGGCCTTATGGAAGATCTCGGAGCGCTTTACCCCGCCGTGAGCCGCTTCATTATGCATTTTTACGGCTTCGACAAGATTTTCCGGCAGGCCGTTCTCTTTAAGGATACGGACAGCCTCATGCGTATGGCGCGCAATGTCCCCGGCGGTAAGCTCCACGTCGATATCGTGCAGCAGCCCGGCCAGGCCCCAGAGCTCGGCGTCGGCCCCGAGCCGCGCGGCCAGCGCGCGCATGACGGCCTCCGAGGCCAGGCAATGCCGGACCAGGTTCTCGTTCTTTAAATGCGTCCTGAGAAGCTCGAGAGCTTTTTGGCGTTCCATGAATTTAGAATTCCGCGTAGCCGGGCACGCGGGGGAAAGCGGTCACGTCCCGGATGTTGGAGATGCCGGTTATCAGCATCATCATCCGCTCGAACCCAAGGCCGAAACCCGAGTGGGGGACCGAGCCGTAGCGGCGCAGGTCCAGGTACCACCAGTAGCCCGCCGGATCGATCCCGGCGTCGGCCATCTTCTTTTCAAGCACGTCGAGGCGGTTCTCGCGCTCGCTGCCGCCGATGACTTCGCCTATCCGCGGGACCAGCACGTCCATCCCGCGCACGGTCCGTCCGTCGTCGTTAAGCTTCATGTAGAAAGCGGCGGCGTCCTTCGGCTTGTTATAAAGTATTACCGGTTTCTTGAAATACTGCTCCACCAGGAACCGCTCATGCTCGGAAGCCAGGTCCACGCCCCAGCTTACCTTAACGTCGAAGCGCTCGTTCACGGGCTCGAGCAGTTTGACGGCGTCGGTGTAGGTCAGGCGCTCGAATTTGTTCCCGGTGATATTCCTAAGGTTATCCATCAGCGCCGGCTCGACGAACTTCGCGAAAAGCTCGATATCGGAGGGGCATTTCTCGAGGACGCTGTTCGTTATGGACTTTATGAAATCCTCGGCCAGCTCCATGTCGTCTTCCAGTTCGTAGAAGGCCATTTCCGGCTCTATCATCCAGAATTCCGAGGCGTGGCGGTAGGTGTTGGAATTTTCCGCCCTGAACGTGGGGCCGAAAGTGTAGATCTTGCCGAGCGCCAGCGCCAGGCTTTCGCCCTCCAGCTGGCCGGTGACCGTCAGGTAGGTCTTTTTTCCTAAAAGCTCCTGGGAGAAATCTATCTCGCCCTTTTCGGTCCTGGGCGGATTGGAGAGGTCCAGGGTCGTCGCCGTGAACATTTCCCCGGCGCCTTCCCCGTCGGAGGAAGTGATAATGGGCGTATGGACGTAGAAAAAGCCTTTATCATGGAAATACTTGTGCACGGAGTAAGCCAGCTCGGCGCGGATGCGCAGCATGGCCGCGTATTTGTTGGTGCGCGGGCGGAGGTGGGCCACGGTGCGGAGGAACTCGTCCGAAGCCTTTTTCTTCTGTATCGGGTATTTCTCCGGATCGCAGCCGCCGTAAAGCTTTACCTGCTTCGCCTGCAGCTCGAACTTCTGCCCTGCGGCGGGGGAGGCGACCAGGTCGCCCTGGATCTCGACCGCGGCGCCGGTCACGAGGGAGGGGAGAACTTCGGAGAAATTCCCGTTCTCCTGGGAGAACACGATCTGCAGGCTCTCGCGGCAGGAGCCGTCGTTGAGCTCCGCGAAAGACATGACCTTGGAGTCGCGCCGGGTCTTTATCCAGCCGCGCGCGACGGCCCCGGTCTTCGGACCGGGGCTTTTGAGCAATTCGCGTATAGTGGGGAGCGCCATGTTGCCGTCCTTGGAGTAAAGAGGTATTACTTCTTGCCTTTCTTCTTTTCTTCGGGAACTTTGGAGACGGCAAGCAGTTCCAGCTCGCAGGTCTTGTCTTCCCCGTAATACTCCTCGAGGATATAACCGACGCCCGGCGCGTAGTAGCGCACGGATTTGCCGGCGTCGCCGCCCGCCAGCATGGTCACTATCTTCATGCACTTGGCGAACTTCCCGGCCTTGATCGAAACCTTGTCGGAGAGGGAAATTATCTCGCTGGTGTCCGTATACTCGTTCCACTTCGCGCCCTCTTTGACGGGAAGAGGGAATTCGCGGCGCCCGCCGGTTATTACGCCGTCGGCGGTCGTAAACCACTTCGCGTCGCGCGTGATAGTGTATTCCGTGGTATGGGAGTCGCGCAGCTCGAAGATCATCCGGGCCTGGGCGACCGTCTTGCCGGTTTTCTTCTTAACCTCGAGGATGTCGATATAGATCTTCGCGTCGCCTTCGAATTCGGTGCTGGTGAACTTATATTCGTAGCGGGTCTGCTCTTTAAGCGGGAAATATTCTGCGGCCATTTGTGATGCCCCCGGGGTTGGTGGATGCTGATAAATTTGGTGGACG
>CAZUQT010000150.1:0-7175 GCA_964622585.1 uncultured Elusimicrobiaceae bacterium | reverse complement strand
TTCGATGCCATCTTGGATGTCGATATTCGCGTTCTTCGCCGCTTCGCGCACCCGCTTCAGGGAATGCTCCGCTCCTTTGAGCTTTTCGCGCTTTATGAAAGCGGCAAAGACCTTTTCAGGCACGTCCTTGAAGGCCCGCAGCAGGTCCACTCCGAACTTGGAATATTCGGCGGCGAGAGATGAAAGGTTCGCGGTCTCCGCCGAATATTCATCCTTGTCCGCGTGAGCGGCCTCGAGGCAGCCCGTATAAGAGAAGATGTGTCCCAGCCGGGTTTCGGCGCTTTCCGCGGCCAGCAGGAGTTTTTCCCAGTCCGCGGCGGTTTTGGCAGAGAGCGGGGCCAGCTTGGAGCCTTTTTTCTGGAGGGCGGCGATGTCCGTCTTCAGCTTATTCTTAAAGACGATCATCTCCGGTCCGTTGAAAGAAGGGAAGTACGCTGAAAGGTCCCATTTTACGCCCTGCGCAGTGTTTGCCATGGAAAGCTCCTTAAGCCGAGGATATGCTTTTATTCTACAATAAAAAAGGAATTGGGGCTTTTGGCCGTCTGTCGCGCATAGCGCTTGTTACGGCATGGCCATAGGCCTAAAATGATAAAATAACGATATGGATTGGTATATAGAACTTGTCAAAGCGCACCCGATAACCACCGCTATGGCGCAGTTCGCGGTACTTGGAACCTTCGGCGAAATAGTCTCGAAGTGGCTGGCAGGACGCCGCTTCTTTTTCCCGTTCGGGGCCAGGGGCACGGTCCTCAGGATGCTGGGCTGGGCCCTGCTCGCCGTCTGCATTAAATACGCTTTTACCGGCTTCGTCGCCTTTGTCGACGGACTTATCGCGCACGCCTTGCTCCCCGGGATGGGCGCGCTGGGCAAGGCTTTCTCCGTTTCACTTTTAATGAACCTGCAGTTCGGGCCTTTCCTGGTGATAGTTCACCGCCTTATAGACAATGCCATAGACGGGAAGCCCAATTGGGCGAACCTGGACAAAGGGCTGCTGTCCCTGCTCTGGTTCTGGGTGCCCGCCCACACCGTCACCTTCCTCCTGCCGCTGGAGCTGCGCATCGGCCTCGCCGCCGTCTGGTCGGTGGCCCTCGGGCTTATCCTCGGCTGGTATAACCGCAAAATAGAATAAAAAAAGCCGCGCACCGGGCGCGGCTTTCTTATCTATCCGGCTTTTCAGGGCCGGGCCGGCTGGCTTTTATCCGCCTGTACCGCGAAGATCATCGAAACCACCGCCGTGAAGGCCTGCTTGGAGAACCGGTCGGTGTCATAGCTGCCGTTTACGCCGTATTGGTCAAAGCTGAGGTTCATGCCCGGGCCGCTCACATAATAGGAGAAGTCGTCGAAGCGCTTGGAAACGCTGAGGTTGAGATAGCGGCTCTGGGCGCCCTGCGCGGGCACGCTGCCGGTTATGGTATAGGAGCCGGCGAACTCGCGCATGTCCAGGTACGAGCCGTAGCCCGAGAGCTGCCAGTCGGCGTTGAAGACCTTCCGTATGCTGCCCATCTGCGTCTGGTTATCGACGCGGTTGAACATATCGTACTGGTCGCTGAAGACCTTTCGCACGCTTATGTCCACGTTAAGCTGGTAGTCGTTCGCTTCCACCGCTCCCCACGAAGGCTGGTTGCGTATCTGCATGAAGACGTTCTGGTAGCCGCGGACCATTCCAGGGGCGGGCTGCGCCGGTTGCGGCGCCGGGACCGCCGAAACATCCATAGCCTTTATGTCTGCCGCGCTTACGGGCCTGAGTTCCCCGGCCCTGACGCCGGCGGCCGAAAGCAGAAGCGCTAAATAAATAATAGTTCTCATTTTTTCTCCCCTGTCCGCTGTTCACTATATTATATTCCCGAACGGCGCGGAGGCGCAAGTCTATTTACACAAGCCCGCCGTTTATCTTAAAATCATCCTTAGATCAGGCGGTCCCCGATCGCGGGACGCAGCCGGGCCATGAGCAGCGGTTTAGCCGCGGGACTATATTCTCCCGCGGTTTTTTTACGGGAAAATACGGAGAAAAAATGGCCGATATTAACGACCTGCTCGCCTCGGTACAGGGGCTTTCCGAAAAGGAAGCCGCAGCCCGCCTCGCAGAAGAGGGCTATAACGAACTGCCCTCCCAGAAGAAGCAGACCATCTTCGATATAATCATAAATGTCCTTAAGGAGCCAATGCTCCTGCTGCTCCTCGCCTGCGGAACTATCTACCTTATCCTCGGCGAAGCCAAAGACGCGATGATGCTCATGACCTTCGTCCTGGTCGTGATCGGCATAACTTTCTACCAGGAGCGCAAGACCGAGAACGCGCTGGAAGCGCTGCGCGGTCTGGCCAGCCCGCGGGCTCTGGTGATACGCGGCGGGAAGCAGTCCAGGATAGCGGGCCGCGAGGTAGCGCGCGAAGATGTCATTTACCTGCAGGAAGGCGACCGGGTCCCGGCCGACGGAGTAGTGCTGGCCTGCGTCAATTTCTCGGCCGACGAATCATTGCTTACCGGGGAATCGGCGGCGGTCCGCAAATCCTCCTGGGACGGGAGGACGGAGCAGGCCCGCCCCGGCGGGGACGACCTGCCTTTCGTATATTCAGGGACCCTTGTGGTGCAGGGCCGCGCGCTGATAAAGGCTACCGCCACGGGGCCGCGCTCGGAGATGGGCAAGATAGGCAGGGCGCTGGAAGCTATAACGCAGGAGGAGACCCCTCTCAACAAGGAAACCGGCAGGATAGTAAAAAGCTTCGCCATCGCCGGCGCCGTCCTGTGCGCCGTGGTCATAGTGGTGTTCGGCCTCACGCGCGACAGCTGGCTAAACGGCTTCCTGGCCGGATTGACGCTCAGCATGGCCATGCTTCCCGAAGAATTCCCGGTGGTGCTGGTGATCTTCCTTACCATAGGCGCCTGGCGCATCTCGAAGAAGAACGTGCTCACCCGCCGGATGCAGGCCATAGAGACCATGGGCGCCACTACCGTGCTATGTACAGATAAGACCGGCACGCTGACGCTCAACACCATGCGCCTCTGCGAGATCTGGGCCGGGGGGCGGTTCCACAGGATAGAGGAAAAAGATCCGACCATTCCCGACGAGTTCCATGACCTGACGGAATATTCCATCCTGGCCAGCCAGGAGGACCCTTTCGACCCCATAGAGAAGGAATTGAAGCGCGTGGGCGGCTGCTGTCTGGCCGGGACGGAGCATTTGCACGGCAATTGGAAAGTCGTGCGCGAGTATCCGCTGTCGAAGGAACTGCTCTCCCTTTCGCACGTCTGGGAAGCCCCGGACCACAAGCATTATATAATAGCCGCCAAGGGCGCCCCCGAAGCCATCATAGACCTCTGCCACCTGTCCGCGGATAAAGCCGGGGAGATCATGAAGGCGGTCCTGGAGCTTTCCGGGCGCGGCCTGCGGGTTCTGGGCGTCGCCAGGGCGAAATTCGAAAAGCAGGACCTCCCGGACGGGCAGCACGATTTTAATTTCGAATTCGCGGGAATGGTGGGTTTTATGGATCCCGTGCGGCCGCGGGTTCCGCACTCGGTGCGCGAGGCGCACAACGCCGGGATAAGGGTGGTTATGATAACCGGCGATTATCCCGGCACCGCCTCCTTCATCGCCAGGCAGATAGGCCTGAAGAATCCGGACAGCCCCATCACCGGGCCCGAGCTTGCGGCCATGGCGCCTGAAGTCCTGAGGGAGCGGATAAAGGAAACGTGCGTTTTCGCCCGCGTCGTGCCGGAGCAGAAGCTGGCCATCGTGAACGCTTTAAAGGCCAACGGCGAGATAGTGGCGATGACCGGCGACGGGGTTAATGACGCCCCCGCCCTTAAAGCCGCCCATATCGGCATAGCCATGGGGGAGCGCGGCACCGACGTGGCCCGCGAGGCCTCGGCCATAGTCCTTATGGACGACGACTTCTCCAGCATCGTGCACGCCATCCGCCTGGGGAGGCGGATCTTCGATAACCTGAGGAAAGCTATCGCCTATATACTTTCCGTGCACGTGCCGATAGCCGGCATGTCTCTGCTGCCGGTGCTGTTCGGGCTCCCTATAGTGCTGATGCCCGCGCACATAGCGTTCCTCGAGCTGATAATAGACCCGGCCTGCTCCGTGGTCTTCGAGGCTGAAAGCGAGGAGAGCGACATAATGAACCGCCCCCCCCGCCGGATGGGCGAGCCGCTGTTCTCCCGGAATATGGTGATCTTGAGCCTGCTGCAGGGCCTGAGCGTGCTCGCTATG
This sequence comes from uncultured Elusimicrobiaceae bacterium, assembly GCA_964622585.1. Taxonomy (GTDB): domain Bacteria; phylum Elusimicrobiota; class Elusimicrobia; order Elusimicrobiales; family UBA9959; genus UBA9959. The sequence goes on along the minus strand of CAZUQT010000150.1, from coordinate 2,961 downwards.
GTCTTCGCTATCTTTATGATAGCGCTGAGGATCGGAAAGGGCGCCGACGAGGCCAGGGCGCTTTCGTTCACCGCGCTGGTCTTCGCCAACGTCCTCCTGATACTCACGAACCTGTCCTGGAGGGATAATTTCCTCAGGATAATGAGGAAGGCGCACGCTACTTTCTGGTGGGTTTCGGCCGGCGCGCTTGCGGTGCTCTTCCTGGCTCTCTACCTGCCTTTCTTCCGCGGGGTATTCCGCTTCGGGATCCTGCACCCCGACGACCTGGCCCTGGCTTTCTTCGGCGGGGCCGCCAGCCTGCTCTGGTTCGAGCTGCTGAAGATCTTCAAGTTCGGCAGGTCCGCGAAGACCTGATCCGCTCCCGCTATGCCGCGCGGGGAAAATATATTTTAAAGGTCGTTCCGCGCCCCGGCCCGGTTTCTATGTCTATCCCGCCCTTGGCCTGCAGGACTATGCCGTAAACTGTCGACAGTCCCAGGCCGCTTCCCTTCCCCTCTTCCTTCGTGGTAAAGAAAGGCTCGAAAATATGCGCCAGGTTCTCGGGGAGTATCCCGCTGCCGGTATCGGTGACCGAAAGCACTACATAATTTCCCGGCTCCGGGGTCAGCCGCATCCCGGTGCGTCCTTCCTCCACCGCTTCATTGGCCGTGCGGAGGATTATCTTTCCGCCGTCCGGCATAGCGTCGCGGGAGTTTACGACCAGGTTCATTATGATCTGCGAGACCTGTCCCGGGTCGGATCTTATCCCGGCGATATCGGGCGAGAGAAGCGTCTTCAGGTGCATATTCGCGCCTATAATGCGCTTCAGCATCCTGCTTGTATCGGAGATAATAGTGTTCAGGTCCAGGACCTGCTCCTGCACCGGCTCCCTGCGGCTCATCGCGGTGAGCTGGCGAGTCAGCGCGGCGCCCCTTTCCGTTTCCGTTCTTATTTCCGCAAGGTCGGAGCGCATGGGTGAGTCTTCCGGCAGTGTTTTGATCAGCAGCTCCGCGCAGCCGCTTATCGAAACGAGGATATTATTGAAGTCGTGGGCGATCCCGCCGGCGAGCCGCCCGATAGCTTCCATCTTCTGCGACTGGAGGAGTTCCAGCATCAGGCTATTCCTGGCTTTTTCCGATTCGGTGCGCTGCGCGATCTGGTCCCTGAGCTGGAGGTTGGCCGCGGTAAGCTCCGCTGTGCGTTCGCGGACCCTGTTTTCCAGACCTTCGGTAAGAGAACGGATCTCTTCCTGGTGGCGCCGGCGCACGGTTATGTCGCGGCACAGGGTGAGCAGCTGCATGGCTCCACCCCTGGTGACCACGGTGGAGTTGATCTCTATAGGCGTGATCTTCCCGGCGCCGTCGATATAGTCGATCTCCAGATTCCAGATATGGCCGTCCCTGGCGCACTGTGCCACGGCTTTCGCGTTCTTTTCCTTCTCATTGGGAGCGGTCCATTCCACTACGTTCCGGCCCAGTATTTCTTTCAGATCCTTGTGGCCGCTCAGGCGCACGTACTCCCGGTTCGCGTCCAGCACGTTCCCATACGCGTTAACGACCACGTAGCCGGTGCCTGTTGTTTCTATAAGGGCGCGGTAGAGCGATTCGCTTTCCCAGAGGGACTTTTCAGCCGCCGCGCGCTTCGTAACGTCCTCGAACATCACAAAAACCCTGCCCGCGGTTATGACGCCGAAAATATAGACCGTCTTAAGAGTCCCGTCCTTGCAGGTTACTTTGTACTCCCCGCCGTCTATCTCGCTTTTCCGGAGAAAAGCGTCCTGCACGTGGCCCATCCACCTGTCGGTCACCTCTTTGCGGTAATGTTCATTCGGGTAGGCCTGGACCCACCAGCGGTCCATATTAGGGATATCCGAGTGCGCGTAGCCGAAGGTCTCTACGGCCTTCCGGTTTATATATTCGATAGTCCCATCCATTGACACTATGGCCATGGACATCGGGGCGCTGTCTATTATCTGGCGCAGCGTGGTTCCGCTGTCGTAGGAATCGTTTTTTTTGTCTGTCATTGGCCCCTCCCGGATAATATACAAAATCAAAAGGGGTTCCGTAACTGGGCAACTAAAAAAGCCCCGCCATACGGGCGGGGCTTCTTTTTAGAACAGCAATTCTATTCGTGCTTGTAGTCTTCCTTTTTCTTCTTAAGGAAACGGGAGAACCAGCCCCCGGCGGCAGGCGGCTTGCCCTGGGCCGGGGAGTGGGTTTCCTGCCTCCCGCGGGCCGGCGGCCTGCGCCGGGGCTCGTCGGAGTCGAAATACGGAGAGGGGCTTACTATCCCGTTGCGCTTGGCCGGGTCCACCCCGTAGCGGTTCGGTCCGGGGCGGGCGCCTGAAGGGCGCGGGCCGTAGCCGGGGCGCGCGTCGCGGCGCAGCGGGGGCCTTTCCTGCTGGTTGCCGGAACTGCGGCCATAAGAGCCCTGGCGGGGCGGGCCCGACTGGCCGCGCCTCGGGCCGCCGGCCGGCGGGCGCGAGGGCCCGCGGCTGAAGTTGCCACGCGCCGGCGGACGCCGGGACGGAGCCTGCGGTTCGACCGCGCGGTTATAATTCTTTTCGCCCGGCTCGGGCCGATGGGAGAACTGCTCTTCGCCGGACTGTACGGAGGGCTGCTGCCGGGGCTCGGGCCGGTTCTCCTGCTCGGGGCGGGCCGTATATTCCCGGCGCGGCGCCGTCCTTGTTCCCGGGCGGCGCTTATCTCCCTGCTGGCGCTGGCTGCCGTTGTGGCTGAAGCCGAAGCTGGCCGGCAGGATGTCGGGATGCACTGAGACGGGGAGCTGCATGCGCATCAGGCGCTCGATATTGCGGACGTCCCTGCCCTGGTCCGGCGCGGCGAAGGTGATCGCGCGGCCCGGCTGCCCCGCGCGGCCCGTGCGGCCTATGCGGTGAATATAGTTCTCGTCTTCGTCGGGCAGGTCGTAATTTATGACCAGCTCGATGCCGGTGACGTCGATACCGCGGGCGGCGATATCCGT
>CAZUQT010000149.1:0-7187 GCA_964622585.1 uncultured Elusimicrobiaceae bacterium | reverse complement strand
CGCCAGGACCCCGACGTCATCATGGTGGGCGAGATCCGCGACTACGAGACCGCCGAGATAAGCCTGCGCTCGGCCCTCACCGGCCACCTGCTTTTCACCACCATCCACACGATCAACTCGGCCAGCATCATCGAGCGCCTGTTCGAGATGGGCGTCCCGCCCTTCCTCATAGGCTCCTCCATGCTCGGCGCGATGAGCCAGCGCCTGGTGCGCAAGGTCTGCCCCAAATGCGCCCAGCCCGCGGCGTCCCCGTCGGAGCCGGTCGTGAACGAATTCATAAAGAACATGGACCCCGAAGAGGGGAAGATAGTCAAAGAACTTATCCTCAAGCCCGGCGCCGCCTACAAAGTTGAGAAAGGCTGCCCCGAATGCCGCAACACCGGCTATATGGGCCGCACCGGCATCTTCGAGCTTATGCTGATGAACGAGGAGATCCGCAAGCATATCCTGGACCGCGCCCCCACCGACGAGATCAAGCGCACGGCTATACGCACCGGCAAGATGCGCACCCTCCTGATGGACGGCATACTGAAGGCCCGCACCGGCGTAACCACCCTGGCCGAGATCATCCGCGTAACCGCGACGATGGTTTAACCGCCTAAGGCGGTCATGAAAATAATAATCATTAAATTCGGCGGAAGTTCCCTGGCGGACCCGGGGAAGATCCGCCGCGCCGCGGCCATGGCCCTGGCCTCCCGCCGCCGCGGCTTCTCGCCGGTAGTCGTCGTCTCCGCCCCGGCCGACACCACCGACGAACTCCTGGGCCTGGCCGCCCTGGCTGGCGGCAAGCGGCTCAGCCCGCGCGAGACCGACGCCCTCCTTGCCGCCGGAGAACAGATCAGCGCGGCCCTGCTCGCGCTGGCGCTGGAAGCCGAAGGCGCCCGGGCGGTTTCCCTGACCGGTTTCCAGGCCGGCATACTTACCGATGAAAATTTCTCGGCGGCCGGGATAAAATCGGTCGACGCCCGGCGCCTTAAAAAAGAGCTTAAAGCCGGGCGCATCCCGGTGGTAGCCGGCTTCCAGGGCCTTTCCTCAGCCGGGAACCTGACCACGCTGGGCCGGGGCGGCTCGGACCTGACGGCCGTAACCCTGGCCCGCGCGCTGGGCGCGGCGCTGACGGAATTCCGGACCGACGTAAAGGGTATCTACACCGCCCACCCCGCCATAGTGCCTGAGGCCCGCAAGATCGGCAATATTTCCTATAAGGAGATCCTCGCGCTGGCGGAGCTCGGCACCGAAGTCCGCCAGCTCCGCGCGATCCAGTACGCGAGAAAATACTCCCTGCCCCTGCACCTGAGGTCCTCGTTCCACGACGAGAGCGGCACGCTGGTAACCGCCCTGGGAGGAAGGCCCGGCGTCACCTGCCTTTCCCTAAAGCGCGAAGGCCGCTTCGCCCTCGTTTCGGCTATCGGCCTGGAGCTGAACTCCGGGCACGCCCGCAAGGCCGCGGCAGCCGCCGCCGCGGCGGGACTGCGGCCCGCGGCGCAAAAGATCTCCAGGGAAGCGATACTCCTGCGCGTTCCGGCGGCCGGGGGAGAAAAACTTCTGAGGGCCCTCCATTCTGCCCTGCTCGGGCCAAAGGGCCATTGACAATATCGGGATAGCCCTTTATACTTAAATATATGACTTCACGTCTTATGAAAGCTTTGATAGCCGCGGCCTTCGGCCTTATCCTGCTGGGGGCCGCCCAACCGGCCCGCGCCCAGTCGCTGACAGAGCAGGACTCCAGTTTCCTGGAATCCTGCGCGGAAAACATCACCCGGAAGATCTATTCCCCGACAAAGGCTGAAAACTGCCTTCTCGGCCTCGACGAGAACGACCACGCGATGCTGGACAGGGCCAAGAACGATAAGGATATCCAGATAGCCCGGCTTATGGCCTATATGAACGCCCTGAAGGATCTGGGCGATTTCTACAAGGACGCGGGCGACGAATACGTGATAAAGCAGGGGCTGCTGGTCCGTCTCGAGGCTTCGCCTTGCGTTCTTTGCCGCCTTGAACTCGGCCCCCAGCCGGACAAGCTCTACAAATGGATCAACAGGTACGCGCCGGACAGACTGCCGAATACAAAGAAAGCGGGATTAGACTGGGACGGGCTGACCCCGCCGGCGCCGGAACAACTGACCGCGCGCGGCCAATCCCGCGACGCCTGGGCCGAACTTACCATTTCCGAGCGCGAGAAGGAGCTTGAAGCCTGGGCCACGGAGAAATTCGACGAAATGCTGCCACCGGGGGCAAAAGGCCTGGACACCGATAAATATTTTCCTACGCTTAAAGCTATCTGGCCTTACCTTACCGAAGCCCAGCGCACCCGGATGAACGAAGTTCTTACCGGCATGAAAGAGACCATGGCGGCCGCGAAGAAAGCCGCCGAGGCGGGAGGGAAGAAAAGCGGCGCCCTGGAAAAGAAGTATGAGGCGCTTACGCAAAAAGTGCAGGGGCTGAACGCGAGCCCGGGCGGCGCCGCCGGCTTCCTGAACGGGGCTTTCGACAACTCCAGGGCCGGAACCGATACGCCCGGCCCGACGTCAGCCAAAACCCCGGCCGCCGGCTCGTATACGCTCACGGACGCCCAGGCGGCAAAGCTTTCGCCGCGCGTCCAGCAGGCCCTGCTCGGCCCCAAAGGGGAACTTGCCGACACCGCCATAGGCAAAGAGGCTATAGCCTTCACGAATGCGCCGGGCGGAGAATTGAAATTTTCGGTGGCGAGGCTCGACAGCGACAATACCCGCGGGGTTTTCTATCCGAGCAAATCCGAGGTGAAAGTAAACCTTACCTATCTCGAGACGGCCATGCGCAAAACCGGCGTAACGGCCGACCAGCTGATGGACGAGAAAAATACCGACGCCCTGAAAAAAGTCAGCCGCTACGTGGCGCCTACCTTCGTACATGAATATGACGGCCACCAGAAGCAGACGGCCTGGGCCGACAGCAAGAATATCCCCGACCACTACTATATCGGCCAGGAAACGGAAGCCTTCTCAAAAGGCTCCCTCTTCGTCCTTCAAAAAGCCCAGGCGGAGCAGAAAAAGGGCAACCCATATTATTCCACGCAGATAGCGGAATCCGACGTGGACAAAGCCAAGCTGCTGAAGGCCGAAGGAACGGCCGGCGTGGGCAGGTCCGTGATGTATTACAAGGTCCCGAGCAGGGAGGGAGTGGCGGCGAAGACTTTCGCGGAATACGAAGACCTGAAGAAAGAACTGGCCCTGCGCCAGCTCGCGGCGTCCAAAAACCCGGAAGAAGAAGCGCGGCTCGACGCGGCCAGGGGCTACGGGAAGACCACGGCGGAACTGAATAAAAAATATAACGCTATTTACCCCTGGTATAAAGAAAGCCTTAAAAAATCAGCCGAGGAAGCGAAATACTTCCAGAAAGCCATCAACGACCTGGACGGAGAAGAAAAAAGCGACTTTGTAATGCCCGGGATGGGCGGTTAATATGAAGATAAAATTCACGCGCGCCGCGCTTACTGTTCTTATTCTTGCCGCCCTGCAGCCGGGCCTGCCGGCCCAGCAAAGCGAAAGGAGCCAGGCTATGCCGGCAGGATTCCAGGAATACACCTCTGACGGAGCATTCTTCACCGCCCAGGTCCCGGGCGACTGGGACAAGAGCGAATCGATCAGCGAAGGCCGCCTGAACAGGGAGTTCGGCGTGAGCCTGAAAGGCCCTAAAAGCAAAGACGGGGCCTATCTGCGCATTACCCTCCTCTATTACGCCCCGGACCACGCAAGGTTCAAGACCGTAGAGAAGTACCTGCGGCTCAACTCGCGGCCCGACCCGCTCCTGACGATAAAGGGCGAGACCTATAGCCAGGTAAGCGCGATAGTGGTGGCCCACCGCCCGGCGAAGCAGTTCGAGCGGAGAACCTTCGATTTTATCCCGCCCTACGGCGTGGACCCGAAAAAAGTACCTGTCTACGAATACCGCGTGGTCTTCCCCGGCAAAAAAGAAGGGATCTACGTCCTGATCTACCACGCCCCCGAGGACCTGAAGAAAGAGAACCTTGGCGTTTTCAAGAAGATCATGGCGAGCTTCAAGCCGGCCCGCTAGCGCTTTTTACCGACAGGCTTTCATTGACTTAATTTGGCTTAAACTATAAAATAAACTAATGGCTAATATCATACGGGGAGTATTCGCGATATTCTGGGTGGTGGCGACCGGCTTCCTCGGTTTCCTGGCCTATATCGTTCTGCAGACTGAATCAAACCCGCAGATGCTCTGGGCCTGGCTGGTAATGTGCGCTTTCACCTTCGTTTCGGCTACTTTCCTGGCTTACGTAATAATCTTCGGACACCACGAGAGGGACATCGACCCTCACCATCACTCTCAATTAAATAAGGCGTAAAATGGACGCTGACCTGGTCATCAGGGGGGGCAAAGCCGTAATAGGAGGCAAAGCCGTCCCGCGAGATATATTTGTTAAGGGCGGCAGGATAGCCGCTATCCGTCCCCACTCGAAAAATCCCAACAAGGCCGCACGTATTATAGACGCCCGCGGCCTGTTAGTCTTGCCGGGCATAATTGACGCCCACGCGCATTTCCACCTGCGCCTCGGCCCAGGCAAATACACCGCCGACGATTTTACCTCGGGGTCAGCCGCCGCCGCCTGCGGCGGGGTTACGACCTTCATCGACTATACGGGGCAGGGGCCCGGCGAAAGTCCCTTTGCCGGGCTTAAAGCGCGTATAAAAGAGGCTGCCGGGAAGACTTTCACGGATTTCTCTTTCCATTGCATGCTGACCGGCTGGGAGAAGATGAAAGACCCGGCCGGGCAGATGGCCAGGTGCGTGAAGTCGGGTGTTCCTACTTTCAAGATGTTCACGGCCTACGGCGCTCGCGGACTGATGGCGGGGGACGCGGCGCTTTTCTCGGCGCTGAAAGCGGCAAGAGGGCTGGGCGCGCTTATCTGCGTCCACGCCGAGAACGGGCCTGTTATAGATCTGCTGACCGAAACCTACGCCGCGAAAGGGGGAATAAAAGCCCTGCCTCTTTCCCGCCCGCCTTTCACTGAGACGGAAGCTGTGGGCCGTGTCGCGGTGCTGGCGGCCTCAGCCGGGGCTCCCATCTATTTCGTCCACCTCTCTGCCGCCGGCTCGGCGGCTATCATAGCCTCCGCGCGCGCTTCCGGACTCAAGGTGCTGGGAGAAACCTGCCCGCAGTATCTGGCGCTGGACGAGAGCCGCTTCAAGGGCAAGGACGGCTATCTATATTCCTGCTGTCCCCCGATAAGAACAAAGGACGATAATGCGGCGCTCTGGTCTGCTGTAAAAAAGGGCCAGCTCCAGGTCATTGCCACCGACAACTGCACTTTCGCCCGCGCGCAGAAGAGCGCCTGGGGGGGAGACATAAGGGAACTTCCGATGGGCCTGCCCGGCGCCCAAACGCTGCTAGCCGTCGCTTACACCTACGGCGTAAAAGCCGGAAAAATATCTCTCGGCAAGATGGTAGAACTTCTTTGTGAAAACCCCGCCCGCATAATGGGCCTCTCCGCCCGCAAAGGCTTCATCCGCCAAGGCGCCGACGCCGACTTCGCCCTGCTAGACCCCTCCGCCTCCGTCAAAGTCGACGCCTCTAAATTGCAGCACAACACCGACTTCTCCCCCTGGCAAGGCCAGACTCTTCAAGGCTTCCCCAAATACACCATCCTCCGCGGCCAAGTAATCGCCGAATACGGCGAACTCACCGCTCCAAAAGTCTTCACCGGCCGATTCCAGCGCCGTACAAAACCGCAGATAATTTAATTCACCTAAGAGCCGACCGCGAGATGCGAAGTCGGGGTGGCAAGGGTATGGGCTCGTCGCTCACGGCGTCGGCCACACCGTGGCCGCGCCTCCCCTCTCGGGCTCGGCGCTTACGCAAGCCTCGCCCTCCGAGAGGTCGCTCCGAACCCATACCCTTGCCGCCCCTCCAGTTCAGTGGAGGGGATTAGGCTTCTGTGGCTCTCAATCTAGTACTTATCTATAATACTTAGGTTGGGCTAGGTGAGAAACTTAAATAGTCATAAAGTTATTTGCAAGTGACCCTTCTCACCTAAATTCGATGAGACGATATTAGGCGATTAATTTTATGAATTGGCTGCACATATTCTCTGGATTAGGATTCGTTATAGAATCCTGTCTGTTTTTCCTTGTAGTTGACGTTTTAGCGTGGGAAGTTATTGCTCAATACGCTACATACGGAAATATCGCCATTGCTCTAGCGTGGTACGGGCTAGTCACTGTCTCTCTTCTATGCGGGGTAATAGTGGGGATTAGGCGTAACCTAAGTTATATTAACGGAAAGGGACTTCCCCTAACTCCAAGCGGAAATATTTCGCTGCGTGAAGAAATCTGGCCGATCATAAAGCTGACACTTAAACTATATGCATGGGGGTATGGGGCTCTAATGCTAAAGAGTTGGCGAGAGGAAGCTTTTCTCGGACCCCAACTATGGCTTTTATTTTCCGTACACATAGTAGCACTCGCGGTAAAATACTATCAGTTAAGAAGTCGGTTAGCGCTGACAAGGTATGATTTATATCTTCTTGTAGTAGTTCCTGTACTGGCTCTATCGTGCTATTTTATTCAGGATAGCCTGCCTGCATTAAGGAATAATGGTGATTGGAAAAGATACTATTCCGCCTCACAACTTAGGGATCAAAAGATTATCCGACGCTTAAATAAGATGTTTCGATCTGCAGCCACAGAGCAAGAAATGGATAATTTCTGGAATACATATGGGGTAAAAGGACTTCCATACGTCGTAAAGTGCTCGGATGATTTATATGCTTCCGAAGCATATAAGGAGCATTTTGCATGCAACATGATTTTGCAAATTGATGACCCTGTTTTTATTCCTGAGCTAAAAAAGATAATGTTCAAAGGGTTAGTCGGTTCTGCCGCAAGATATGTTCTGTTTCAAATGAATACTCCTTTTACAAAGGAAGAACTGATCGAGTTTTCCAGAATGCCTGAATATGTATCACCAGGATATATTAATCCGTCATTTGAAAGAGAAATTAATAAGCTATCACCGCATGATTTAGCAGATATTCAGGAAAAGATTGAGGAGATTGGGGACGCTACACGATAACTTGATAATAGAGACCAATGACCGCCGGGGAAGCCCGGCAGTTTTGTTTTGGGAGGGGTGGCAAGGGTATGGGTTCGGAGCGACCTCTCGGAGGCCGACGCTTGCGTAAGCGC
>CAZUQT010000148.1:0-7245 GCA_964622585.1 uncultured Elusimicrobiaceae bacterium | reverse complement strand
ACCCCGACGTCATCCTCATCGGCGAGTTGCGCGACCTGGAGACCATCGGCGCCGCGCTGAACATCGCCGAAACCGGCCACCTGGTGCTTTCCACGCTGCACACCTCGGACGCCGCCCAGACCATCAACCGCATCATCGACGTTTTCCCGCCGCACCAGCAGGAGCAGATCCGCGTGCAGCTCTCGTTCGTGCTGCAGGGCGTGTTCGCCCAGCAGCTGCTGCCCATGGCCAGCGGCACCGGCCGCACGCTGTGCTGCGAAGTTCTTATCGCCAATTCCGCCGTACGCAATCTTATCCGCGAGCAGAAGATAGAGCAGATCCCGACCATCATCCAGACCGGCGGCAAGTACGGCATGGTCACAATGAACCAGTCCCTGGTGGACCTCTACAAGAAGCAGAAGATCAGCTACCAGGAAGCCGTGACACGCTCGTCCGATCCCGAGGACCTGAAGAAGCTGCTGCAGAAGACCCTTTCAGTTACGAGCTGAGCGTCGGGGGGGAGTAAAAGGATCAGGGGGCAAGCGTCCGCTTACCGCCTGGTCCCGGCGGTTTACCAATTATGCAATTTGCCTATAAAGCCAAGGAAGCGGGCGGCAAGCTCAAGGAGGGCCAGGTAGAGGCCCCCGACCAGAAAGCCGCCATGGCCCGCCTGCGCGAGCAGAAGCTGTCCGTTATAGAGATAAAGCAGTCCGCCGCCAAAAAAATTAAAAAAGGCAAGGTCGACAGCAAGGACGTCGTGATGTTCTCCCGCCAGCTCTCCACGCTGGTGTCCGCCGGCGTGCCCATCGTGCAGGGGCTCAACATCCTCGAGGCCCAGGCGGAAAGCCCCGCCTTCAAATACGTGGTCGGAGCGCTGCGCACCGATATTGAGGCCGGCCTTTCCATAGCCGACGCCATGGGGAAGCACCCGCAGGCCTTTACCGAGCTTTATGTGGCCATGATCAAGGCCGGCGAGGTCGGCGGTATCCTGGATACCATCCTCGAGCGGCTTTCCGGCTTCCTGGAATCAGCCGAGCAGTTGAGGGCCAAGGTAAAGAGCGCGCTTATGTACCCCACGGTCGTATTCAGCGCGGCCGGCATCATCACTATCTTCCTGATAGTTTTCGTCATCCCGATCTTCAAGGATATCTTCGGCAGCTTCGGCGCCGAACTGCCCATGCTGACGCGCGTTATCATAGGGATCTCCGACTTCCTGCGCGCCAAGCTGCTTTATATGCTGCCTTTCATAGGCGGCGGCGTCTGGCTGTTCAAGAAGTGGTCGAAGACCGCGAAGGGCCAGGAGAAGATCGACGAGATCACGCTCAAACTGCCCGTTTTCGGCATCCTGCTGAAGAAGGTCGCCATAGCCAAATTTACCCGCACCCTGGGGACGCTTATCAAATCCGGCGTGCCGATCCTGCAGGGCCTCGAGACGGTCGCCAAGACCTCCGGCAATAAGGTCATAGAGCGGGCCATCAATTCCAGCCGCGACTCCATCAAAGAGGGCGGCCGTATTTCCGACCCCCTGAAAAAAGCCAATATTTTCCCGCCGATGGTCATCCAGATGATAAGCGTCGGAGAAGAGACCGGCGGGCTCGATAACATGCTGAACAAGATCGCCGACTTCTACGACCAGGAAGTCGATACCGCCGTAAAGGGCCTGACCTCCATGATAGAGCCCATCATCATCATCGTCCTTGGCTTCGTGGTCGGAACCATCGTCATCGCCATGTTCATGCCCATGTTCGCCCTCGGCGACATGGTCGGCTAAGAATTCCGGCAAAAAAGAAAAGCCCGGCCGCCCGCGGCCCTTGCGGAAAGCGCTCCGGGCTGATATACTTAATTCGGACTTGACGGCTTCCGGGAGGCTTTTATGAAGAATAAAATTATCATCGGTTTAGCGCTGGTTCTGACCCCGGCTTTCCTTTTGACTTCGCGACACCTGAACGCGCCTGACAAGCCGGCCGCTCTTCGCGACGCGGTCGCGGATACGCTTCAGCCTAATGCCGGGAAGGCTGCCGCCATTCCCGAGCCTGGTACTCCCCAGGCTTCAGGCAAAGAGGCCAAGCTCAGCCCCCTGGGCGGCCTGACGCTGAAAATGGTGGCGGTCAAGGCGAAGATGGAGCGCGCTGAACTTTCTCTCTGGGAGGTTTCCCGGATCCTTGAGAATAAGGAAGGCGGCTCCCTGGACCGCGTCCTGCAGACTTTTATGAAGGACCTGAAAGCCTGCACGGCGGCGTCCAAGGAATTCAGCGCCCAGGCCGGGGACGCGCTTGCGAAGACCCGGAAAACCCCCGACACGCTGGCCACCGGCAAATTGCTCCTCGCCAATATCGCGGAATACACGGATAACGACGAGACCATAATCCTGATAAGGTTAGGGCATATAACCAAAGAGTATCCGGATTCTAAGAGCAAGATCCAGCCCCATATCGACGAATACCTGAAATCGCTGGAAGCGCTGGGTAAAGCCGGCTCGAAGGTGTCGGCTTTCTCCGGGCTCCTTGAAAGCGAATAAAACAATAAGCGGCTAAAAAAACAAGGGCGCTTCGGCGCCCTTGTTTTTTGTCCCTTCATGCGGATCAGAGGGCTTTTTCTTTTTTCAGGAGGTCCAGCTTGGCATTAAGGCCGCCCGGGGCGGAAAAGCCGCCCAGTGTCCCGTCGGACTTGATAACCCGGTGGCAGGGAACTGTCGGCGCGAAAGGGTTTTTCCCCAGGGCCGAGCCTACCGCCCGCGCCGCGCCGGGCCTTCCTATCTGTTCCGCTATCCACTTATAGCTGCGGGTCTGTCCCGCCGGGATCCTCATGCAGGCCCGCCACACCGCCTGCTGGAAAGACGTATAGTCCTTCATTTTCAAGAGTACCTGTTCTTTCTTCATCATTCCTCCGAAGCTATGCTAGTGCCGACACAAGAGCTATGCTCATCAGTCGGCCAGCTCGGCTTTGCCGCGCAGTTTCCTGTGGTAAGTCACCCCGAAGCGGTGCGCCTCGTCGCGCAGGGCCTGCAGGAGCCTGAGCCCCGGATGCGCCCGGTCGAGCAGCAGCGGCAGCGCCCGCCCCGGCATAAAGATCTCCTCGAGCTTTTTAGCCAGGCCTATAACAGGGATCTTCAGCCCGGCCGCGCGCAGCGCCTTCATCGCCGCCGCCAGCTGCCCCGGCCCGCCGTCTATCAGAAGCAGGTCCGGAAGAGGTTCCTCTTTTTTCTTCAGCTGGGCGAGGCGGCGGCCCACTATTTCCTCCATCATTGCGAAGTCATTGCCGCCTTCGGGGGTGTTCTCGAAATTAATGCGGTATTTGCGGTAATGCGCCGTGTTCTTTTCCCCGTTTATAAAGCATACGGAAGAGCCGACGGCCTGCCTGCCGAAAAGGCTGGAGGTGTCGAAGGCTTCGATATGGACCGGGGGGCGGGCCAGCCCCAGGGCGGCCTTGAGCGCGGTGACCGAGCCCGTGCGGCCGGTGGCCTGCTGCAGGAAATCCGGGTCCAGCTTGTGCACCAGGACGCGCTCTTCCATATGGGAGAAGGCGTCGAGGAAGTCGCGGTACATCCCGGCTTCCTCGTAGCTCAGCTTCGCGGCGGCGCGCTCCATCCTGGCTTTGAAAGCGAGGCGGAGCTTTTCATAATCTCCCTTAAGGAAATCCGCGACCCGCGAGACCAGCGCGGTATAGGCCGCTTTCGAGATCCTGCCGGCGCAGGGCGCGGTGCACTGCCCGGTATGGAAATAGAGGCAGGCCTTTATCTTGCGCTCGTCCAGCGGCTTTTCCAGCGAGAAGTCCCAGCGGCAGCGGCGGAGGTTGATGAATTTTATCCGCCAGAGATAGGCCGTAAGTTTTTTGAGCGGCTCGACTTTCGGGAAGGGTCCGAAGTACCGCCCGCCGTCCCTCGTTTTCCTGCGCGTGAACAGAAGGCGGGGGAAATCCCCGCCGGTGAGCTCCAGGTACGGGTAGGTCTTGGAGTCTTTCCACATCTCGTTGAAGAAGGGCTGCAGGCCGTGGATAAGCTGGCGCTCGGTCAGGAGGGCCTCCCGCTCGCTGGCCGAAGCGATATAGTCTATGCTGCGGATGAGGGCCACGAGGTTGGGGATCTTTCCCCGCGTGTCGGACGGGTTCTTCCTGAAATACTGCGCTACGCGGTGGCGCAGGTCCTTGGCCTTGCCGACGTAAAGCACCGTGCCTGTCGCGTCGCGCATCAGGTAAACTCCCGGGCCGTCAGGTAAATGCGTAAGGTCCATGGTTTTAGAACTTTCCGCCAGTCACTAAATTTCTTTCTTCCACTTTAAGGAGCCTGAGGGCTATGAAATAAACGGCTACCGCGGCCGGCACCGAGACGACCGTTACCGCGAGAGGGCCGGCGGGCGCAAGGAGCTCACGCAGCGCGAGCGCGGCCAGGGCGCAGGCGGCCGCCGCAAGCGAAGGCCGGAAAAGCGGCATGGTCAAAGGGCTGAAGCCGGCTTCCCTCTTGAGCGCGAAAAGGAAAGCGAGGGCCGCGGCCCAGGAGCTCAGGGAGGTGGCCAGCATCAGGCCGCCCGCGCCCATCGGCCGCATCAGCAGCAGGCAAAACAGGGCGTTAAGCGCCAGCTGTCCCGAGATTATCGCTATGGGCGCTTTCTGCCTGCGCATCGCGTACAGGGCAGAGGCGGCCACTTTATTCAGGCCGTAGGCGGGCAGGCCCAGCGCCAGCCAGAAAAGCGCCCGCGCCGTGACCAGGCTCTGCTCCGGCAGGAATTTCCCGTGTTCGAAGAGCGCCCTGCAGATGGGCAGGGCCGTAACGGCGATGCCCAGCGCGGCCGGCAGCATTATGAGCCAGGAGGCCGTAAGCGCGGGCTTGAGCCGCCGCCTGAAGCCTTCGGCGTCGCCGGCGGCAGACCTCGCCGCCAGCTCCGGCAGCGACAGCGTCGCGGCGGCGGCCGCGAAAAGGGAAACGGGGAACTGCACCAGGCGGGCAGAATTGTAGATGGCGGTGATGGAACCCGGCTCCAGGAAGCTGGCGTACATGGTGTTTATCAGCATGGAAACCTGGTCCTGGGCCAGCGTCAGGGCCGCGGGCGCCGCGGCCATCAGGGCGGGGGCCGCACCGAGGTTTTTCAGGGGATTATTGAACGCCAGCCCGTAGCCCTCGCGCCGGAGCAGCGGGAGCAGCGCTATGACCTGCAGCAGGCCCGACGCGGAAGCCGCCGCCGCCACGAGGATTATCTTCCCGCGCGCGTCAAGCCCGCCGAACAGCCCGTAGTGGAAGCCCGCCAGTACCGCTATCACGGAAATTGAAAAAGCCGCGGGGGCCAGCGCCGGCAGGAAGAATTTACGCGCCGAATTAAGCGCGGCCGTGAAAAGCGCCGCGGCGTTAACAAAAACGAGGTGGGGCATGAAGACCGCGGCGAGCAGCGCCGTAAGCTCAAGCTGGCCGGGCGAGGAGCGGAACCCCCGGGCCGCCAGCAGGACCAGTTCCTGCCGGAAAAGTATGCCGGCGGCGGCGACCAAAGCGGAACCCCAGAAAATAATCGTCCAGGAGGAGGAGAAGAATTCCTGCCCGGCGGCCCTCCCGCGCGTTTTTTCCTTTTCAAGGAGCGGGATGAAGACGGCGTTGAGCGCGCCCTCGCCGACGGTGCGCCGGAAAACGTTCATCAGCCGGAAAGCCGCGTAGTAAGCGTCGGCCAGGGCCCCGCCGCCGAAAAAAGCCACCAGCAAAGCGTCGCGCGCGTAGCCGAGCACCTTGGTTATCAGCCCGGCTCCCGCCATCCCGGACAGGCCCCTCGCAAAGGCGCCGTGCCCTTCCGGCGCGGCTTCTTCGCTGTTCGTTCCAGCGCGGGTATTTGCTTTTTCTGGCATAGAATGATAAACTATCGTTACTATGGCAAAACTAAAGACCGGAAGACATACCAGCGCTATCAAAGCCTGGCGCAAATCAGAGAAACTGGCGTCCAAGAACAGGGGCGTAAAGACCAGGATCCACGACACGGCAAAAGAGTTCGGAACTCTCGTCGCCAAGAAGGACATGGAAAACGCGCAGAAAATGCTGCCCAAAGCCTATTCCCTGCTCGACAAGGCCTCCAAGTCCGGAACGATACACTGGAAAGCCGCCGCGAGGAAGAAGTCCCGCCTGGCCGCCCGCATCAAGTCGATAGCGCAGAATCCTTCCGTAAAATAAACTTTCTGGCCTATGGCCGTGCCGTATCAGGGCCTATGGCCATCAGACGGCCTTTTAGGAGAAAGAGCACCCCGGCGCAGTCAGCCGGGGTTTTCGCTTTTCCAAAACTTATCGGGTCCCCGTTATCTCGAAAACAAGCTGCCTGAGCACCAGGCCGGGGTCCCGCCGCGAGGTGGATTTCAGGAGTTCCTCCGCTTCCAGGCAGCGCCTGACGGAGCGCAGCAGCTTTTCTTCGGTGTAGTTGCCGGCGTCGCGCAGGGCGGCGTGGTACTGCCCGGGCGACATGCCGGCCTGGTAGGCGGCGCCGGGGCCCTCCCCGGCGGCGGACAGCCGCTTCACCTTGAGGAGCCTTTCCACCGCGCGGGAAACCTGTGAAAGCAGGGCCAGCGGCTCGGCGCCGGAGGTCAGCATATTGGCGGCGGCCTCGGCGGCCTGGGCCGGCCTCTTCGAGCAGACCGCGTTGGAAAGCTCGAAAGGGTGCTGGGTGCGGGCGAAGCCGGCCAGGGCCAGCGCGTCGTCCGGGCCGAAAAACCTGTTCTGCCCGTGCATGAAGAGGACTATCTTCTCCGCTTCGCCGTCCAGTGTCACCGAATCAGTCCCGAGCAGTTCCACTAGGAGCTCGAGGGCCTCCCCGTCCGTCTTCACGCCTTTGGCCAGCAGCACCGAGTTGAGGTGCTCTATGGCCTGCGGCCCGGACATCGGGTCGAAATTCACCACGGCGCAGTCGGGCCCCAGCGCGCCCGGTATAGGGTCCTGCTTCTCGCGGGGCCAGTCGGCCAGCAGCAGCAGGCAGGCGCTCGGGCAGGGATTCTCGAGGTAGGCCAGCAGGTTCCTGAGCGGCTCTTTTCTCAG
Source organism: uncultured Elusimicrobiaceae bacterium (assembly GCA_964622585.1). GTDB lineage: Bacteria > Elusimicrobiota > Elusimicrobia > Elusimicrobiales > UBA9959 > UBA9959. Next base: position 272 of record CAZUQT010000148.1, on the reverse strand, counting down.
CTTCTCCACCCGCTTCAGCGCCACGAAGCGCAGGTCGGCCAGCATGGGCGCGGTCTGCGCCTCGTCCAGGGCCTGGGCCAGGTCCGCAATCTCCGCGTCCCGCACCGAGAAGTTGAAGGACTCGGGCTTGAAGAGCGCCGCGAGGCGCTTCAGGGCAGCTTCCTTCATTGCGCCTTCCTCGCCGCAGAAATAATACACCGGGCGGGTTTTATTCTTGGCCCATTCTTCGGCCAGCGCTTTAGGGGTCAGGGTTTGCATTTATTAAGGGGTGA
>CAZUQT010000147.1:0-7262 GCA_964622585.1 uncultured Elusimicrobiaceae bacterium | reverse complement strand
GGAAAGCACGCAGCCTTTGCTTACAAGGTGTCTTACAAGGTCTTTTCTTTTCATATTGTACCTCTCGGGGCCGGCGGGAAACGCGCGGCCGTTAAATATATTTTAGCATTCTCGGAACGGGGAAGTATTTGGTTTTAAAGCGTGAAGTTCCCCGGCCGCCTGCCGGCTAGTCGGCGCTGCGCGGTATGCGGTCTATAAGTTTCCAGGAAACATTTGCCTTCCCCACCGTCACCTGGACGAAAGAGAGGGAGCCGTCGTCGAGGCTCTCGAAGATCATTATATTCCGGCCGGCGTCGGTGATAGTGCCTTTGCACTGCCCGTAGGAAGAAGGGAGCCCGCCGGGGACCAGCCGGTCTTCCCCCTCCATGCCGTAAGCCGCGGGAGACTCGGTCTCCTCGGTCTTCGAATCGATCATTACGACGGATTCCTCGGCGTCCTGTTCCTGCTTGGCCGCGGCGGCTTTCGCCTGCTCGGCCTTCTTGGTCTGTACGGCGTCCAGGGCCATCTGCTGGGTGGCGGAGGCCGTGAGCGCGGCCAACTCGGTCTTTATCTTTTTAGACGGCTCCTTCGCGCAAAGCGGTCCCGCGCAAACCAGCAGCAGCGCCGCGATTAAAGTCTTGTTCATATACTTAAGCCTCCCTATAGCTAGAACCTCTTGACCGCAACCTTGCCTGTCCGGATCTTCAGCAGCTTTAAAGCCAATTCAGAAAATCTTTCCGGCGCGTCGCTGACGATGAACTCTGAGCGCCCTCTCCGGGCCCGGTTAAGCAGGCCCAGCCCGGCCAGTTCGTTCCTGGCGCTTACCGCGGCCGCCCGCGCGGAATCGACTATCCTGGTGCGCGGGCCCATCACCCGCGCGATCACTTTTTTCAGCAGCGGGTAATGGGTGCAGCCGAGTATGAGAACGTCGGCCTTCCCCCTGAACGGCGCGAGATATTCGCGCGCCGTCAGCGCCGCCGCCGGCTTCGAGCACCAGCCTTCCTCCACGAGCGGGACGAACAGCGGGCAGGCCTTTTCCGTCACCTTTATCCCGCGGCCTGACTCCGCCAGGGCCCGGGAATAAGCGCGGCTGTTCACCGTGGCCGAGGTCCCGGTGACGAGGACCCGGCCGCCGGCGGAAACCGCTTTCAGCGCGGCCTCCGCGCCCGGCTGTATGACTCCCATTACGGGCACCGGGGAAAGTTTTCTTATTTCCTCCAGCGCCAGCGAGGAGGCCGTATTGCAGGCCACTATCAGGAATTTTATCTTTTTTCCGAGCAGGAAGGAGGTGATCTCCTTTGAAAAGGACAGGACGGCCTCGGCCGACTTCGTGCCGTAGGGAACCCGGGCGGTGTCGCCGAAATAGATAAGGTCCTCTCCAGGCAGCAGGGAGCGCAGCTCCTTGAAAACCGTCAGCCCGCCGAGCCCCGAGTCAAAAATACCTATCGGCCTTTCGCTATTCTTCATAAATTCTTGATCTGGAACCGAGAATCATAAATCGGGAATCGGGAGAAGATCATCAACTCTCCCTCAAAGGATTCTCGACACACGATCCCCGATTTCTTAATGCCACTTCTTCAGCTCGCCGTATTTCATCACCGCCCTGTAGATGGCGTTAGCCACTTTCGTGCGCACTTTTTTATCGTTCATGCTTTTCTGGTCGGAGGAATTGGTCATGAAGCCCGTTTCGACCAGAATGCCGGGGGAGTAGGTGCCCCTGAGCACGTAGAAAGCGGCCTGCTTCACCCCGCGGTTCACGAAGGGGGTGCGCTTCTCCATCTCCGCGGTAACAAGGCCGGCCAGCCGGCTGCCCTCGTTAAGATATTCGTTGCGGGCCATGGAATGCAGCAGCATGGCCGCAGGATCGCCCTGCTCCGCTCCGTCCTCGAGGCTGATGACGGAGTTTTCGTAGTCGGCCACTTCGGCGGCCCAGGGGTCGGACGCCTTCTCGGACATGAAGTAAATTTCGAAGCCCCTCTCGCGCCTGTCGCGGGAGGCGTTGGCGTGAATGGAGATGAAGAGGTCCGCCTTGAAATTATTGGCCAGGACCGAGCGGTCGGCGAGCGGGATGAACTCGTCCGTGCTGCGGGTCAGCAATACGTCGAAATTATCCTCGGCTTTAAGCTGGTCGTAGAGCTCTTTGGCTATAAGCAGGTTCAGGTCCTTTTCCTTAAGCCCGAAAAGTTTTTTCCCGCCCGGGTCCTTGCCGCCGTGGCCGGCGTCTATGACTATCTTTTTACGCCCGGCGCCGCCCACATCCAGCTTGTCCGGGATATTCATCCCCGCCGTAGACGAGGACGCTCCGCCTGCGACGGCGGTAACGGCCCCCGTTTCGAAGCCCCCTGCGGAGGGAGCTATGACGGGGATAGCGCCCGGCTCACCGGCGGCTTCGCCCGTGATGCTCTGCTGCACCGGCACGTCCAGCTTCGAGACGTCTATGACCAGGCGGTCGGGGTCGGAAAGCCTGAAAACGCTGACCTTCCCGAAATTAGCGTCCGGGTCGATCACGAGGCGGGCCATTTTATTTTCCTGCAGCAGGTCGACTCCGCGTACGACGCCGTCGCCCACGCTGAGCTTCTCCTCGCGGCCGATCACCCCGCCGAAGATGGTGACCTTGAACAAATTGTTCTCTTTCTGGGAGGACTGGAACTCCAGCGGCTCCTCCATATAGACCACGATCCTCGTCTTGTCCTGGTGGGAGAAGTAATTTATCGAGGTTATGTTGACCTCCCGCTGCGCGGTCAGCGCCCCGGTGGCCTGGTTATACTCCAGCCTGAAGCCGAAGGCGTCCGAGAAATGCTTCGAGATAAAGAAGTTCAGCGCAAGGAAGGCCTTACCCCCGCGCACTATCATCGGGTTGGGGAACTGCTCGGTCTCGTCGTTGATGATGACCGAATCGGACTTCATGAAAAACACCACTTTCTTACCCTTTATCTGCAGCAGAAGCTTGCCGGAGACGGGGTACCAGTAGATCTTCCCCCCGATAAGCTTGGCCGCCTGCCCGGCGTCGAGGTAAACCGTCCCGCTCAGCGCGTAAGTGCCTATCTTCCCCGTATAGACCCCGTTCTTCAGATAGGTCACCTCGTCCACCCGCGCCTGCGCCGGCGCGCAAAGCGCCGCCGCCATGAACATGAACACAAGCAATCTTTTCAGCATAAACTCCCTCTCTGATCCATGATGCCCGATTTTCGATTCCCGATTCCCGGTTTTATTCCAGGATTATCCTGTAGTCTTCCCAAGTCAGTTGGGGGTCGGCGGCCAGCTTCACGCTGCGGTGCACGTTCTTCTCTATCATCCCCTGCTTTTTCTTGAGCACCTCGCAGAGTATGGGATGAGTCACTATCCTCAGGTTCCCGCCGGGGCGGCCCATCGTTATATTGTGGATCTCGCGCTGTATCTTTATGCGGATAGTTTCGCTGGAGAGCACGCGGCCGCAGCCGTGGCACTCGGGGCACTCCTCTGTAAGCAGGCTGACGGTGCTCTCGCGCTTGCGCTCGCGCGTCATCTCGACCAGGCCAAGCCGGGTTATCGGCAGGATGCGGATCTTGGCGCGATCGCGGCTCACGGCGTTCTCCATTACGCTGACAACCTTGTGTCTGTTAGTGGCCTTCTTCATGTCTATGAAGTCGATCACGATTATCCCGCCGATATTCCGCAGCCTGAGCTGGCGCGCCGCTTCCATGGCCGCCTCTATATTGGTGGCGGTCACGGTCTCCTCCTGCGACTTCGAGCCGGTGAAGCGGCCGGTGTTCACGTCTATCGCGCAGAGCGACTCCGCCTCCTGGATGATGATGCTGCCCCCGTTAGGGAGCGGCACTTTCACGCGCCGCAGCTCGTCTATCTCTTTTTCGATATTGAAGGCCTTGAAGATCGGGGTCTTGCTGTCGTACAGCTTTATGCGGTCCTTCAGGTCCGGGGAGATCTTCGCGGCGAATTCCTGCACGTTGTGGAAGTCGTCCTTGTTGTCCAGCATGTAGATGGTGGTTTCGTCGGAGAGGATGTCCCGCGCCACCTGCATGGTCATGTCCATGTCCTTGTGCAGCAGGGCGGGCGGCTTGGCGGTGTCGAAATGCGCCTGCACGGTGTCCCACATCTTAAGCAGGTACTTCACCTCGCGTTCCATCTCCTCCTCGGTGGCGCCTTCCGCCTCGGTGCGCACGATGCAGCCCTTGGTTCCGAGGGTCTTGGTGTCGGCGATCTTGCGCATGATCTCGGAGAGCCGCTTGCGCTCCTCCGCGTCCTCGATGTTCTTGGAAACTCCCACGAATTCCTGGAAAGGCGTCAGCACCAGGAAGCGCCCCGGCAGGGACACGTCCATGGTCACCTTCATGCCCTTGGTGCTGATGGCGTCTTTCGTGACCTGGACCATCACCTCCTGGCCTTTTCTCAGCAGCTTGTCTATCGGCTCTTTCTGGTTGCCCAGCACGTCGGAAATATAGATATAGGCGTTCTTGTCCAGCCCGATATCCATGAAAGCGCTGGAGATGCCAGGCAGCACGTTCTCGACCGTGGCTTTATAGATATTGCCCACGATGTTCCCCGAGCTGCGGCGCTCCCAGAACAGCTCGGCCAGCTTCCCGGCCTCCAGGATCGCTATCCTCGTTTCCTCGAAGGACGTGTTCGCGAATATTTCTTTCTTGATCTTTGCGTTTGCCATAAATGCTCCTTAAAACCGTCAGCTAAAATACTTCCAGCTTCCCGCCCGAATTGAACCAGTAAAGTTCCTTGCGCACTATGCGCCTGAAAACGGGCTTCCCCCCTGCCATCAGCTCCGCGACTATTTCCGGCTTCACGCTCTTGCCGGGCTCCAGCTTCAGCGTGACCTTCAGCAGCGAGCTCTCCTTGTCGTAGGAGGCCGCCAGCACGGGCGTTCTCGCGTCCAGCGTCTTGCGCTCGCCGGAGGGTTTCACCCTTTCGTAAGCCAAATTCTTGAGCGCAAGGAAGGCGTCCACCGCGGCCTGCGAGAACTCCGCCGGGAACTCCGCCTCCATAAAATACTCGGCCGCGTTCACGGCCGCCTCTATCGAAGGGAAAAATACCGGGATGCGGCGCGCCGAAACAAGACGGAAAGACGCGTCGTCCAGCGGGCGCAGCTTCTCCGCCGCCGCGTCCTCCCTCACGAACTCTTCCAGGTAGAGGTCGGCGTACTCGCACAGGCTTTCATGGCCCACCGAGACGGCCGGGCCGAAGGCCATGCGCGGCACCGGCTTGCCGCCCGCCGCCTGGCAGAATTTCAGGCCGCTGGCAGCGGCCCTGCCGCGCAGCACCTTTATCTGCTCCAGGTGGCTGAGGTCTTTCGCCGGCGCTAGCCGGGCGAATTTAAGCCGCAGCCTGGATTTAGGGACTTCGTTCATAAGCTCAGACCAGCGCGTACCGCCGCGCGTACACCGACTCGGCTATGCCCAGCGCCATCAGCGTGGCCACCAAATTGGAGCCGCCGTAGGAAACCAGCGGCAGCGGCACCCCGGCCACCGGCGACAGCCCCAGCAGCATGCCGAAATTTATGCAGAAATAGACCAGGAACATGCCGAAGATCCCGCAGTTCACCAGGTAGCCGAACCGGTCGCGGGCCAGCCGCGCGCCCTGCATCGTCCTGCGCATCAGCAGCACGTAAAGCCCGGTCACCAGCAGCATGCCCCAGAAACCCAGCTCCTCGCCGATGACGGCCAGAATGAAGTCGGTGTGCCTCTCGGGCACGAAGCCGAGGCGCGACTGGGTTCCGGAAAATACGCCGCGCCCGAGTATGCCGCCGGAGCCTATGGCTATGCGCGCCTGCAGCAGATTGTAGCCCGCGCCGCGCGGGTCGGTCTCAGGGGAAAGGAAAACTTCAAGCCGCTTCTGCTGGTATTCCTTCATCTGGTTCTTCACCAGCATGCCGGAGAAAAAGCCCAGCATCAGGACCAGGGCGGCGCCGGCGAAGTAGACCCCGGAGACATTGGCGTAAAGCCTTACCGAAAGACGCCAGAGCAGCCAGCAGCCGAAGACCACGGAGGCCATGAAGGCGGAAGCGCTGAACCAGGAATCTGAAAGATGGAAGAAATAGTTTACCAGGACATTGTCCAGGAGCTCGGGGGTAAGGGTAATGATGCTCCAGAGGACGGGGAAAAGCGCGGAGATGAAGGCGTAGCCGAGTATGATGAAAAGGTGGAAAAGGCTGGCGCCCGAGGCGAAGAGCATGATCAGGACCACCGGGAAGGTTATCAGGATAGCTGAAAAGTCCGGCTGCTTTATAAGGAGCAGGAACACCGGAACGCACAGCGCGAAAGCGCCCAGCACCGTGGGAAGTTCCTTTATCTTGGAAATGCGCTTGTCCAGGAAATTAGCCAGCACCAGGATAAGCCCGACGCGGGCGAACTCGGAAGGCTGTATGGAAAAATACGGGAGGCGGTACCAGGATTTGGCGCCCTTGTCCACCACGCCGAACAGAAGAACTCCGACGAGCGAGGCCAGGATCACGCCGTAAACGAATTTCCACTGGTCCTGGTAGACCTGGTAGTTAAGGCTCCAGGCCGCGCCGAAGACGAGGATGGCCAGCGGTATGGCTATAAGCTGCACCCTGATTATGCGGGCCTGGCCGGGCAGCACCGCCACCGAAGAAAAAATAGCTATCGTGCCCAGCGCAAGCAGGAACATCGCGGCCAGGAAAAGCACCCAGTCTATCCTGCCTTTTTTAAGCCCTCCCTGGGGGGTGAAGATCATATGGTGCTCCCGGGATGCAGCACGGAAGGCAGCGGAAGTTTCGGGCCATGGGGCAGCCTGGGCAGGGAGGCCGGCGCGTTTTTAGCCGGAAGTTCCGAGCGCAGGGCGGCCTCTATCACGGCTTTCGCTATAGGCACGGCCGCCGAGGCCCCGTGCTCGCCGTGCTCCACCAGCACGGCCACCGCTATCTTGGAGGGCTCGTCGTTGACGGTGGCGTAGGCCACGAACCAGGCATGGTCCTTCCCCTGCGGGTTCTGCGCCGTTCCGGTCTTGCCGTAGATCTCGGCGCCGGCTATTTTTCCGGCCTGGCCCGTGCCCGCCTCCACCACGCTGCGCAAGCCTTCCCTGATAAGCTGCCAGGTGCTGTCTTTCAGCTGTATGCGGCTCAAAGTCTCGGGTTTGCCCTGGTAAAAAAGCTGGCCGTCGCTTTTCACTATGCGCTCCACGTAGTAGGGCCGGTGGAAGACCCCCCCGTTGGCGACCGCGGCTATTTCGCCGGCGGCCTGCATCGGGGTCATCAGGGTCTCGCCCTGGCCTATGGCCTGGTTCAGCGTATCGCCTATGAACCAGTAGCTTTTCTTGGC
>CAZUQT010000146.1:0-7269 GCA_964622585.1 uncultured Elusimicrobiaceae bacterium | reverse complement strand
CGAGCTGGTCGTAAAAAATCTCGAAGCGGCCAAAGCCGCCGGGGTCCCGGTGGCTATGACGGAAAAAGAGGGGCTGGACGCCCTGGCGGCCGAGTTCTCCTCCGCCGACCTGCTTCTGGACGCCCTGCTCGGGATCAGCGCCGTCGGCAAGCCGACCGGCCCCGTCCACAGGGTGATACAGCTGATGAACAAAAGCGGCCGCGCGATAATCGCCGTCGACATCCCTTCCGGCCTAAGCACCGATACCGGCCACCACAGCGGCGTGTATATCATGGCGAAGCTGACCCTGACGCTGGGCTTCGCGAAGAGCGGCCTGATGGCGGCGCACGCCCAGAAGAATACCGGCGTAATAAAGGTTCTGCCCATAGGTTACCCGCAGGCGCTTATAGAGGAGGCCTCACGATGAACATAGTCATAGCCGACGACGACCAGAACCTGCTTGCCATGCTGGTCCCGCACCTCGAGCACGCCGGGCATAAAGTGACGCTGGCCGCCAACGGCGCGGAGCTCCTGAAGAAAATAGCGGAAACCCGCGCCGACCTCGTAATTTCCGACATAAACATGCCCGGCTTCGACGGCATCGAGCTTTATAATAAAACCCGGGCGATGCACGAATACGAGACCACCCCGTTCATCCTCTGGAGCGGACTCGAGATAGAAAAAGGCCGCGCCCTGGCCGCCACCGACCATAAGCTCCGCTTTCTTAAAAAACCTTTCAGCCTGGCCGCCCTGCACAAGGCCATGGACGAAGTGACGGATATCCCGCTTTTCTGGGATTACGGTTCCGGCGGCAAGCCGGGCCTCAAGATGTAGCGCAAAAAAATACGGCACCAGGAGAATTATGCGCCCCTTCAATGACAGCGTCATGTATTTCGCGGTGGTGGACAGGTTCTGCAACGGCAACCCCTCCAATGATATCGGGTTCAGCAAAGACTCCTTCGACGGGACCCATACCGACTGGTTCAAGTACTGGGGTGGAGACCTCCACGGCGTAGCGGACAAGCTGGATTATTTAAAAGAGCTCGGCTGCTCCTCGGTCTGGCTTACTCCGCTGTTCGACCAGGCGGACGGGCTGGTAGACGTGGAGGGGAGGGGCATGGCCTCCTATCACGGCTACTGGGCCAAGGATTTTAAGCGGCTCGACGAACACCTGGCCGGCTCGAAGGACGATGTGAGGGTTTTCGCCTCGAAAAATACCGTCGTGGACCGCCTCGTGAAGAGCATGCATGAAAAAGACATGCGCCTGGTCCTTGATATCGTCTGCAACCACTCCAGCCCCGCGCAGCGCGTGGACAAGGGCGGCCGGCCTACCAAGGGGGAGCTGTACGACGACGGGAAGCTGCTGACTTCATACGACAACGATAAGCTCGGCTGGTACCACCGCAACGGCGGGGTCAGCGACTGGAACAATAAATGCCAGGTGGAGGCCAGCGAGCTTTGCGGCCTGGCGGATTTTAACGAGTCCCATATTGGCTACCGCAACTATATCAAGGACGCTATGAGGCAGTGGCTCGACAAGGGCGTGGACGCCTTCCGCGTCGATACCGTCAAGCATATGCCGCTCTGGTTCTGGCAGGAATTCGTGTCCGATATGGTCTTCCACCGGCCGGACCTTTATATTTTCGGCGAATGGTTCCTGGGCGGCTGTAATGACGGCCTGTCCGTGGAATTTATCAATAAGAGCGGGATGGGCATGCTGGACTTCGGCCTGCAGCGCGGGCTCGAGGACTGCCTGGCCAAGGGGGCGGATTCCGGCTTCGAATCGGTGCATAATGTCTTCGCCAAGGACCAGCTTTTCGACGACTGCCGACGCCTGGTCACATTCCTGGATAACCACGATATGCCGCGCTTCATGTCCGCAGGCGCCTCGCCAGCCCGGGTAGATATGGGCCTGGCGCTGATCCTTACCTGCCGCGGCACGCCCTGTATCTATTACGGCACGGAACAGTACCTGCATAACGACACCAACGGCGGCGCGGACCCTTATAACAGGCCCATGATGGAGAGCTGGGACACCGGGACCCCGGCTTTCCGGATAATAAAAAAACTTGCGGCCGTTCGTAGGGAGAATAAGGCCGTGCAGAGCGGCAGCCACCGGAAGAAATATTTAACTCCCGACGTCTACGCCTATACCCGCGTCTACCGGGGCAGCTGCTGCCTGGCGGTTTTCAACCGCGGCGCCGACACTTCCATCGACCTGGAAGGCATCGAGCTGTCGGACGGCGTGTATAAGGACGTGCTTTCCGACCGCGCCGTAGCGGTGAAGTCGGGCAGGATAAGCGGGCTCAAGCTGGAGCGGGACAGCTCTTTCATCGTTTCTTTTTGCGCCCCGGCGCGGGAAAAAGCCGGGCTGGAAATTTCTTTCGTGCTTAACGGCTACAACACGGCCTTCGGGGAGCGCGTGAAAGTAACCGGCAACTGCCCCGAGCTCGGCAACTGGGACCTGGCGAAGGCTTTTCCGCTGGAGTATATAAACGAAAATATGTGGCTGGGCAGTCTGCCGGTCAAGGAAAGCGCCGGCAAGGCTATCGCTTACAAGTTCATCATAGAAAGGGAGAATGACGGCGTGCTCTACGAAAACCGCCCCGCCCATGTCCGCCTGGTCCCGGCCGCGGGCTCGATGGAGCAGCAGCACAGGTGGTGCTGAAAAGGGGACAGGCTGCTTTTAGGATTTGAGGAGCGCGGAGAGTTTTTGGGAAAGTTCGCCCAGGTGCTCGCGGAGGCGCGGCTGCTTTTTAAGCATCAGCGGCAGCAGGGTTTTTCGGATCCAGTTGCGGGTGTAATACTCGTCGTCGTTTGTATGGTCTTTTTTCGAAGGCAGGCCGTTCGCTTTCAGATAAGCCTCTATCTCTTTCCTCGAAACCGCCAGCATCGGCCTGATAAGCTGCACTTTCTTCCTGCCGCGGACCAGTTCCCGCTTCGCGGGTATGCCCAGCAGACCCTTCGGCTCCGTTCCCCGCAATAAATTAAGGATAATGGTCTCGGCGTGGTCGTCGGCGTGGTGCGCCGTCGCCACCAGCCGGCATTTTTTCTTTAAAGCGGTTTCCGAGAGCAGCCCGTAGCGCGCGTTCCTGGCCGCGTGCTCTATGCTAGTGCCGGACTTTTTCGCCAGCGCCTTGACGTCGGCCGTAAGGATGACGGTCTCTATGCCGTAGCCGGCGCCCAGTTTTTTAACGAAGGCCGCGTCCGCGTCGGCCAGTTTGCCCCGCAGTTTGTGGTTAATATGGCAGATATAGAGCTTCAGCCGGCGGGCCCTCGCCTGACCGGCGAAAAAATCGAGCATGACCACGGAATCGGGCCCGCCGGAGACGGCCAGAAGTACGGCGTCGCCGTCAGTGAAGAGGTTCCGGGCCCTGGCGTGCGCCAGCACTTTGTTCCACAAAGTCATCGTAACCGCCCTTTTGCTCATCCCTTGATTATAATAAAAAAGGGGACAGGCTACTTTTCCCGAAAAAAGCAGCCTGCCCCTTTTTTTGTTTTGCTATCATATCCATGTATGGACGAGAAGATACTTATTGTCGAAGACGAGAAGGACATAGCCAGGCTGCTGGAGTATAACCTTAAAAAAGAGGGCTACCGCACCGTGCTCGCGCACGAGGGGTCGGCGGCTCCACTGCTGGCCGCCAAAGAGCGCCCCAGGCTGGTGATCCTGGACCTGATGCTGCCGGGCATCGACGGCCTCGAAGTCTGCCGCCGCATGAAGATGGACGCTAAAACAGCGGGTATCCCTATAATAATGCTTACCGCCAAGGGCGAGGAATCGGACAAGGTCGTCGGCCTGGAGATGGGCGCCGACGATTATGTGACCAAGCCGTTCAGCGTCAAGGAACTTATCTCGCGCGTTAAAGCCGTGCTGCGGCGCTCGGCATTGATCGGCGAGGCCCTGCAGGTTTACCGGGCCGGCGACCTCGAGCTTGACTGCTCGCGGGTGCTGGCGCTCCTGAAGGGGAAGCCGCTCGATATAACGGCCCGGGAATTCGAACTTCTGAAGGCTCTTATGGCCTCCGGCGGCAAGATGCTGTCGCGCGAGGCCCTGCTGGAGAAAGCCTGGGGACTGGACGCCTCGCTCGAGGTGGAGACCCGGACTGTGGACGTTCATGTCGGCACGCTGCGCAAAAAGTTGAAGTCAGAAGGAAAGCGCATAATAACGGTTAAAAATTACGGCTACCGCTTCGAGAACCAATAATGCCCGGCATACTAAAGACTTTCAGGTTCAGGCTTTTTCTTTCCTACCTCGCTCTGTCCGCGGCCGTTCTCGGCGCGGCTTTCTTCCTGGTCTACCAGCGCATAGAGCGCGCCGAGCTTTCCACTTTAAAACAGAAGCTTTCCGACGAAGCGGCGCTGGTTTCCGCCCAGCTGCGCTCCGCGGACCTCGCCTCGCCGGAGATCAACGCGCTGGCGCATTCCCTGAGCTCGAAAGTGGGCTCCAGGCTGACCTTAATAGGCGCGGACGGGCGGGTGCTGGCGGATTCGGAGCTGGACGACGCGGGCGTGAAAGCCATGGAGAACCACCTGGGCAGGCCCGAAGTGGCCGGCGCGCTGGAGGGTTCCTCTTCCTATGACCTGCGCCATTCGGCTACTCTGCGTAAAGCCATGCTTTATGCAGCCTACCCCGTTAAATTTTCCGGCAGGACGGAGGCGGTAGTGCGGCTGGCCGTGCCGGTCACGCAGCTCGACGCGATGCGCTCCCTGCTCAAAAAGGCCCTGGCGGCCGCCCTCGCCCTGGCCCTGCTGCTCTCTTTCTTCGTGAGCCTGGTCGTCTCCGTCGGCTTTTCGAGGCCTTTCGATAAAATAGTCTACGGCTCCAAGAAATTCGCGTCCGGGGATTTTTCCTACCGCATCCAGAAAGATTTCCACGGCGAGATGGGCAAGCTGGCCGAAACCCTTAATTCGATGGCGGCCTCCGTGGAGGAGAACCTGCAGCGGGTTGAAATGCAGGCCCAGCAGCTCTCGGCGGCTTTCGCCAATATGGCCGAGGGCGTGCTGGTGACGGGCCTGGACGCAAGGATCACCGCGCTTAACCCGGCCATGGAGCGGCTGTTCAGCGTAAAAGCCGCCGGCTCGATCTCAAAACCGCTGCTGGAAGTCATCCCTAACGCCGGCTTAAGCGGGATCTGCGCGCGCGCGATCTCGGCCGGGAAGCCGGTGGCGGAGGAGATGGAGCTTTCAGTCCCCGTCAGGGGGATCTTCAGCGTAAACGCCTCGCCCATGTTCACCGGCGGCGAAGTGTCGGGCTGCCTAATGGTGGTGCACGACATCACCGAAGTTCGGCGCCTGGAGGCCAAGCGCAGGGACTTCGTGGCTAACGTCTCCCACGAGCTGAAAACCCCGCTTACGGCGATCCGCGGCTATGTAGAGACCCTGCTGGAGGGCGCCATCGACGACAAGGCGCACGCTAAAGAGTTCCTCGGCGTCATCCACGCGCAGTCCAGGCGCCTGGACAATATCGTCAGCGACCTGCTTAAGCTTTCCTCGCTCGAATCATACGCGATCGAGGTTAATAAGGTGGATGTCGGGTTAAAAGACCTGGCCGATTCTCTCATCGCGGGACTGGATTCCGTGTTCAAAGCAAAAAAAGCCGTTGTCATTAACAATATTACTCCCGGGCTCGCCGTAAAGGCCGACCCGGAGAAGCTGGGGCAGGTTTTTGTCAACCTCCTGGATAACGCGGTTAAATTTTCCACGGAGAACACGAAGGTGGAAATTTCTTCCGTAGAGCTGCCGGAAGGCGTGAAAGTTACTGTTAAAGACAACGGTATCGGAATTCCGCAGGAGCATTTGTCCCGGGTTTTCGAGCGCTTCTACCGGGCCGATAAAGCCCGCTCCCGCGAAATGGGGGGGACCGGCCTGGGCCTTTCCATAGTCAAGCATGTAATAGATCTCCACGGCGGTTCCGTAGGAGTGGAAAGCGTCGAGGGTTCCGGCTCCACTTTCTGGTTTATACTTCCCAGATAAAGCGCCAGGCTGTTTTCTTATCCATCCGGCAGGTATAGGTCCAAAGACTTATTCGCCGTAGGCCTTAAGCCTCTCTCCCTTTTTCCTTAAACTTGTAAGATATAACAGGCAGAAAGCGGCGTCCTGGCCGCTTGTGCCTCTCTGAAGATATGAGAACACGAAGTCAGGCACGCGCTACTGTGAAACTTAAAACTATTTTCGCCGCCGTCCTGTTTTCCTCCGGGCTCCTCGCCCTTGCCCCGGGTTCCGACCTTTTCGCGGCCGGCGCGCTCGACTCACTTTCCACCCTCGTTTCGCCTATCCCCGCTCCCGTTCCTATTCCCGGCCCCCCGGCTCCTTTTCCCGGTCCCCTGAAGCCTTCCCCGGCCCTGCAGGCGTATTTTGTCAACGTCGGCCAGGGCGACGCCGAATATATCGTGCTGCCCAACGGCAAGAACGTCCTTATAGACGGCGGGCCCAATCCGACCGCCCCGCTGATCCAGTTCCTCGCCCAGAACGGCATCACTAAGCTCGATTATGTAGTGCTGACCCATCCCCACCTGGACCATTACGCCGGGCTGGATTACGTTTTTACCCACCTGAAGGTCGGAACTTTTTACGATACCCGCGAGGATAATACCGGCGCGGCCGGCGCGAAGATCCTGCGCGATAAAATAAGCGCAATGGGGATCAGGACCGTTTACCCGGCGGCCGGGGACACCCTGGACTGGGATCCCGGCGAGGTGCAGGTGAACGTCCTTAACGCCTGCGCGACTCCGGGCGGCAGCAATTCAGGCCCGGTGCTTAATAACTGCTCTATAGTGTTCAAGGTCACCTACCAGGATACTTCCATGCTCTATACCGGCGATATCCAGGCGGACCAGGAGGCCAATTTGGTGGCCAAATACGGCGGCCAGCTGCAGTCGCTGGTCCTTAAAGTGTGCCACCACGGCAGCAATACTTCCTCCAGCCCGGCTTTCCTTAATATGGTGAAGCCCAAATACGCGTATATCGGGGTCGGCAAGGACAATATCTTCGCCTTCCCTTCCCCGGTGACCTTATCCAATCTGCAGGCGGTCGGCGCTACTGTGTACCGGACGGACCTGGACGGTACTCAGCAGTTCAATATAGGCGGGCGCTAGACAGCGGCCGCGCTTTTTGCTACAATAGTTGTACAGCAATGTCAGTCTGCAGAGTAGTTTCCGTATCTTACAAGCTGCGCTGGTATCCTTAAACACCTAAGACTACCTCCGGCAGTGATGTCCTTCCCAGATTACAGTCGGAAGGCGCGTTAAGTTCACCCACCTAATAACGGAACTTAGCACAAAGTATCGG
>CAZUQT010000145.1:4673-7301 GCA_964622585.1 uncultured Elusimicrobiaceae bacterium | reverse complement strand
GAGGGCGGCAGGCGCGCGCACGGTGTGCGCGACGCCGGTTTTGCGTTCCGGTCCCCGTGGCGCCCGCGTTGAAACGTGATTGCCTGGGGCTTGATTACCACTTTATAGCTTTGAGGACGTTCCTGTAATCGTCGGTCCAGACCCGCCAGCCGGCGGGAGCCTCGGGCGCCATCCAGCCGTTCTTCGCCAGCTTGCGCAGATGGGCGGGATTGTCCGTAACCGCCAGCCACTCGGAACTAAGCCGCGCGGGATCGTCCGGGTCGAAAGAGATAGACTTCTCAAGACTCTGCAGCCCCGCCGCCGCCGCCGAAAGCCGGAGCACAGGAATAACGTCCAGGAAATTCGCCGAGACATGGAAAACCATCAGCCCCCCCGGCTTCAGCCTGGACCGGTAAAGCTCCAGCGCCTCCTGCGTAATAAGGTGGAAAGGCACCGAGCCCCCCGTAAAAGCGTCAAGATAAAGCAGATCGAAACGCCCCGGCGGCTCCTTCCGCAGATTGATCCGCGCGTCGCCCGTAACCACCCTCACCTCAGCCTTGCATTTCCCCAGGAAAGTAAAATATTTCCGCGCGATCTCCACCACGTCCGGGTCCAGCTCGTAAAAAGTCCACTCCGTCCCCTTGCGAGCGTCCGCGCAGGAAACCCCCACCCCCAGCCCCACGGCTCCGACATGAGCCGCGGGAAAATCGCGCAGCACCTCGCTTATGGGCGAGCCGGCTGAGTAGTAGACCGTCGTCTTAAGCTCTTCCCCCGCGGCCAGATGCTGTATCCCGTGCACCGTCGAGCCGTGGATAAAGCGGCGCAGGCCCTGCGCCTTGTCGTCCTCGACCCGGTAGATGCCATAGAAATTACGCAGCCCGTAAACCTGCGTCTCGCCTGACAGCTTCATGCCGAGCATTATCAGGCCGCCCAGCAGCGCCGTAGCCATCCCCATAGCGCGCAGTCCCAGGCCTCTCTCGCGGTTTATCGCGTAGACCAGGGCCCCGACGAAAACTATAAGAGCGATATACAGGTCGGCGAAACCGAAAGAGAGGCGCAGCGCCCCTACGGGCGTGACCAGCGCGGTTCCGGCCACGCCGCCCAGCCCCATCATAAGGTAATAGCGCGGCGCAAGCGCCGCCGAGCGCGGCCGCGCGAGATAGAGCTCGCGGTGGGCCACGATACAGGCGAAGAACAGCGCCCAGTTAAGCAAAGCAAGCAGCACCGTGGTCAGCGGGCTCTGAAGGCGCCACAGCAGGCCGGCCAGGATCATAAGAAGAGAGAAGAGACTGGCCCTAAGCGTGTTAACCTTGATGTCCCCGCCCGCAAAAAGCACGGCGTAGGAAAGAAGGTAGACGCAGAGCGGTATCATCCAGGTCAGCGGCATGGAGGCGGTGGCCGAGCTTTGATAACTGGTCACGGCCGTAAGCAGCGCCGCGGTCCCGGCGGGCAGGATGAACCAGAGGAAATACCGCGGCTTCTCCCCGGCCGCCCCTGTTTCCGCCGGAGCCGGGGCGTTCTTAAATCCGAAGCGCAGGGCGGCCGCGAAGAGCAGCGCGTAAAAAATAAAAAGAGCGCGCCAGAGCAAAGCGGCGGAGGACAGGGGCAGGGCGGGCTCTACGAGCAGAGAATAAGAAAGCATCCCGGCCAGCGAGCCGGCATTGGACCAGGCGAAAACGCTGAAAGAGCTGCGGCCCGAGGCGTCGGAAAGAAGCTTGTGGCAGAGAGTAGTGGAGGCCGAGAGAAGCAGGAAAGGGAAAGCTATGAACCGGAAGAGCCGCCAGAGAAGGTCAGGGACCGGGCTGGCGAAAGTTTGCGCCGGGAATGAAGCGGGCATGAGGGCCAGCGCGGCCGCGAGCAAAGCGAGATGGACGAGGAGGAGCGTCTTCGGGGGCAGGCGCTCCGACAGGAACAGCGCGTAGGCGTAGCCGGCCACGAGGACGAGCTGGTAGAAGAGCAGGCAGACGGTCCAGACATAATAGCTGCCGCCATAGTGAGGCAGCACGGTCTGGCCGGCCAGGAGCTCAAGCTGGAAGAGAAGGAAAGAGCCTAGGAAAGCGGCGAAGCTGAAGAGCGGGCCGGAGAGAACTGCGGACGGTTTGGGAACGGTTTGTCGCATCCGGTATCCCGGGGCTCAGGCGCCGGCTACCAGGCGCTCGGCTTCGGCGGTGAGGGCGTTGAGAACGTTTTCAAGTTCCACGGCCTTGGCGGCGACGTCGTCGGTCTCGGCCACCGGGAACGGGGCCCCGTAAACGACCTGGATGCGGCCGAAGGGGAGGGGAAACTGGTATTTATCCCAGTTGCGCAGTACTTTCTTCTTCGAATAGGCGCTGCCGCAGGGGATCACGGGGATGCCGGCTTTCTGCGCAAGGTAGATGGCCCCCGGCTGGACCTTGAAGACCGGTCCTTTCGGCCCGTCGGGAGTGATGGCCAGGGAAAAACCGTCGCGCGCCGCTTTGATAAGCGAGCGCAGGGAAAGAAAACCGCCGGAGGAGGTGGAACCGCGCACAAAATTAAAGCCGAAGGCTTTAAGGATGCGGGCCATGTACTCGCCGTCCTTGCTCTTGCTGACCAGGCCTACCAGCCCGCGGCCGCGCTGGGCGTAGATCATTATGACTTCCTGCCTGTGCCAGATAGTGTAGATGCCTT
>CAZUQT010000145.1:0-4573 GCA_964622585.1 uncultured Elusimicrobiaceae bacterium | reverse complement strand
CGCTGGGCGTAGATCATTATGACTTCCTGCCTGTGCCAGATAGTGTAGATGCCTTTCTGCATGCCGTCGCCTTTCACCGAGATCTTCGAGGTCAGGGCCAGCAGGTGGACGTAGAGCGAGGCGACGCCGGAAAGCAGCGTGTGGGGCAGGGAATTCTTATAAAGCAGTTCGTTCATGAAAACTATTGGAAAGAGTTCTCGTTCTCGGCGCCGAAGACGGTGACGCGGGTCTCTTTGGCGGCGGCCAGGAATTCTTCCATGCCCAGGATCAGGGTTTTTCCCGCTTCGATGAACAGCGTGGTGGCCCCGGCTTCCGCCATGACGCGCAGGGTGCTTGCGCCGGCGACGGGCAGGTCGAAGCGCATATCCTGGTTCGGGCGGGCCACTTTGACCACCGTCATCGACGGGCCTTTCCCGAGTTTCTTCAGGATCGCGCCGGCGCGCTTTATGCATTCGTCGGTGCCTTCCATCCCTTCCACGGCCAGGACGGTCTGGTCGCGGAGCACCACGGTCAGTCCTATGTCGAAAGAGGAAAGGGCTTTAGCGGCTTTCCAGCCGAAAGCGGCCGTTTTTAAAGTGTCGGCGTCCGGTTTTTTCCCGGCTATGAGGCCCGGCTTTATCAGAAGGTGTTCGAGGAGGGTGGCGGAGCTGACTATCTCGATGCCGTCCTTGGCGAACTCTTCCGAGACGGCGCTGAAGATCGAATTGGCCTTTTTGTCGCGGAGCTTGAAGAGAAGTTTAGCGGCGCGCAGATCGGGCATGATGCCGCCGAAGATATTAACGTGAGGGATATTGCCCACCATCATCGCTTTTTTTACGCCGCGCTCGCGCAAATAGGTCAGCGGGCCGCCGATATTTCCGAGCTTGAAATACTGCGTCTCTACGGCGTAAGTCTCTATCTCTTTGGGCGTGATGCCTTCAAGGCCGACTATGTAGACTTCGCGGCCGGCTTTCTTAGCCTCGGCCGCGAACAGCAGCGGGAAGCTCCCGCCGCCGGCTACAAGTCCGATCTTTTCGCCCATCAGTCGTTGACCGCCGTCTCGAGCGCTACGGCGTTCCTGCGGGGGCGGGCTATCCCGCGCTTGGTCCCTTCGCAGAAGTCCAGGATCAGGGCCGCCTCGGGCGGCAGGTTCTCGCCGCGGAGCTGGGCGATGGCGCCTTTGAGCGGCAGGCCGTGGAAGAACAGGGTCTTGAAGGTATGCTTTATGAGCTTTATGGTCTCGCGGGAGAAGCCGTTGCGCTTCAGGCCCACCAGGTTCAGTCCGACGGGCTTGGCCCGGTCGCCCTGCGCTATGACGTAAGGGATGATGTCCTGGTTGGCCATGCCGCCGCCGGAGATCATGGCGAACTTGCCGATGCGGGTGAACTGGTGTATCCCGACGAGGCCGGAGATAGTGGCGCGGTCGCCGATATGGACGTGGCCGGCCGCGGCGGAGGAATTGACCATGATTACATTGTCGCCGACGCGGCAGTCGTGGCCGAGGTGGGAATTGGCCATCAGCATGCAGTTGGAGCCCATGGAAGTGAGGTTGGTGGCGTGGGAACCGCGGTGGAGCGAGACGCCCTCGCGGATGACATTGCTGTCGCCCATGGTGAAACGGGTATGCTCGCCCTTGTAGGACCAGTCCTGGGGCGGCATGCCGACATAGGCGGCGCCGGTGAATAAATTATTTTTGCCGACGGTGCAGAATTCGAAGATGCAGTGGGGGCCTATCTTGGTCCCGGCGCCTATCTGGACGTCCTCGCCTATCACGGTGAGAGGTCCTATCTCCACGTCGGCGTCTATCTGGGCCTTGGGGTGGATTACGGCTGTAGGGTGTATCTTAGTGGGCATGGTCTCCTCCGGGAAGTTGTCTAAAATTTAACCTATCGCGAAGGTAAGGTCGGCTTCCGCCGCGGACTCGTCGCCTACCCAGGCTTCTGCCCTGACCTTGCCGATATGGCTCTTTATGCGGAGTATCTCTACGTGCATCTTGAGCACGTCTCCGGGCACTACCTGGCGGCGGAACCTGGCCTTGCTTATCCCGGCGAAAAAGCCGAGGCGGCCCTTGGTCTCGGGCAGGTCCATCATCATGGCCGCGGCGGTCTGGGCCATGCCTTCGAGCATCAGTACGCCCGGCATTATGGGTTTTTCGGGGAAATGGCCGTGAAAATAGAGCTCGTTGGCGCTGACGCATTTTACGCCGACGCAGTACTTGCCTTCTTCCACCACTTCCACGCGGTCGACCATCATGAAAGGGTAGCGGTGGGGGATTATCCGGAGTATTTCTTCGCAGGGGATGACGCGGACCGGCTTGTAGTGGCGGGGTTTTGTTTCAGTCATGTCTTGTTCCCTTTTCTAGCAACAGTTTAGCAAAATTGACATTGGCGGCGTGCCCGGGGCGCTCCGCCTCTATATGTATGTCCCTGAGCGGGAGGCCGGCCAGGGCCAGGTCCCCGATAAGGTCCAGAAGTTTATGCCGGGCGAATTCGTCGGGGAAGCGGAGGCCGTCCTTGGCCATTATTTCTTTCTCCCCTATGACTACGGCGTTCTCGAGCGAGCCGCCCAGGGCCAGGCCGGCGGCTTTGAGGGCCTCGAGCTCGTGGGAGAAGCCGAAGGTCCTTGCCGGGGCCACGCCGGACAGGTACTCTTCCGGCGTCAGGGTAAGCTCCAGGACCTGCCTGCCCACCAGGGCGTGGGGATAATCGTAGATAAGTCTGAAGGAGACGCCTCGCGCCGGGCCGGCCGAGTAGCGGATATCGCCTTTGGCCATTTCTATCTTTTCCGGGATCCCGAGGTGCGCGCGCTCCTGGCCCGCTTTTTCGCGGAGGCCGGCCCTGAGGAGGGCGGAAGCGAAAGGCAAAGCCGAACCGTCGGCGGCCGGCGGCTCTTCCCCGCTCAGTTCTATATCGAGGTCGTCGATGCCTAGCCCGGCCGCGGCCGAGAGCAGGTGCTCGACCGTATAGATGGTGCTCTTCCCGTCGCTGATATTGGTCCCGCGCGCCGTCCCCGCCACCCTGTCGAGTCGCGCCGGCAGCGGCTCTTTGAAAGCCGGGCTTATAAACCGGTACCCGGTCTCCCCTTCCGCCGGAAGGAAAGTAACGCGAGAAGGTCTGCCTTTATGAAGGCCTATACCTTCGATAGTAGCCGGAGATTTGATCGTTGTTCGCATTGCCGATACCGGAAGCGGTTTGCCGGAAGGGTGGCAGGGGTAAAACCCCTGACAGGACCCCGACTACGCTTCTGTGACGTGAGTAACAAACCGCCTATCTTATTGCATTCCCAGCTTCTTCTGTATCTTGCGTATCGCTTTGTGCATCTCGGGGAGCTTGCCCAGGAGGGCTTCTATTTTCATGGCCAGGAGGCGGGGCTTGGCCAGGTGGCCGAAGACTATCTGGTTGGCCGGGAGATCGGACATGACGCCGGTCTTGCCCATCACCACGGAATTGTCGCCGACGGTCACGTGGTCGGAGATGGCCGACTGGCCGCCTATGATGACATTGTCGCCGATTACGACGGAGCCGGCTATGCCGGCCTCGGCCATGATCAGGCAGTGTTTGCCGACCTTGACGTTATGCGCGATATGCACCAGATTGTCTATCTTGGTCCCGCCGCCTATGAGCGTGACGTCCAGGGCCGCGCGGTCTATGGTCGTATTGGCGCCGATCTCCACGCGCCCTTCCACCACCACCCTGCCCAGCTGCGGGATCTTCTCATGCGCCCCGCGGGGGGAGAGATAGCCGTAACCGTCGGAGCCTATCACCACGCCGGCATGCAGTATCTCCTCGGCGCCTATCTCGCAGCCGTCCATTATTTTTACGCCGGGATAAAGCCTGGCCTCGCGGCCGACCTTGGCGTTCCGGCCCACGTAGCACTGCGCGCCTATGACGGCCCTGTCCGAGATCTCGGCGCCGTCCTCCACCACGGCCATCGGGCCTATATGGACGTCCTTGCCCAGGCGGGCCGAAGCCGATACCGAGGCGGAGGGGTGCACGCCGGGGGCCGGGAGGGGGCGCTTTTCTTTTTCCACGAGGCGCAGGGCCAGCATGAAAGCGTATTTCGGGTTCTTCGTGAAGATCAGCGTGCCGGTGAAATCCTTGAACAGGTCCTCGGAACCGCGCGGGACCAGCAGGCAGCCGGCTTTGGACCCGGAGGCGGCGGCCGCCAGGGCGGGGTCGGCCAGGAAGGAAAGGTCGGACGGACCGGCCTTGTCCAGCTGGGCCGCCCCGGAGATATGGAGGGCGCCGTCGCCGCGCAGGTCGCCTTCCGCGAGTCCGGCGATATCGGAGGCTGTGAGCTTCATAGGCCGTTGTCCTCGAGTTTCTTGAGCAGCTTGCCGGTGAGGTCCACCGCTTTCTGGCCGAAAAGGATATTGCGCTTGTCCACTATTACGCTGACCTCTTCTTTCACCGCCAGCTCTTTAAGCGCCACGTAGATGCGCCCGAGCAGGATCTCGCTCTTGCGGCTCTCGTATTCCAGCAGCTCGCGCTCCGCCATGCGCTGGAAGACGCGCAGTTCTTCCTCTTTCTGGCGCAGGTCCTCTTCCTTCCTGGCCAGCGCGGCGTCTATCTCCGGCACGGCGGTGGAGACGGAG
>CAZUQT010000144.1:0-7634 GCA_964622585.1 uncultured Elusimicrobiaceae bacterium | reverse complement strand
TCGCTTCGCTCCATCCCGAGAGGTCGCTCCGAACCCATACCCTTGCCACCCCTCCGGAAGAGCTAAAACGGAATGAAGAATTTTTTACTCTGCGCGCTTGGCGGTGAGGAGGAGGAGGCGGGTGAGTTCCAGGTCGGCGGCTTCGGGGCCGGCGATCTTGAGCGGGGTGAGGGGGCGGCCGGCGAGGAAGGCGAGGAGGAATTCGTTCTTTACGGCTGTGAAGCAGGGCGCCGAGATAGTGCCGAGGAGGGCGCGGAAATTTATCAGGCTGGAAGGGGAGCGCGCCGGGCCGAGGGGGGAGAAATCGAGGTTCTCTGGTTTAAGGAGGAGGCGGACACGCTCTGTGCCGGAGATGATATCCGCGCGAAAAAAAATCTCGCGTACCGGCGCCGGGACTTTGGGCGTTTCGGCGCCCACGAGGCGCGCTATCTTTTCGAAGACGCCAGGGTTCATGCCCTGGATGGTGTCCGGGACGGTGAAAGCGTCGTAGGCGGCGGCGGTGAAAACAGTTATTGATTCGTAAGGGATGAAAGTGAGAGCGCCCCCGGCCGTGGCGTTGAAGCCGTTTCCCTTCGGCTCTATCTTTTCAGTCTCGATGGGGCGGGGAGGGGCCTGCACCGCGGTTTCCTCTACCAGCATCGTTTCGAAGCCCGCAAGGCCGGCCGCGGCGGCAAGTTCGCGCGCGGCTTCCAGTTGGAGGTTCCTTCCGAGGAAGCCCGGCTGGGCGCGGAGGAAAGCCCGCGCGGAGTCTCGGTTATAGCCTTTTACTCCCGTAAGGAAAGCGGCGGGAGCCAGCGGTTCTATCGAGGCTTCTTTAAGGGCTAAAGCGTATAAGCTCATAATTAGAAAGAGAATCTCCTTTTAGTTGTCCAAACCGCAAGCGTTGACATGGAAATAAAGGCGCAAACCGCGCCGGCGACGAACGGGGCGGCGGGGGAGACCCGGTCCCAGAGCAGGCCGGCCAGAGCGCTGGCAAAGAAGGCCAGGAAGCCAGTGGCGCCCTGGAAATAGCCCATCGCGGAAGCGCGGTTGTCGCCGGAGCTCAGATGCGAGACGACGGCCTTGGCTATGCCCTCGTTAAAAGCCCCGTAGAAGCCGTACAGCGCGAAGAGCGTCCAGATCATCCAGGGCTTGTCGGCGAGCGCGAAGCCGAGATAGACCGCGGCGAAGACCAGGAAGCCGAAGGCCATGGTCTTTATCTTGCCCAGCCTGTCCGAAAGCCAGCCCGCCGGGGCGGCCAGCAGGGCGTAGACTACGTTGTAGCCGGTGTAGGCCAATATTACGTGAGTAAGAGTGAAGCCCATGCTTTTGGCCTTCATTATAAGGAAGACGTCGCTCGAATTCCCGATCGCGAAAATAGCGTAAAGGGCCAGGAAGACTTTGAAGTCGGAGGTCATGGGCGTGCGGACCGCCGGAGGCGCGCCTGGCGTTTTAGCCGGAGACGCGGGTTCTGTCACGAAGTAAAGCAGGACGAAAACGCCGATTACGCCGGGTATGAAGGCCAGCATGAAGATAAAGCGGTAGTCCGGCTTCCCCGCCGGCATGAAGCTGATCAGCGCCAGCGCGGCAAGGGGCCCGAGGGCGGCTCCCAGCGTGTCCATCGCCCGGTGGAAGCCGAAGGCCTTTCCCCAGTGCTCCTTGTCGACCGAGCCGGCTATCAGCGCGTCGCGGGCCGACGTGCGCAGGCCTTTGCCCACGCGGTCGATGAGGCGGGAGAACAGGACAAAATGCCAGGTGGCGGCGAGAGCGAGGACAGGCTTTGAAATGGCGGAGAGCGAATAGCCCGCCACGACGAAAGGTTTGCGCTTTCCGGCGCGGTCGGAGAGCCGGCCGCCGACTATCTTAAGCAGGCTTGCGGTTGATTCGGCCAGGCCTTCGATAATGCCCACCACCTGCATCGGCGCGCCGAGCACCGAGGTGAGGAAAACGGGGACGATAGGATAGAGCATCTCGCTGGAGATGTCCGTGAGGCCGCTGACTACGCCGAGATAGGTGACGTTGCGCGTCAGGCCGGCGCGCATGTCCTTGAAAAATCCCATAGCTCAATTATAGGAATCTTGCGAGCAGATTCAAAGCAGCCACGGTTCTTATATGAATACTTTAGCCGCGTGATATACGACGAAAGCCAGGCACCATGCGGTGGTCATGGTGTAGAGAATATAGAACAAGGTGATCTTTATCTCTCCGCCTTCCTTATGGAATACGGAAGTAGCGGAAAGACAGGGGACGTACAGGAGCACGAAAATTATGAGCGCCAGGGCGACGGCAGGATCATAGGCCGGATCGTTCTTTAATCTTTGCGTCAGGTTTTCCTTCTTTCCGGCTTCGCCGAGCGCGTAAATGGTCCCCATCGTGGCGACGACCACTTCTTTCGCAGCGAACCCGGCCGTAAGCGCGACGCCAAGCCTCCAGTCGAAGCCAAGCGGCTTTATGAAAGGTTCTATGGCCTTGCCCGTACGCCCCGCGAAGGAATATTCGAGGCGCTTTGCGGCCAGCTCGTTCTCAAAAGCGGCGGTCCTTTCTTTTTTTATTTCAGCCGTGCTTTTCGGGTCCTGCTCCGCGGCCAGGATCTTGGCCGCGTATTCCTTATCCAACCCGGCATTCACCGGGAAATTGCAAATTACCCATACTATCAGGGAAACTGTAAGTATTACTGTCCCGGCTTTTTTCAGATACATCCACGCTTTTATCCACATCTGCATAAGAACGGACTGCATGGTAGGCAGCCTGTAAACGGGCAGCTCCATCACGAACGGCTCAGAGTTGCCCTTGAAGATCGTGGCCTTGAACAGCTTCGCGGAGGCCACCGCCACCGCTATCCCGAACAAGTAAACGCCGAAAAGGATGTTCGCGGACATGGATGCCGGGAAGAACGCGCCGATAAGAAGGACGTAGACCGGCAGTTTCGCGCCGCAGCTCATGAACGGGATCACCATCATGGTCGCGAGCCGGTCGCCCCTGTTCTTCAATGTTCTGCAGGCCATGAAGGCCGGGACGGAACAGCCGAAGCCCGTGACCATGGGTATGAATGATTTCCCGTGCAGTCCTATTTTATGGAAAGCCCGGTCCACGACAAAGGCCGCCCTCGCCATATAGCCCGTGGATTCCAGGAACGATAAGCCCAGGAACAGGAGCAGAATGTTCGGGAGGAAGCCGACGACGCCGCCGACCCCGGCGATCATACCGTTCACGACAGCGGAACGCAGCAGGCCATCAGGCAGCAGCATTGACACTTTGTCTCCTAAGAAAACGAAGAAAGACTGCAGCCACTCCATCGGGACCCTGCCGAACGCGAAGGTGATCTGGAAAATCAGCCACATGATGAACAGGAAGACCGGCAGGCCCAGCACCCTGTTCAGAACCACCGAGTCTATATGGTCCGTTATGGTTTTCTTTTCCTCGTTCACTGTCGTCACGGTTTCTTTATACGCGCCTCTTGCGAACGCATGCCTGTCACCGGCGATATGCTGGGCGAGCCTTTCTTCCAGCCTGCTTTCGAGGGTGTTCATAAGATCCGGAAGCTTCTTTTCCAGCCTTACCCAGGCCGGGCTTTGTTTCGCATGGGAATACGCGAACAGGTCGTTCTCCAGCAATTTTACGGCGAGCCACCTCGAACTGAATTTGCCCGATAGCGGGATATCGGTCTCTATCAGGCCCTGGAGTTCCTTCAGCGCGTCCTCTATCTCCTCGCTGTAGGAAATCTTGTCCCTCGGTATGACTATTTTGTTCTCGAAGGTCCTGACCACATGGTCCAGCAGGGCTTCGATCCCGGTCTTTTTAACGGCGCTGACCGGAACGATGTGGCAGCCCAGGAGTTTCTGGAGCATTTTGAAATCGATGCGGATCTTAAGCGTTTCGACCTCGTCGTACATATTCAGCGCTACGACCATTTTCGGGTCCAGCTCAAGCAGCTGCGTCGTCAGGTAGAGGTTCCTTTCCAGGTTCGTCCCGTCGACCACGTTCACTACTATATCGGCTTTCTTCTCCGCGATGAAATCGCGCGTGACTATCTCCTCTGGAGAATAAGCGTTGATGGAGTACGTTCCCGGCAGGTCCACCAGCTTGATCGTATAGTCGTTATAATCTACATAGCCCTCGTATTTTTCTACGGTCACTCCGGGCCAGTTCCCGACTTTTAAATGAGTCCCCGCGATCGCGTTAAAAAGGGAGGTTTTGCCGCAATTCGGGTTGCCGGCAAGCGCCACGATTATCTCTTTTTGTTTTTTCATTTCCCGGCCTTCTTCTCTACGCTGATATGTTCGGCTTCCTTCAGCCTCAAGGCGAGCAGGAAGCCCCGCAGCTTTATTTCGAGCGGGTCGCCGAGAGGCGCTTTGCGCAATACTTTGAAAGGGGTTCCTTTTACCAGCCCCATGTCCATAAGTCTTTGCGCGACCTCGCCCTGCGCGGCCACCGCGGTTATTACGCCTTTATCACCTGGTTTTAATTCAGACATTTTCATGTGAAGCGTCCTTATCCTGCCTTTCGTCCGGACATGGCGGCCCTGGCCGCGAGCAGGAGCCTGCGGCGGGAGGGGGTTTTAAGGAAAACGGCCAGCGCTCCCACGCGGTCCAGCGCCCCGGGGCTGAGGGCGTGCTCTGCCCTGCAGGCGTCGAGCTCGGCCTGTGCGGGGTCCATAGCGAGCACCGAAATAAAGAAGTCCTTGAGCAGGAGGTGGCGGCCCGCTATTTCGGCGCCCGCTTTCTTCCCGGAGGGGGAGAGCCGGATATAGCCGTAGCGCTCGTGTTCGAGCAGGCCGCGCCCGGCCAGGACTTTTACGGCGGCGTTGACGGAGGGCTTTGAAACCTTGAGCTGCCGGCTGATCCCGGTCGCGCGGCAGAAGCCGTCCTCGCGGCTCAGCGTATAGGCCGCTTCGAGATAGTCTTCAAGGCTTGTAGAGAGTGTTTTCATGGGCTTTCCCGTTATGTTAGGGCTGCATAATAATGTTAGCCTAGGCTAACTATATCAAAAAAAAAGGCGGAAATCAAGAGAGCGCTTTTCTCTCTCGATCTTCGCCGCCGGGGAGCTTCGTTCTAATGGCAGCCGTTGACGGTAAAGCAGGGGATAATGGAGGGGATCTTCAATATTATCAGGTAGATCGCGCCGGCGCAGGCGGCCACCATCAGGAGCGACAGGGCGACGCTTATCACCGGGTGCTTGTGTCTGAATTCAAAGGCGGAGTTTATTGCCGCGACGATAGTTTCTTGTTTCATGTTTTACCCCAGCGGCTCCGTCAGGTTATTGAGCACGACGCTCAGGTCCTTTTCGCCGTAACCGCTATTATAGGATTTCTCCATCAGGGTTACCACCGCGGCCGTAACCGGGAGGGAAAGTTTTTTCTTCGCGGCCTCGGCCAGCATGTACCTGGCGTCCTTGAGCATGTGTTTGAGGGGGAAATCGGCCTGGAAATGTTTCGTCAGCATTTTCTCTTTTTTGAACTGGAAGTATCCGCAGTTCAGGGCCGGGTTCTGCGAAAGCGTCTCGAAGATAAGTTCCGGGGCTATGCCCTGCGCCTGCGCCAGGGCGGCGGACTCGGCCAGCGCGGTGTTAAGCTGGCCCAGTATAAGGTTCATGCAGAGCTTGAGCGCGGTTCCGGCCGGGGCAGGCCCGGCGTATACGACGGCCCGGCCCATCGCTTTCAGGACCGGGGAAAGCTTTTCGACGGCGGCTTTATCGCCGCCGGCGAGGATCACGAGCTGTCCGCTCTCGGCGGCGCCTTTGGAGCCGGAGACCGGGCAGTCCAGGAAATTAACTCCGGCCATAAAGCATTTCTTCGCGAGCCCGGCGGTGTAATCCGGTGAGAGGGTGCTCATGTTCACCAGCGTGTTCCCGCCGGAGAAGGCGGAAAACACCCCTTCCGGGCCTTCCATCACGGCCTGCATGGCCGCCGGGTCGGAAACCATGGTTATCACCGTGTCGGACATCTTCGCGAGGGCGCGCGGCGTGGAGGCCACTTCGCAGCCCAGGTCGGCGAATTCGATGGTGCGCTGTCGCGTCCGGTTGTAAACCGAAACCTTGAAGCCGGCCTTTACCAGGCCCATCGCCATCGCCCGGCCCATTATGCCGAGCCCTATAAAACCTATCCGGGGCGGGATGCTCATAATAGTCTCCTTGCCTCAGCCTTTCAGGCTCCTGATCTCTTTCTCCGTCAGTTCCCGCCATTGGCCCGGCTCCAGGCCTTCCAGCGTCAGCGGCCCGATGGCCCTGCGTATCAGCCGGAGCACCGGGAACCCTACGGCGGCGAGCATGCGCCTTACCTGCCGGTTGCGCCCTTCTTTAAGTACTATCTCGGCCCAGGAGGTCGGGACGGTCTTCCTGAAGCGGACCGGGGGATCGCGGGGCGGGAGCCCGGGGTCGGGCAGGACGCTGGCCCCGCAGGGGAGGGTGGGGCCGTCGTTTAGCGTAAGCCCGGCGCGCAGCTTCGCGGCTGCCTCCGGGGTTATTTCCTTCTCTACCTGCGCCCAATAGGTCTTGGGCATTTTGTGCCGGGGGTCGGAGATCCTGGCCTGCAGCTGCCCGTCCGAAGTCAGGAGGAGGAGCCCTTCGCTGTCGTGGTCCAGGCGCCCTGCCGGGTAAACTCCGCCCGGCAGTTTGAAGTCGCCCAGCGAGGGATGCCCGTGTTCGCGTGTGAACTGGGAAAGTACGCCGTAAGGCTTGTTGAAAATAATGGCCGGCATCTTTGCAAATCATAGCAACTGGAAGCGGCGTAAAGCAAGAAAGCGCGGGCCGGCCGGCCGGCTTATTTTTGGCCGCTTTCGTGGCCTTTCCCTGCCATCCTTTGCTATCATCTATAGATGAGTTACATCTTCATCGATACGCAGAAAGAATTCGACGAGCTGGCCGCCAGGCTGGCGAGCTATAAATACATTTCCATAGACACCGAATCCAACAGCCTCTACGCCTATAAAGAGAAATTCTGCCTGATGCAGCTGACGGGCGAGGATATCAACGCCGTGGTGGATACGCTGGCTGTCGATATCAAGTCCATATTGCCGGTTTTCGCCGATCCCGCCGTGGAAAAGATCTTCCACTCGGCGGATTCGGATATCAGGGTGTTCAAGGCGGCGATGGGCTGCACTTTTGTGAATATTTTCGACGTGATGGTGGCCGCGAAGTACCTGGGCATCATTAAGTGCGGCCTGGACAATATGGTGAAGGAGTACATCGGCGCGGAGATGAACAAGAAGTTCCAGAAGGCGGACTGGGGCCGCCGACCGCTGACTAAGGAGATGCTGGATTACGCCAGCTCCGACACGATCCACCTTAAAACGCTGCGCGACATCCTGGCCGCCGAGCTGCAAAAGAAAGGCCGGCTGGAAGAGGTAACGGGGCAGTTCGCGCAGATCTGCAAGATAGAGCCGTCGCCGATGCGCTTCGACGAGAGCGGCTTCCTGACGCTGAAGAGCGCGCGCCAGCTTAACGGGCGCGGCCTGGCCGTGCTGCGCGAGCTCTATCTCGCGCGCGAGGTGGCCGCGATAAAGCGCAACGCGCCGCCTTTCAAGGTGATCAGCGAGGACCTGATGCTGCGCCTTTCGGTGGCGCCGCGCGAGGGTCTGCATAACCTGTCGATCTTCTAGGGCGTCAGCGGCTACGTGCTGGCCAGCCACGGCGCGTGGATCCGCGAGGCGCTGCAGAAG
>CAZUQT010000143.1:0-7716 GCA_964622585.1 uncultured Elusimicrobiaceae bacterium | reverse complement strand
GCCTCATCGGGGCGGCGGGAATCGGACCCGCAGTCTCTCGCACCCCAAGCGAGCGCTCTACCATTGAGCCACGCCCCGGTGGGGCCGGTCAAACTCTGCGTATTTATTATAGCAAATAAGGAAAGCGGGGCGGGGAGCTACAGTTCTTTTATAAGCTGCTGCAGCTCTTTCCGGACTTCCTCGAGCAGGTCATGCTTGGCGGCGGCGGTCGCCGCGACGGCCTTTACCGATCTTTTCTGCCGCTTCTTCGCGGCCAGCGCTTTGCGGGCACCGTCGAGAGAATAGCCTTTTATGAAAACCAGGTCCTTTATCTCCAGCAGCGTGTCGATATCCGCGCGGGTGTAGCGGCGGTGGCCGCTCGCCAGGCGCAGCGGCCTCAGCAACCGGAACTTCTGCTCCCAGTAGCGCACGGTATATTCCGGAACCTGCGCCTTCCTGGAAACTTCCGCCATCGTAAAATAAGTCTTTTCGGTCATCTCTTCTTTCTTCGACTCCCGATTCCCGATTCCCGATTCCCGATTCCCGATTCTTCTTACATCCCTATCGTCAGTTTTTTGGACGGCTTGAAGCGGATGCTCTTGCGCGGCCCCACCATCACGCGCTGGTTGGTTTTCGGGTTGCGCATCTGGCGCGGCATGCGCTCCTTGACCTTGAAGGTCCCGAAGTTGGAGATGACGACCTTGCGGTTCTCGCGCAGGGCCTCTCCCATGATCTCGAAAGTCTTGCAGACCGCCATCTTGGCGTCCTTCTCCGTGGTGAGGTGTTTCGTGAGTTCTCTTATAAGGTCAAGTCTGTTCATCTTCTTCCTCCCCCTCCTGCTTTTCTTCGTCTTCGCCGCCCTCGTCGGAAGCGCGGCCCTGCAGCCCGCCGTTCAGCAGCTGCCCGATGATGTCGTTGGGCTTGAGATTCTTCAGGTCCTGCTTGAACTTCACGACCTCGTCCTCGGTTATAGGCTTGCTCAGGACCTGGGTTTTTTCGAAAACCTGCTCGTTGATGAAAATGGGGCAGCCGAAGCGCACCGCCAGGGCCACCGCGTCCGACGGGCGGGAGTCCACCAGGCGCAAATTGCCGCCGCCCGGCTCCGTGATATGGAGCTGGGAGTAGTAGGTGTTCTCGACGATGTCGGTTATGGTCACGCGGCTGATCGTAAGGCCGAGGGTTTTTATGACCGAGAAGATCAGGTCGTGCGTCATCGGGCGGGGCGAGGGATAGCCGGAAAGTCTGATGGCGATGGCCTGCGCTTCCATCGGGCCTATCCAGATGGGCAGGATGCGCGTGCCTTCGGTCTCGTCGAGGAAGATGATGGACTCGGTCAGGCTGGTGGCGATGGAGTAGATGCGGACCTCCACTTCCTTGCCGGGAGTTTTTTCAGTCGACATTATTTTTTCTCCCCGGGGCCGTCCGTGCCTTTATGTTTGAACGAGAGCTCGGCGCCTTTAAGGATGCGCCGTATGTTGGCTATATGGGTATAGAACAGCAGGCCGCACACCGCGAGGGCGAGCAGGGTAAAGGGGCGCTGGTGCGCGTCGGTCAGGAACAGGCAGAGGATCGGGAGCGCCACGGAGGCGGACATGGAGCCGACGGAGATATGGTGCGTGATGGCCACGGCTGCCGCGAAAACCACTACGGCTCCCGCGGTAGGGACGGGCAGCAGCGCCATGAAAACCCCGGCGGCGGTGGCCACGCCCTTGCCCCCGTGGAAACTGAGGAAGACCGTCCAGATATGGCCCGCTATGGCCAGCGCGCCGGCGGTCACCGGTATCCACCAGTGACCTTTGCTGAACTCCGCGGCGCCTTCCGCGTAAAAAAAGTGCATGGCTATCATGGCCGGGACGAAGCCTTTGAGGAAGTCGACCGTGAAAGTAAGTATGCCGGGTCCCTTGCCCAGCGTGCGGTAGACGTTCGCCGTGCCGGGGTTCCCCGAGCCGTGCTGGCGTATGTCTATTCCTTTAAGCCGGCCTATGATATACCCGGTGGGGATGCCGCCGAGCAGGTAGCTCGCGGTAAAAAGCAGGCCGATTTTAATGTTGGTCATTATTTAGATTATATAAAAAAGAAGGCAGCTAGGCGCCCGGTCCGCCGGCCGTCCGGCAGGGAGGGCTAATCCCCCGCCGCTCTCTTTTTAAGCCGGGCGTAGTTCTCCGGCGTGGCTTTAAATTTTATGGCCGCGCCCTCGGGACCATAGGAGGCTTCCTTGACCATGCAGGCTTCGTAAATCTCTTTTATCAGCCCTTTCGAGCCGGCCGGGACGGTCAGTTCGTAATCCCCCCAGCGCAGGGCCAGGGCCCGCTCGCTGGCCGCCAGAAGACCGTTCACCCCGGCCCCGGTGAGGGCCGAGACAAGCACGGGGCGGAGGCGCTGCGGCGCCCAGGCCGCGACCGCGGGGTCCTTCACCGCGTCGGCTTTGTTGAAGACGTTGATGACGGGGATGCCCTTCACCCCGAGCTCCTCGAGCGTGGCTTTTACGGCCTCGTGCTGGAGCTTCGCTTCGGGGGACGAAAGGTCGTGGACATGCAGGATTAGGTCGCTGTAAAGGATCTCCTCCAGCGTGGCGCGGAAAGCGGTGATCAGGTCGTGCGGCAGCTTCTGGATGAACCCGACGGTGTCGGTGAAAAGCGCCCAGCCGCCCGAGGGCAGGCGCACGCGCTTGGTGGACGGGTCCAGGGTGGCGAAAAGCTTGTCGTCGGCGTAGATGCCGTGGCGGTTGCCGGTCAGGAAGTTCAGCAGGGTGGATTTGCCGGCATTGGTATAGCCCACGATGGACACCTGGGGCATGGGGACCGAGTCGCGCTTGCCGCGCTGGGTGGAGCGCTCTTTTTTTATCGATTCTATCTCGCTCTCCAGCTCGCTTATCTTCACGCGCAGCGTCCGGCGGTCGTAGTCTATTTTCTTTTCCCCGGAGCCCTTGCCGCCTATCACGCCGCGCTGCTGGTCCATGGAGCCGCCCTTGCCGGCCAGCCGGGACAGGGAATAATTGAAGCGGGCCAGCCTGGCCTGCAGCTTGCCCTCCCGGGTGCGCGCGCGCATGGCGAAAATATCTATGATCAACCGGGGGCGGTCGGCTACCGTGACCCCGAGCGCGTGCTCGAGGTTGCGCTGCTGCGCGGGGCCAAGCTCCTCGTCGAAAATAACG
This sequence comes from uncultured Elusimicrobiaceae bacterium, assembly GCA_964622585.1. GTDB lineage: Bacteria > Elusimicrobiota > Elusimicrobia > Elusimicrobiales > UBA9959 > UBA9959. Next base: position 4,583 of record CAZUQT010000143.1, on the reverse strand, counting down.
GCGCCGGCGCCGGTTTCCTCCACCAGCGCCTTCAGCTCCTCCACCTTGCCGGAGCCTATAAAAGTGGCCGGGTTCCAGGCCTGCACGCGCACGCTGAGCTTTTTAACCGGCTCGAGGCCGGCCGTCTCGGCGAGGCGCCAGAGTTCGTCCAGCGAACTTTCCCCGGCGGCGCCCGGGGTTCTTCTCTTCAGCTCGGCCGCGACAAGTATCGTCTTCATGAATTTATTATTTTCTCCGCCAGCGCCGCCGGTTCGTAATCCTCGAATTTAAGCAGCTCGATCTTTACGGCGTTGCGGTAGCGCGCGAACCAGGTGTTCTGTCTTTTCGCGTAGGCCATCGAGGCCGCTATTATGGCCCGCACCGCGTCCGGCTTCGTAAGGCGGCCCGCGAGGTGGTCCATCATCTGCGGGTAGCCCAGCGTCTTAAGCCCGGGGCAGTCCTCGGCGTAGCCTTTCTCAAGCAGGGCTTTGGTTTCCTGCGCCCACTCGTCGAAGCGGGTAACGGTCCGGCGCTTGACGCGCTCGGCGAGCAGGTCCTTCTGCCATTTTATGAAAATGAATTTTCCCGCGTGCGCGGGAAGGGCGTTGAAGAACCTCCCGGACCAGATCTGAGAGACCGGCCGGCCGGCCAGGCGGGTTATCTCGATGGCGCGCATCACCCGCTGGATATTGCCCGGCGGAATGCGCGAGGCCGCCTCGGGGTCTATCGAGGCCAGTTCCGCGTGGAGGGCCTCCTTGCCGCGGACTTCGGCCAGCGCGGCCAGCTTCTCCCTCATGACCGGGTCCGCCGCGGGGAGCTCGTCCATGCCGTTCCAGAAAGCCTGTACATACATCCCGGTGCCGCCGGCCATGATGGGGACTTTGCCGCGGGCCTGCACTTCGGGGACGATCTTCTTGGCATCTTTCACAAAGCTGCCGGCGTCGTAGGTGGCGCGGGGATCGAGCGTGTCCACCAGGTGGTAGGGCACGCCGTCCACCAGGTAGGTCCGGCCGGCCGGCGTCCCCGTCCAGGTCCCGTGCGGCTTGGCGGTGCCCGCCTCAAGGAATTTGTAGATCTGTTTGGAATCGGCGGAAATTATTTCCCCGCCGAGGCGGCGGGCCAGCTCCAGGGCGATCTCCGTCTTGCCGGAGGCGTTGGCCCCCATCAGGGTGATCGGTTTAAAGGATTCGGGGGACATTGTTTTCGGCGGCTAATAAAAAGCGGCTAGTGGCTTTGAAGCCGCCTAGCCGCCTGGCTGTCCTGCTTCGGTCACTTCTTCTTGAAGATAGACTCGTCTTTCTGCGGCTTATTGCACAGGCCGTGGGCCCGGCAGGTTTCCACGCAGACTTCCGGCAGCTTAAGCGCGGTGCGGGTGTCGCAGTCGGAATAATCCTCCGCCATCTCGTTGATGCGCTTGCGGTCGTCGTGGCTGATGTGGGAGAAGGAGATGCCGTTCATGAAGACGCCGCCCTTGTCCTTGACCCAGGAGATCTTGCCGGTGACCGGCATCTCTTTGTTGCCGTCCAGCTTAAGGATGATATTGAGCTCCTTGGTATGGGGCGGGGCCATGAAGGTTATGAGGCGCATTCCGCCGGCGGAGAGGTCCGCGAGGATGGCGGGCTGGGGCACGGATTTGCCGTGGTCGGTGGTCGTATAAAATTCTATCTCCACAGGTTCCAGGATGCCGTGCAGCATCGGCAGGCGTACATGCTGGCGCCTTTCTTTAACAACTTTGCTGGTTTTTTTGGTCATAAGAGTTTTCCGTTCAAAGTATTTTTATCGGCCTTTTCCACCAGGACTTCGGCCATCTTCCCGGGCGTTCCCCCTGCCTTAACCCTGACCGCGAAATTTCCCGAGGCGCGGCCGTAAGTTTCGGTCTCAAAAAGAACTTCCTCTATTTTACCAATTCTTTCGTTTAAAATTACGCGCGAATTTGTTTTGACGGCGGCCAGCAGTTTTTCCAGCCTGGCTTCTATTTCCGGCTCGCCCAGGGTAGCGGCCATTTCCGGCTTATCCGAGCGCGGCGAGTACTTGAAGCAGTAGGCCATGGTGAACCGCCCTTCCTTCACCAGCTTCAGCGTGTCCTGGAAATCCTCTTCGGTTTCCCCGGGATAGCCCACTATGAAATCTGTGGAGACGGCCAGATCCGGCGCGGCCGCGCGAAGGCGGGCGAGCAGGTCCAGGTATTGTCCCCTGGTATAGCCGCGGCGCATCAGCTTCAGTATCCGGTCGGAGCCGGACTGCACCGGCAAGTGCATATAGCGCGCGAGCTTCTTTTCCCGCGCGAGCAGGGCGGCGAAATCGTCTTCGAAGTAAACAGGGTGCGGGCTCATGAAGCGCAGCCGCTGAAGTCCGGGCAGGGCCAGGACTTTTTCCAGGAGTTCGGAGAACGTGGTATTCTCCTGCCGCCAGGCGTTCACGGTCTGGCCCAGCAGGACTATTTCTTTAGCGCCGGCCTCTATTTTCGCGGCGGCGTCTTTAAGGATAGCGTCCGCGGAAAGGAACACCGCCGGCCCGCGCACCGCCGGTACTATGCAGTAAGAGCATTTAAGGGAGCAGCCCCGCATGATGGTGACATAGGCGGTCTGCGGCGAGCGGAAAAGGTTCTGGTGCGCGGTCTCGGTTTCGGGGGAAGGCCCGAGCTGGTTTATGAGCGAGTCTTCAAAAGCTTCTATAGCCTTGGCCCCGACGACTTCGTCCACAAAAGGGAAGCGGTTCTTTATGGCTTTCCCCCCAAGCTTCTGGGCGGCGCAGCCCACTACGAACAGTTTTCCATCCGGCCGTTTCTCTTTCCAGATGCGGAGCCTGCCTATCTGCGAGATGGCCTTATCCTCGGCGCGCTGGCGCACGGTGCAGGTATTCACCACTACGGCGTCGGCCTTCTTGATCTCGTCGGTAAGCTCGTACCCACGCCGCCTGAAGGCCGCGGCGATATCCTCCGAGTCCGCCTCGTTCATCTGGCATCCGAAAGTGAGTATGCAGACCTGCTTGGATGGGCGGGCTGCCCCGCCTTTAAAGTCGGCCGATTTTGAATTTTCCGGTTTCTGCATTTGTTTTTTTCCTCAAAGAAATAATAATTAAATGGCGCAAAAAATTCTGCATTTAGGAGTTTTTTGCCCGAGATTTTGATGTTCCTGAACAGCAGGTTGAGAAGACGTTTACGCTCGCTGGCGCTAAGCTGTTTCTGCCCCGGTGCTACGTCGGAGACGTAGCTACGGGCCAACGCGAGATAGTCCGCGAGTTTCTCGCGGTCTATCTCGCGCAAATCGTAGAAGGCCGCGAGCTTCTTAAGCTCTTCTCCATCCTGCATGAAGAGGCGGTTCCTATCCTCAAAGACCTCTCTGGACATAAGGCCATCAATATAAGCGTCGGTTAGCCTAGCCTGTTTGGCCAGGTTGACCGACAACTTATCACTTACCTCTTTTTTAGCCCTCTTTTCGTCTTCCGGGGGCCTGGTGGCTGGAAAAGTCATGTTCGTCCATCGGCTCCTTAATTTGGGGTTATGGAGCAGGGTTTCCAGCAGTTCTGCTACCTGCGGATCAAGGTCTTCGGCCTTGGCGCTCTGGTTGCTGCATGAAGTGTAACCGTTGTTCCGTGAGGAACAACGATACCATTTCTTAGTGGCTTTGGTGCGGTGGTTGGACACCGAGGAAGCGCCTATATACTTGCGGTGGCACTTCTCGCAGAACAGTATGCCGGATAAAAGGTAATCGCCTGGGCGGGCCTTGCGCTGGTAGATGCGCTTCTCAGCGTGAAGCTTTTGCGCTTGCGCAAAAACTTCATCGCTGAGGATGGCCTTGTGTTTGCCCTGCGCTATTATGACCTTGTCAGGGGCGTTCTTAACGTACTTGTAGCCCTTAGCGGTTTTCTTGGTCTTGTCGTAATGGTGGGCGTTCCAGACTATTATGCCTGTATAAATTGGGTTCTTTAAGATGTCGCCTATAGCCTTGGTGCCGAAACAGTTGCCTTTGCGATTCTTTAGGCCCTGCTTGGCCAGCGCGCCGGCTATGGCCCAGGTGCTCTTGCCATCAAGATATAGGGCGAAGACGCGCCGCACGATCTCGGCCTCGCTCTCAACCACCTCAAGCAGCTTGGCGGGTTTGTTGTAAGTGTAGCCGTATGGCGCATAGCGGGAACCCTGCCAGGTGCCTTGCTTAGCACCTTTGACCATGCCGGGGAATACGCGCTCGGCTATGCGGTTGCGCTCGAACTCCGCAAAACTGCCAAGCTGCTGGAACATAAGCCGCCCGGCCGAGGTTGTGGTATCAAAAGGTTCCCCCGCCGACTTAAAGCCCACGCCGTAACTGCAAAGCTCGTCCACTAAATTTAAGAGGTCGCGCAGATTGCGGCTAAAGCGGTCTATTTTTGCCACCAGCACCAGCCCGAACTTGCCGCTTTTGGCGTCAGCCAAAAGCGCGGTAAGCGCGGGCCTGTTCATGGTGGCCCCGCTAATGCCGTCGTCCGAGTAGACCTTGTAAGCTTCAAGGCCTTCCCGCTTAATAAAGGCCTCAAGGGTTTCCCGCTGCACTTCAAGGGAATAGCCTTCCTTGGCCTGGTCTTCCGTGGAGACTCGCAGATATAGGGCTGTTTTCATGGCTACCTTA
>CAZUQT010000142.1:0-7792 GCA_964622585.1 uncultured Elusimicrobiaceae bacterium | reverse complement strand
CGAGGAAGTCGCTGAGGCCTTTGGCGTTGGAGACGCGGAAGACCTTATGCATATTTGAGCGGCGCAGGTCGCCGTCCACGATTAGAACCTTTTCCCCCGCCTGCGCGATGGCGACGGCCAGATTGCCCGCCACGTAGCTTTTGCCTTCGCCCTGAACAGAACTGCTGACGATCACGGATTTGCTCTTGCTGCCCACTTCCGCGAAGTCTACCATGGTGCGGAGGTTACGGATAGATTCGCTTATAAGAGAATGTTCCTGCAGTATAAGGTGGTTGTATGAGGTCTGCTCCTTGACCTGGCGGGTCATCGGGACGATGCCGAGAAAGGGCAGGCCGAGCTTGTTTTCAACGTCTTCCTGGGTGCGCACGGTCTGGTCTATGAATTCCACCAGCACTGCGGCGAAAAGGCCCAGCACGAGGCCGCCGATCAAAGCCAGAAGCATATTGAAAGTTTTACGCGGCTTTATCGGGCCGGTAGGGGGCATTGCGGCGTCGATGAGACGGATATTATTGCCCATTAACTGGCCGGAAAGATCTATTTTAAGGCTTTGGATGACCTTGTCGGTTTCTTCTTTTATCTGGCCCTGTATGGCGGCCAGGTTGGCTGTTAAAGCCAAAACCTGTGGATGTTTGGGGGTATAGCGGCCGGAGGCCTCGGCCACCTGGGACTGCAGCTTCGCAGACTCGCGCTTAAGGTCCATTATCAGGCTGTTATTAACCACCGCGGGAAGGCTTTCATAAATTGCGCGGGACTGGTTCCCGGCCCTTTCAGCTTGCAGGGCGTTGAGGACGTCTTTTGAAATGAAGAGCTGGTTGCTGAGGTTCTGCTCTATAAAAACTTTCGCCACTTCATTTGCGATGTTCGCGGCGAGGACAGGATCGAAAGAATCCACTTTTATATAGACCAGGCGGCTGCGCGGGACCGGAGCGATAACGACGGGCTTTATAAGGTTGCGGTAGCCGTAAACGCCCGAGAATTCAGGATATCGCTCAAGGTTAAGGCGTTTGTAAACGGTTTTAAGGAGGGATTCGCTTTTAAGCAGTTTGTACTGGGTCTGGTAGTAGTCGTCATTGCCTCGCTCGACGGTGGGGCCGCCCTGGTAAATGACATTATTGCCGCGCTCTTTTTCTATTACAAGGAGCGCCTGGGACTGGAAGACCGGGCGGGTATTGAAGGTGACAAGCGCGACAACAATTACTACCGAGACAAAAACGGAAAGCGCCACCCAGCGGCGGCGCAGTATCAGCTCAAGATAATAGCTGATGTCGAATTCTAATTCATTGTCATTGTTATTGTCGATCATAATAAAGGGGACAGGCTGCTTTATTTAGAAAAAGCTTTGGGGGACGTAGACGGTGTCGTTGGGTTCCAGGGGGATGTCTGAGCTTTTATCGCCCAGCTTTGTGATGCGGTTCACTTCCACCTGGATGGTCTGGCTGGTATTGCCGGCGCCGCGCAGGACCTTGGTTCGGTCGGGGGCGGCGAGGTCGGTAAAGCCGCCGGCCAGGGTAATGGCCTCGAGGACGGTAAGGTGGCGCTCGGCGGGGATCTGGATGGAGCCGGGCTTTTTGACTTCGCCCAGGACGTAGATCTGCTTATTGCCGTATTCTTTTATGAGGACGGTGACCTGGGGTTTTACCAGGAATTCGGAGAGCTTCTCGGCGAGAAGGGCCTCGGCTTCAGGCACGGAAAGGTCCGCGAGTTTCAGGTTGCCGGCCAGCGGGAATGTTATGGTTCCATTGCCGCTTATCCGGGCGGTGCGGTTCATATCGGCTTCTTTGAAAATTGTTACTTCGATAAGGTCGCCGGGCTGTATTTTGTAATTAAGTTGGCCCTGGTTCTTAAGGTCGAGCGCGTTCTGGATGAGGCGCTGCTCTAAAGAGGCTTGCTGCTGCGGGGTTACGGGTTTTTCGGCGGCCAGGGTTTCGGGGGCTACGGCTGAGGCCGAAGGGTTGGAGGAACGCTGATGCGCGGCGGGGCGCTGAGGCGCGCAGGCTGTAAATAACACGAAAGAGATAGCTAGGAATACCCCTGATTTCATAAAGAACATTATAGCAAAAAGAAGAAGTCGGGAGTTAGGGGCGGGAGGAGTTGTTGGTGGGGGCGGATCTGGGGAACGGGGATGGTTTATTAGGGGATTTAAGGGTCAAGGGGCGGTTGTAGCAGTTGGCTAGCTGGAGGCGGAGGTTGTGGTCCAGGGCTTTGAGGCTGGCGTTAAGCGGGGCTTGGCGGAGGTAGGGCCAGGCTATGTTGTTTGCCTTGGAGAAAAGACTGCAGGGGGCCGTTTTATCTTTCAAGCCCTGGTTGTAGTATTCGGCGGCCAGGCGGAAAGCGGCTTGCGGGGCGGGCTGCCATTTCAGGCTTTGGGTTCTAAGTTGCAGCTTCTCTTCCGAGCCGGCAGTTTTAGTGTTCTGATCGTATTGCCAGGACAGATACTGCGGTACGGCGGCCAGCGTAAGCAGGACGGCGAGGGCGGAAGCGGCGTAAGCGTATTTCTTTGGCGGCGGCGGGGAATGTGTTTCTTCCTCTTCCTCGTGCGGAAGCAGGCCGCGGCCGTGAACGGCGGGCTTTGAGGCCAGCGCCCCGAGCAGGGCGTAAAAAGCCAGGGCATTCGCTGGCATTTGGGAACCGAAATCCACGAGGCTGTGCCCCATTGCCACCAGGACGGCGCCCAGGGCGCCGCCGTAAACGGCTTTTACGGTAAAGGACCGGCAGCGCAGCCAGGCCCGGTAAAAGCCGTAAAGCGCGGCAAAGAGCCCGGCTAAATAGAGCGATCCTCCGACGAGGCCGGCCTGCAGGAAGAGTTCTATCCAATCGCTGTGGACATGTTTAACGATGTCGCCTGTGACAAAATCCGGGCGCGAATAAAAAGGGAAGGCGTGCTCGACGGCGCCCAAGCCGGTGCCGAAGACCGGGAAGTCCTTGAACATGGCCAAGCTGCTTTTATACATCGAGAACCGCGCAGTGACGGAGCCGTCGAATTGGTCGCCTACCAGGCCGAGCAGGATGCGGTATTTCGTAAGGAGCAGGATATAGCCGGCCAGCAGCAGGATCAGCGCGGACCAGGCGGAGAACTTGCCGGTTTTGGTTTTGAGGAAGCCGGCCGACACGAAGCCCATAAAGGAAGCGGCGCAGACAAAAAAGTGAAGGCCCCCCCTCGACCCGGTCTTTACTATCCCGGCCACTACGGCGACTATCATTATGAATTTAAGGAACTGTACTGCGAGGAGGTCGAAAAGCTTGGTGTGGCTTTGGTGGACGAACAGGCTTTTGAAGCCGCCGAAGAACAGGCCTAGCCCGGCCATGCCGGACATTGCAAGGAAGAAAGCTCCGTGGTCGCGGTTCACGAAAGGGCCGAATGGGTTAAGATTACTTACCCGGCGAAAACCATAAACCAGGGTTTCATCGCCTGTTTTCTGCAGCATCCCCATAAGCGCCACGAACACGCCCATGCCGAAGATGGTCCAAAGAAGGCGCTGCAATTGCGCCGGGGTCTTGATCGCTTTTGAAGCGCAGTACATTACCGCTCCATAGAAAAGCCAGAGAAGCACGGCGTTAAGCGTAGACAGCCGCCAGGCGGTGAAGAGCAGCGGGGCTGGCCCGTTCACCGGCGCCTGCTTTAAGGCCTGCAGCAGGCCCACCAGAGCCACTCCAAGCACGGCGGGGAGAAAGGTCTTAAAAAGAGGGTTCTCGTGGCTGTCTCCCCCCTTCGCGTAAAGCCTGGCCGCGCCTATAAAAAATACCGCGTAAAGCGGTACATAGGCCCAGGGCTCCACCGCGGCAAAAGCCAGCGGCGCGAAAACAAGGGAAATAAGCAATAAAATCTCCATCGACATTTCAATTTTACCTTATTCCCTCCTGTCGAGGCGAAGCCTCAGCAGAATAAGGTAAAATTTATGGATGAAAGTACTTTTTATTTGCACAGGGAATATGTGCCGGAGCCCGGCGGCGGAGAAGCTTCTTGCGCTTTACGGCGGGGCGGCGGGGTTCGAGGCTAGGTCGCGCGGCACCGCGGCGCAGCCTTACTGCAAAATGCCTCGGCAGATCACTGAGTTTTTAGCGCGCCAGGGCGTGACCAGCCTTGAGCACAAGCCTGCCCTTGCGGGAGAAGCCGATATTGATTGGGCCGATTTAATTCTTGTTATGGAAGTCGTGCACCGGGATATACTTGCAGACAAGTTCCCGCAGAGCATGAGAAAGACGCAGCTATTCCTGGATTACGTCGGGAAAAGCGGGGATCTCAGGGACCCTATGGGGAAGTCGGATAAAGTGTTCGAAGAAGTTTTACTGCAGATACAGGAAGTGGTCAAGAAAATAGTTTCCAAATAAATACAACTTAAGTAAAAAGAAAAAGGCCGCTGATCTCTCAGCGGCCTTTTCTTTGAGGCGGTTAGTTCTTAGAACATCGCCTTTATGCCGAGGGAGAATACTTTGTCGTTGTACTCGTTGGCTCTCTCGTTGGAATTGCGGTTCTTGTAGGTGAAACCGGCGTCAGTCGTCAGCCATTTCTGGATGTTGTAGACGGCAGTGATTCCTACGCTGGTGTTCTCGTCCAGGCGCTTGGGGGTGGTGGCTGTGGTCTTCTCGGGGTACTGCACGCCTTCGTAGCCGAGGTTGAGGCCGAGCTTCACTTTATTGATCATGCGGGTCGCGCCCACGTTCAGCATGGTGCTGGTGTAGAAGCGGCTGGTTCCGTAGGTGGATTCGATATTGGCGCGCTTGCCGTAGATGGTGACGTCGGTCCGTTCAATGGCCTTCCAGATGGCCTGGGCGCTGTAGCCCATGGTGGTGATGTCGTTCTTGGCGGTGCCGCTGTCGTGCTTGTAGTTACGGGCCTGCATACCGACGGACACGGTTCCTTCTACCTTGGGGGCGATATTGCCGACCAGGCCGAGGTCCATGTTATTGTAGGTAGCGTCGTTGGTGTTGGTGTTCTCGTAGTTAAGGGCGCCGTAGCGGTAGGAGGCCACCACTTTGGTTTTGGGCTGCCACTGGTAGGTCAGGTCGACGCCGGCCTGGTTCTCGGCGCGGTCGAGGCCGGCGAAGGAGCTGGCGAGGTAGTTGTTATAGACGTTCTGCAGGACGACGGCGAAGCCGAACTTGCCGCGGAGAGGTGCGTCGTACTTGAGGGCGACGGTGTTCTCTATGCGCTTTGCGCGGGCGGTGGTTTCGGAGTTAGCCTGGTCGGTGGTCTGCTTGTAGTTGTCGTTCACGCCAACGGTCATTTCCTTGGGCAGTATAGCCTTGGCGGAGAAGTTCGCGTTGTGGTGAGTGGCGTTATTGATGTTGGAAGCGCGGGAGTAGTTCAGGATATCCATCGAGTAACCGCCGGTAAGGTCGAGGCGGGAACCGACTTTCTCGACGAGGCCGAAGCCCAGGGAAGTGCGGTTAATGACCGCGCCCTTGGCGTCGTGCTTTATGAGGTAGATATTGCTGTCGTAGCTCTCGAGGGTGCTCATGAAAGGGTTGACTTCCATGTTCCCGATCTTTATGTTCTGCTGCGCGCCGGCGGCGGCAGGTATTAAGAGAACGGCTGCGATTAAAAGGTTCTTCATTTATTTATAGTCTCCTTATATATCTGTTCGACTTAGTTGCAACCGGGGGTGGAGGCACTGACTTCGCAAACGGCCTGCACGATCTCGACCGTGGGGATCACGGTGGTGGCCGGGGGTTCCACGATCACTATGGGCTCTTCGACCTCGGGCTTTACGTCATGGGTGGCGGTAGGGGTGATGACCGGCGCGGAGGGCACGGTCACGGTCTGGCCGGCCTGCACGGTCTGCGTTTCGCCGCCTGAAGCGTTGGTCATGACGGCATTGCCTTTTTCCATGGAGATCATAACCTTGTCGTTGGCGTTGATCATCTTGACTTCGCTGTTGGCGGTCAGGATGACGTTCTGGCCTGATTCGGTCTTTACGGCGACCGGGGTTCCGGCGCCTAAGGCCACGTTCACCTGGCCGGCATTGGAGGCAACTGAGAAGTTGGAACCGGTAGCTCCGGAAATCTTTTTGCCGCCCGCTTCGATCTCGATAGTTCCGTCGACAACCGCGAAAGTCACCTTATTGTCGGTGATCTCGGGGATGGCGTCGCCGGGCTTGAGGGTCATTACGACCACACCGTCTTTCATTATGTTGACGGTTCCGGTTATCTTGGTGATCTTTATGCCTTTAGCGGTCTGGCCAGGAGCCTGGGCAAACACATTTGCGCTAAACGCGAATACGGCGGATATGGCTAACAGTTGGAACAATTTCATCACTACCTCCTAGACCTTAGCTTGGAACAAGAATATAGTAGCAGAGTAGTTTTAACTTGTCAAGATTTTTTTGTGATTATACCGCTAGTTGAAACTTTTGCGGTATTTGGTAGAATTGAACTATGAAAACAATCATACTATTTTTAGGCTTGGCGGCGCTTTCCCCTTTCGCTGCGGCGGCCGGTGATTTCCCCCTGGGCTTTTACGGGATCACCGGGCCGAAAGAACTTGGCGTTTTGAAAGAAGCGGGGTTCAACTGCTTCCACACTTATGCGCAGGACCCGGAGCGGCTTGCGGCGCTTGCGGCTGAATCTAAGAAGCTCGACCTGAAAATGGTCGCTTACCCGGACAGGGTCATTGGTTCCACTTTCGAGAAAGAAGCGAAGCGCTGGCCGGTTCTTGCCTGGTATCTTTACGATGAGCCCGAAGTTCGGAAGTTCCCGCTTGCTTCGCTTGAACAAATGGACAAGCGGGTGAAGGATTGGTCCTCGGCGGCAAAAACTGTTTTTGTGATGGGCGAGGGCGTGGCCGCTTTCAATTACGGCGGCGTGGCCGATATGCTGATGGTGGACTGGTACCCTGTTCCCCACCTGCGGCTCGAGTCCGTCGGCGAGCAGATAGCTATGGCTAAGGCCGGCGCCGCTATCAAGGACCCTTCGCGGCAGAACAAGCCCGTCTGGGCGGTGCTCCAGGCTTTCGACTGGGTAGGCTACCCGCAGAAGCGGCAGCCCCCCGTTGGCGGCTTTCCCACTTTCGAGCAGGTCCGCTTTATGACTTATCTCGCTATCGCGCGCGGCGCGGAGGGTATTTTCTACTTCACCTATACCGGCTCCGACGGCGTTCCTCTCCCCAACCGTCCCGAGCGCTGGGGCACCTACCAGCGCATGGCCGCCGAGCTTAACGCTCTTATGCCTGTCCTGAAAAAAGGCAAGCCCGGCGTATTGCCGCCCGGCCTTGACGCAAACCTGGCCTCCCGCGCCATCAAGCAGGGCGGAAAGAACTACATAATATTGCTGAACGCTTCGGAGGCCCCGATCCCGCTTAATCCCGAAGTCCTCTCCCCCTACCGCCCCCTCTTCGAACAAACCCGCGCCCTCCCCCCCGCCCTCGCCCCCCACAAAGTCCTGGTTCTGGAAAAATAATATCCTATTGAGGTTGAGCCTCGATAGAGGAACAGCAAGCAAAGAGCCCGGCTGATCGCCGGGCTCTTTGCTTGATCGGATTCTATATTTCAACACGACACGCCCTTGTCGGGTTCGCCTGCTATAGTATTATCAGAACAGTGATTTTCCACCTTGACAGACAGTAGCTTGTAAGCTACACTATAGGAGGGGATCATGGATATTTCCCCCGTAAGTATTCAGTTCTATATGACCGTATCGGGAAGGTGCCCTTTCGAAGAATGGCTGCATTCCCTCGATAGCCACACGCAGCACGCGATAGACGCCAGGGTTATCAGGCTCCGCCGGGGTCTCTTTGGAGATTTCAAGCATCTGGGTGAGGGCATTTACGAGTGGCGCTTTCACTTCGGCCCCGGAA
>CAZUQT010000141.1:0-7826 GCA_964622585.1 uncultured Elusimicrobiaceae bacterium | reverse complement strand
TTATTGAGGACCCCGGCTCCGTTCGTGATGCCGACCACGATCATGTCCTCGTAGAGGCCGAAGGTCTTTTCTACGGCGTCGTTGGAGACCCGGACCGCAGAATCGGCAGGGAGCATGTTTTTGGGATTGGTGTCGGTCCGGACTTTAGGGAACGCCGAGAGGGCAAGCACAGTAATAAGGAGCGTGACGGCCACCACCCATCGGGGGTGGTCTACGGAAAAGTGAACCAGGGAAAAGTCGCGGAGCTTACGCATGTATTTTTCCTCCCAAGCGGGCCGCCACGTTTCCCTGTTCCCGCAGGCGCTCGATGAGGACCTGCCTTAACAGATCGTAAGCCTTGAGCATTTTGGGGAAAGACAGGCGGTAGTAGATGCGCTGGCCCTCGCGGCGCGATATCAGGATCCCTTTTTCCCGCAGGATGGTCAACTGCTGTGAAACGTTGGGTTTGGGGATTCCCATCTCCCTTGTCAGGTCGCCGGCGGTTTTTTCCCCGGAGCGCAGCAGGTCGATGATCTCAAGGCGCTTGGCATTGGAAAGCACGGAACAGACCTGCGCGTGCATTGTGTAGATCAGTCGTCTGGTTTCCGTTTTTGTCATGGTGTCCTCGCTGTAGTAGTTGCGTTATTTCGCAACTACATTGTAGGTATTACGATTCCTGATGTCAAGAATTACGGGGAAGATGGCGCTATATGATGCCCCCGCCCTACTCTCCCCCACGCGAGGTGGATGAATTTCCCTATTAGCCTCCATTTTACTGAGGTTCTTTCCAGCCGGCGGGGATTAAGGCTCTAAATCCTTTTTTCTCTTTGCGAACTCCTCCGCGTCTATCTCGCCTTTTGCATATCTCTTCTTCAGGATATCAAGAGGCGTCTCTTCTTTGTGTGGAACGTCGCCTCTGCCGGCAAGCGCCTTCACAAGGTAGGCGATCCCCAGGATAACCAGCAGCCAGAAGACTATCATAAAAATACCCCCGAACCAGCCGCAGCCCATGCCATATCCATCCATCCAATGATTCATCATACACGCCTCCACACCGGTTTCACGATAAATTCTCAGGCGAGGTCCGCCATAATACTGAAAAGAGCTTTCTCCACCTCTTCCGCCACGGGTTTCAGTTCGGGGCGGCCGAAAAGCCCCAGCAAAGCGGTGGGTTTGAGGGCGGCTATTTTCGTCTTCCCGCCCTCGCTATATACCGACACGCGGCAGGGGAGGACGGTGGATATGGCCATGTCGCCTTCAAGCACTTTTTTCGCCTGGCCGGGATTGCAGACCTCAAACACTATACAATCCCTGTCGAAGGCTATGCCTTTTTCGTTCATCTTCTTTTTGAGGTCGTGCTCGCCGAGGATGCCGAATTTATGCGCCGCCACGACCTGCGGGAACAACTTCTGTATTTCCTGCACCGTCTTATTGCTTTCTATTATATGCAGCATGTTATCCTCCAGTCCCGAATTAATTAAAAATTCCGCGACGCCGGGGAGCCGCAGCTCCCTGACGCGACTATAAGCGTTTCCCTTGCCTTTCACCACCCGCAGTCACAGCAGTCGTACCAGGCAGCCTGGTGCCGGGCCGTATGCCGCTCATGGTGACAATAATAGCCTTCATCGGTCAGGGTGGCCACGTAATAATCCGCGTCTGCCTGTATTTGCCGGGCCGTCTGCGAATCGTCGGATGCCAGCGTGACGCGAATCCCTTTATCCGACTTTTTCGTATCGATTTTGACGTCCCCCACGGTATAGTCCGCGTTTCCGCTGTAATATTCATCGTCCAGGGCGGCTTTGTAATAACGCATGTCCTCCTGCAGCCGCCGGGCGATCTGCGGGTCGTCGGAACTGAGCGTGATTTCTATTCCCTTGTCGATATTCTTTACAGCGGACTTCACGTCCAGCCCGCTGTAATATGCCCCGTTCCCGTGGGCAGACGCGCCGGGCGCGAACAGCGCCAGGACCAGTGCCATCATAGTCAAAACTGACATTTTCGTCTTCATATTGTATCCTCCTTGTGGGCCGCTCTCTAACAGTGAAGACGCGTGAGGCCGCCGGAAGTTACGCGGCTCTTTTATTGCCAATCACAATCCGCCGATGTCTCCCAGGGGCAATAGGCGCCTTTTTCCCGCATATTCCGCATCCACTCCCCGCGGTTGGAGCAGTCTTCTATGGCGTCGTCGATATACTTCCTCTGCTCGCCGGCCACATGCGGCTGCAGCGATTGCAGCGTGTCTTTCTGGTAGTCATTGAAATGGAGCACCTTGGAGTAAAACAGCGCCTGTTTTTCCTTCGGGAGGGCTGAAATCCTGTCCAGGGCAAGCTTGGCCTCTTCAAGCATTTCCTTTATCAACTTCGCGTCAATTGTCCCGTCTTTCCTGTAACGGGCCAGCAGCTCCCGCATCCGCTGTTCGGAAAAAGTAAGCCTCAGCTCCGCTTTTCCTTCGGGCTTAAGCGTAAGGACCAGCGTCATCTGCTCGGCGGCGAGTTTAACCGGATACAGCAGCTCTCCCGGCAGCGCGCCGGCCGAAGCGCCTACGGCAGACCAGCTCAGCAGGGCGAATATCAGAACAGCGGCAACTGCCCTGGTAAACGCGAATTGCGGCATGGACAGCCAGTCCAGCCGGAAACGCGGGCCGGGACTTCTCCTCACCGGCAGATATTGGCCGGCCTTGATAAGCGCGTTGTAAACGGCGTTCGCGCGCGGTTCCGGCCTGGGCGCGGCTTCCAGGCCGGCAGCTACGAGCAGAAGCGGTCTTAATTCTTCGGCCAGGCCGGGATATTTCGCAAGCACGGCGTTTAACGGCACGCCTTTTTTGCGCTCTTCCAGGCAAAGGTCCAGAATTTCCTCTATGCTGTTCATAATCGGCAGTCTTCCTTCAAGATCTCTTTCAGGGCGGCCAGCCCCCTGAATTGCAAGGCCTTGACCGCTCCGACGCTCTTGCCGGTTATCCGGGCGGTCTCTTCGTTATCATGCCCCTCTATAAATCTCAAAACGATCACTTCCTGCTGTTCCCCGGTAAGCTTATTGATAGCCGTCTTCAGCTCCTCCTGTGTAAAACAGCTGCCGGCCCGCTGCGTGTTATCCGGCACGGCTTCCAATTCTTTTTCATCCGCGCTATATTCTTTTCTTGACGCCTTGCGCCGGTAATAATCAGTCAGCGTGTTTTTAGCGATCATATGCAGCCAGGCTTCGAAATTGCCGCTCTGGCGCTGTATCGACCTTACCACCTTCATAAAAACTTCGCTTGTCAGGTCCTCGGCGTCCTGGGCGGTCCTCACGCGATAATAAAGGCCGCGGTAGATCTTGGCGTAGTAATGCTCAAAGATTTCCGCTATTGCCCCGGCATCGGAATCTTTAGCCTTTTCGATAGTTCCCTTTGGTATCACCGGGGTTTCCATGTATTCTCACTGACAATTAAGACGCACAAGGCGGATAATAGTTACGCTCCGGTCCGCTTATCTGAAATCCCGGCGCGCAAGGCCGCTGCGGGCCCGCACGGGATGAGCGGTCATTTAAGGTGCATCTGTCCGCCGGCCGCGGCCTTACGTGTTTTCAGGTATAACGAGAAAACAACAGAGGAAACCGCCAGGATTAGCGATAGGCCCTGCGCCGGGGAAAGGCCCAGATGGAAAGCCCCCCTGTCGTCGCCCCTGAAGAATTCTATTACGAATCGCAGGGCGGAGTAAAGGAAAACATAAGCGGCGAAAACAAGGCCGGATGGGGCCTTCTCCCCGGCGGAGCTTTTAATGAAGGCGTTAAGCGCCAGGAAGATAGTAAAATTGCCGGCGGCCTCGTAGAGCTGCGTGGGATGGATGGGAATGCCCCGGCACAGGGGAGCGACCATGCCCAGCGAGTTTGAAAATACAACGCCGGTGAAAGCGTTGGTCGGCCTGCCGTGGCAGCAGCCCGCGAAGAAGCAGCCCAGCCGGCCGAAGGTATGGCCTAAAGCCAGCGCGGGGGCGAAGTAATCCGCTATTGTCAAGAAATCAAGCCGCTGTTTGCGTACCCAGAGGAAAGCAGCCGGCGCCGCGCAGAGAAAACCGCCGTAGAACACAAAACCATACTGGAACGTAAAAACAATGTTTTTAATTTTGCCGGCCAGGTCCGGGCCGAAATCGCGCCAGTAGGTGAAAATGTAAAACAGCTTGCCGCCGGCGAAACCACTTATTACCATAGTAAAAATCAGGTCGGCAAGTTTTTCACGGGCTATTCCCAGGCGACTGCACAAGGAAAAGATATAGGCCGTAGATAAAACCAAACCGATGGCGGCCATAAGGCCGTAGGTCGGGAACCTGAATCCGCCTAGCTGGAAAAGGAAAGGATGCATAGATTATTTAGATTCACGCAATAGCCTTAAGGCGTTCATTATCACTACGAGCCCGCCCACCTCGTTGAGCAGCAGGCCGGGCACCAGGTTTATCCGGCCCAGCACCGCCACGGGCACAAGCACGGCGATAATCGCCAGGGCCGCGGCGATGTTCTGCCTGATATTGTTCACCGCCCGGCGGCTGAGTTCAAAAGCGGTCCTGACTTTGGAAAGGTCGTCCGACATCAGCACCAGGTCGCCTGTCTCCACGGCGATATCGGTTCCGGCTCCGCCCATGGCTATGCCCAGGTCGGAAGCGGCCATGGCGGGCGCGTCGTTTATGCCGTCCCCTATCATGGCCGTTTTGCCGAAGCGTTCTTTAAGTTCCTTCACTAAGGCTAACTTATCTTCCGGCAGCAATTCGGCGTGGTATTCGTCCACCCCGGAGCTTTCCGCCACGGCGCCGGCCGTGCGCTCATTGTCGCCGGTGAGCATTATCGTCCGGAGTCCCAGGGCTTTCAGGGCTTTTACGGCCTGGGGGGTTTCCGCTCTTAACTTGTCGGCCACGGAAAAGACGCCGAGAAGCAGCTTATCGTCCCCTAACAGCGCCGTGGTCTTGCCTTCGCTTTCAAGCCGCATTATATCGGCGGTCTGCGGTTCGGAAATGCCGATGCCCTTCTCCCTGAAAAGCCGCATACTGCCCAGATAGTAGATTTTATCTCCGACCCTGGCTTTTACTCCGAGTCCTGTAATGGATTGGAAATCTTCAACGGCGGGGAATTGCGCGCCGGCTTCCCTGGCGCGCCGCGCGATCGCCTCGGCGACGTGATGCTCCGAGCGCGATTCTATGGCCCCGGCCAGGCCGAGGATATCGTTTTCTGTCCGGCCTGCGCAGGGAATTATATCAGCGACCGCCGGCCGGCCGATGGTGAGGGTGCCGGTCTTGTCGAAAGCGACGGCTTTAACTTCCTGCAGGATTTCCAGATGCGCGCCGCCGCGGAATAATATCCCCCGGCGCGCCCCATTGGCCATGGCGGCGACCACCGCGACAGGCACTGACAGCGCCAGGCCGCAGGAGCAGGAGACCACGAACACCACCAGCCCCCGGTAGATATACGCATTCCAGTCGCCGCCGAAGAACATGGGCGGGATTACGCCTATGCCGACGCCGAGAAAGAACATGGCAGGGGTGTAGTATTTGCCGAACCTCTCGGCGAAACGCTGATAAGAGGATTTCTTCGCCTGCGCGTCCTCCACGGAATGGATGATCTTCGCCAGCGCGGTTTCGCCGGCCTTTTTTGTCACGCTGATTTCCAGCGATCCTTTCTGGTTTATCGTCCCGGCATAAACTTCGTCTCCGATGTTCTTTTCCGCCGGGACCGGCTCGCCGGTGATGCTGGACTGGTCTATATACGAGCTGCCGGCAGTGATCTTCCCATCCACCGGGATCTTTTCACCCGGCCGCACTATCACAATATCGCCGATTTCCACCGCGCCGGCCTCTATAATATTTTCGCTCCCGTTCTTTCTGACCAGAGCCTCTTTCGGGGCAAGTTCCGTAAGGGCTTTTATAGCGCCACGCGCCTTGTCCACCGCGTAGGCTTCGAGCACGTCGCCCAGCGAATAGATGAAGACAAGCATTATAGCCTCTTCCCACAGGCCGAGGGCGACCGCCCCGGCCGCCCCGATGACCATTAGCAGGCGTATATTCAGCGTCAATGTCCTGAGCGCCAGGAGTCCCATTCTAGCCGGGTAATAAGCGCCGATAAGTATGCCGAGGCCGTATATCGTTTTTGCCGCGCCATGCGGCGCGCCGAAAGCCTCCGCCAGAAACGCCGCAAGCATGAAGATGCCGCAGGCCGAGAGCGCCAGCAGTTGCTTGTTTTTCAGCCACCAGCCCAGGTCTTTTTTTCCGCCTTCCTTTATGACCGAGGCGTTCATCCCGGCTTCCGCCAGCGCTTTTATAATGGTCTGCGGGGATACGCTGCCGGGGCGGTATTCCACTTTAAGCGTGCGGCTCATCAGGTCCGCGGTGTGCCCGCTAACGCCGGCCAGGCCACGCAGCTTTTTCTCTATGAGCTCGATTTCATCCTGGCAGTCCATGTTCTCAACGCGCAGGGCCAGCAGCGAATCCGTTTTTCTGGCGGTTACCGGGTAGCCCGCCTTGCCGACCGCTTCGAGGACGGCGGAAACGTTAAAGTCCGGCGAGGCTTCCACGAATAATTTTGAGGTTTCAAATGATATCCCGGCTTTGCTTACGCCTTTCACGGCGGCGGCCGCTTTTTTCACCGTCGCCGCGCAGCCGGCGCAGTCCATTCCCTGGACGTCGAATTCATAAGTTGTGGGCTTAGGCGCGGTCATTGTCTTCCTCCATATGCCGGATGCTTACCTGTATAAGTTTCATGACGTGCCGGTCCTCAAGCGAATAAAAAGCCATGCGGCCGGCGTTCCTGTACTTGACCAGCCTTAGGTTGCGTAGGACCCGCAGCTGGTGGGAAACGGCGGAAAGACTCATCCCCAGCACCTGGGAAATATCACATACGCATAATTCGCCTTCTTTCAGGCTTAAAAGGATCTTCATGCGGGTGGCATCAGAAACGGCCTTGAATATTCCGGCTAAGGCCTGTATCTTTCCGTCGGACAATATCTTTTTTTTAACCTTGTCCACGTTGGCCTTATTGAAACACATTACCTGGCAGACTTCTTTCGGGTTGCGGGTGGGCGGCATAGTTTTCTCCATTATTGAACGGTTGCTCAATAGTAGTATATATCCTTAATCTGACACAGTCAAGCGCGAGAATTATCCAACGCAAGATGAGCATGAGAAAAAGCCCGTTTCCAACGCAAGATGAGCATGAAACCGGCTTTGGTTTGCCATGCAGGTGTTTTCCGTCCATAATCTATAACCATGACCACACAAATGGACGATTCAGGTATAACGACAATCAGCCAGATAAAAAACCTCTTAACCGCCTCGGAGGGGCTTAAACTTAAAAGCGCTTCCCGCGACGAGAAATACCGCTGGCTGGAAACTATTCTCAAACGTTTCGTATTCTTCGACCTTAAGCGCGCCGAGAGAGGATTGCCGCGTAAATACATGAGGTCCATGACCGGGATTTCAGAGTCGCAGTTAACCCGGCTTATTGAGAAGCAACTGCTTGCCGGCGAGATAAAGGCGTCCTGGGGCCGGCGCAACAGGTTTCCGGTAATCTACACGAAGGAGGACATAGAACTCTTGGCAGAAACAGATAACCTTCATGAGCGCCTGGCAGGTCCAGCGACGAAGAATATTTTTGAGCGCGAGTTTAAATCCGGCGACAAGCTCTATAAACACCTTAGCGGCATATCAGTTTCGCACATCTACAATCTGCGGGAAAAGCCCGCGTACAGGCTCAGGGCGCTGACAGTATCGAGGACAAAATTAGAAAATGCTGCGCAGAACAGGCCGCGGGCAATTTAAAACACAGCATATCTCCGCCACAGCTGTCCGGTTAAAATTGGAAGGGAATCCTTCGTGAATGGTAAAATTCCT
>CAZUQT010000140.1:0-7859 GCA_964622585.1 uncultured Elusimicrobiaceae bacterium | reverse complement strand
CGGCTGGAGCGCGCGGCGATCAGCATAAGCCGCTCGTGGATGATAACGTCCAGGAACTGCCTGCGGCCGGGCTTGGTGGCCAGGTATTCCTGCGCGGCGGGGCTTATCTCCGAGAATTTTTCCTGCAGGTAGGACTCTGTTATCTTTTCAGAGCCGACCCTGGCGATAACTTTGCCCTCGTTCTTTGAGCAGGCCGAGATCGTGAGCGTGAGCGCGATAAGAGCGGTAAGTCTTTTCATAATTAAGGTAAATCTATCATTTTCCAAGTATAGTGGGCAATTATCTATATACGCGCCCAGCGGGCTTTCGGTTGCATCGGGCGCCGCGCCGGCCGCCTTCTTTGCCTTACGCTGCCATTAATCTATATAATTGATCCATGGATTTTATCCGCAAGTTCCTGGACTACCTTGACGGGCTCTCGGCCAGGGCGCTCGTTCTTAAGGCGGTCTATATCATAGGCGTGCTGTCTGCCGCGGCCATTTTGCTTTCTTCCGTGCTGATGCGCAAGATACTTTCCGACATCCCTTCCATAGACAAGCTGGACGAGTATACGCCCTCGCTTACCACCTACGTTTACGATATCAACAACCAGGTCATAGCCGAATTCTCCGTGGAAAAACGCGCGATCCTGCCGCTCAGCAAGATCCCGGTGGACATGCAGAACGCCGTCATCGCGATGGAGGACCAGAATTTCTTCAGGCATTGGGGCATCTCGCCGCGCGGGATCGCGCGCGCGCTCCTGCGCGACGTCCTGCACCGGCGCAGCGCCCAGGGCGGCTCCACGCTGACCCAGCAGCTTTCCCGGAACATCTTTCTGACCAAGGAGAAGACTATCTCTCGCAAGATCAAGGAGATCGTTCTGGCCCTGCAGATAGAGCGCAATTTCTCCAAGCAGGAGATCCTCGCCCTTTACCTCAACCAGATCTATTTCGGCAACGGCGTTTACGGCGTCCAGTCGGCCTCCAAGCTTTATTTCGGCAAGGACGTCTCCGAGATGACGCTGGGGGAGTGCGCTCTGCTCACCGGACTGATCCCGTCTCCGAAGAACTACTCTCCTTTTAACAGCGCAGATAAGGCGAAGCAGCGCCGCGGCCTGGTGCTGCGGCGCATGGTGGCCGAGAACTTTATCACGCCCGCGGAGGCCGTAGCCGCCTCCTCCGAAACCATCCCTACGGAAAAATCAACGCTTTTCGCCAGCCATGCCGCTTATTTCGTGGAATACGTGCGCCAGCAGTTGGAGCCCAAGTACGGGGAGGCCCAACTTTGGAGGGGCGGGATGAAGATCTACACCACCCTCGACCTCGCCATGCAGGTTCCGGCGGAAGAAATAATGGAGAAGAACCTGGCCAAGTACGACCAGGACGCTTTTAAGAACCCGCTGAAGCCCGAAGAGGAGAAAACTCCTGACAAGAAGGAGGGCGAGGCCGTCGCTTCGTCCTCCCCGACCCTCCAGGGGGCCTTCCTCATCCTCGATACCAAGACCGGCGCGATAAAGGCCATGATAGGAGGGCGGAATTACCTGGACAGCAAGTTCAACCGCGTGACGCGGGCGGCGCGCCAGGCCGGCTCCACTTTCAAGCCGATGGTCTGGATGGCCGCCCTGATGAACGGGTATACCCCGGCGAGCCTGGTGGAAGATTCCCCGATGGCCTATTATTACGACGGGAAGGACTGGCGGCTGCTCGAGGGCGCCACGGACCAGTACTCAATCGACATGGCCATACAGCCTTTCGTGGGAAACAAGGATTTCAAGATCTGGGTGCCTAATAATTTCGACAATAAGTTCAGAGGGACCATAACCCTGCGGCAGGGCCTGGAGGCCTCGCGCAACCTCGCTTCCATCTACCTGGTCACCCGCATAGGGCCTACCCTTGTGGCCGACGTTGCCCACCGCGCGGGCATCACCCGCAACCTCGAGGCCGTGCCCTCCATCGGCCTGGGGACCTCCCTGGTGAACCCGATAGAAATGATCAGCGCTTTTTCCACTTTCGCCAACGGCGGCATCCACGCCGTGCCTTTCGGGGTGCTCAAGGTCACGGACAATGCCGGCAGGGTGCTGGAAGAGTCGGTGCCGGAGGAGATAGAGAGCTTTTCCCCGCAGCTTTCCTACGTGCTGGTGAACATGATGAAGGGCGTAGTGCAGCGCGGCACGGGCTCCTACGCTTCCAGGCTCAAGCGGCCCATCGCCGGCAAGACCGGGACCAGCCAGGATTCGAAGGACATGTGGTTCATAGGCATGACGCCGGACCTGACCGCGGGCGCCTGGATGGGTTACGACGACATGAGCTCCCTGCCGATGAAGGACTGGACCGGCGGCGGAACCGTGGTTCCCTGGTGGACCGAGATAATGGAGACGGTGCTGAAGGACCAGCCCGTGCGCGATTTTCCCGTGCCGGAAGGGATAGTCTTCGTCACCGTGGACCAGGAAACGGGCAAGCTCGCTCTCCCCACCTGCAAAAAGAAGATCCTGGAAGCTTTTATCAAAGGCACCGAGCCTAAAGAATTCTGCGACGCGGTTCACTGACGGCAAAGGGAGCGATGAAAAAAATATTTATGGCCGGCCTCTTTCTGGCGGTTAGCGCGGCCTGGGCCAAGGCCGAGCCCGCGCCCTGCGAATGCAGCCGCTGCATAGCCGCCTACGGCGACAGCCGCACCGGCGACGCCGAGCATAAAAAAATAGTAGCGCTGATAGAAGCCGCCCGCCCCCTGGCCGTTTTTCATACCGGGGACCTGGTTCCGAAGGGCGACGATACGGACGGCTGGAGGAACTTCAGGGATATAACGAAGGACCTGAGAACCTCCGCTTCTTTTTACGCCGTGCTGGGCAACCATGAGCTGAAGGGGGAAAAGTTCTTTGCCGACCTGTTCGGCTATCCCGGCAACGGCAGGTGGTACAGCGAGGACCTGCGCGGGATACGCTTTATAATGCTGGATTACCTTTCCCCGCTTGAAAAGAACAGCGAGCAGTATAAATGGCTGGAGAAGGAACTTCAGGCCCCGGCCGGAGGGAATAAGTTCAAGGTCATCGTAATGCACAAGCCCCTGCTGAGCACCGGACGCCATGGCCATGAAAAATGGAAAGCCGCGGCCGGCCTGGAGAAACTTTTCAAAGAGCGCGGGGTGGACCTGGTGCTGGCCGGGCACGACCACGATTATGAAAGGCTGGAAAAAGACGGGCTGGTGCACTTGGTGGCCGGCGGCGGCGGGGCGCCGCTGCGGCGCCAGTACTATAAGAACCCTGCGAGCAAAATTTTCGCTTCGGTCCACCATTACTGCATTCTGTCCGTCTGCGGCGAAGTCCTCAAGGGCGAAGTTTTCGATATAGAGAACAAGCTCATAGACAGCTTCGAGATCCACGCAAAAAAACCGCCCGCGCCTAAAGCCGGGAATTAAAGATAAAAAGGGGACAGGCTGCTTTTTCCTAAAGAAAAAGCAGCCTGTCCCTTTTTATTTGTATATGCGGGGGATCTTTGCGTTTGCGGCGGTGCGGCGTACGTGAAGGGCGACGGGGGTTCCGAGCCCGGCTTCGGGGATATCCGTTACGTCCAGCATGGTGTGAGCTATCCCGGTCCTGCCGGTGAAATAGGCCTTCTTGCCGTTAATTATTCCCCAGTACCTGAAGCCGGAAGTTATCCGGATCCTGTTTTCCGTCGGCTCCATCGTGAGGCCGTCGGAATAGCCGGCCGGGATGGTGGCCAGGCGCATCGCCTTCGGGGCGGTGAATTCACCGGCGTAGCCAAGCGACTCGCCTTTTTTTACGTCCCTTATAGAAATTATCCTGGCGAAGAACTTCCAGGGCCGGCCCAGGCCGGGCAGCGGCGGGCCCTGCTTTTTCTTTTTGTAAACGTCGGTGGGGTAGATGCCGTACATCAAATTCCCGATGCGGACCATGTCGAGCTGCCAATGCGGGAAGTCGCACAGGATTGCGCTATTTGCCGCGTGGGCCTTAAGCCCGGGGACGCGGGTTCTCAGGCGCTCCGCCAGGGCGCTGAAAGAGGAAAGTTTTTCTTCGGCCTCGGTCATGTTCTGCGCGGGGCGGTAGGCCAGGTGCGCCGAAACTCCGGCGGGCCGCGCTTTCCCGAATTTCAGCGCCGTGGCCAGCAGGGGTTCGGCGGCTTCCGGCTTGACGCCCCAGCGGCCGAGGCCGAGGTCTATGTCCAGGTGGTACGGCGCGGTCCTCTTCGCCGCGCGGTCCAGGGCCCTGATGAAATTTATGGAATCGGCCGTCGGAACCAGGCCGTTCTTCACGATCAGCGCGGCTTCTCCGGGGAGGGAGGGCGCAAGCAGGTGTATAGGGGCTTTTTTGAAAATCCCGCGCAGGGCCGCGCCTTCCTCGGCTGTCAGCACGCCCAGGCAGTCCGCGCCGTTTACGAGAGCGGTCTTTCCCACGGCGGCGGCGCCGTGGCCGTAGCCGTCGGCCTTTACCACGGCCATGAAAGAAACTCCGGGCTTGAGAGCTTTTTTAATAGCCCGGACATTCCCGGCCAGAGTTTTTAAATCTATTTCAACCCATTTCAGCATAGGTAGCACCGCTGAGAAAATTATATCATTACTACTAATTGCATGAACGCCAAAGTTATCAAGGGGACCCCTAACATAAGCGCCAAAGCCTGGTTCGCGCTGAAGGCCTATGAAAAGGCCCCGTCGAATCTGCTGGTCGGCGCTTCCGGGGACGACGCCCTCTCCTCCTGGCTGCACGCTTTCAACTCCCTTTCCGGGCTGCTCCCGGGCCTGCCGCCTTTCGAGGTCTGTCTCTGGGGCGGGGACAGTTCTGAAAAAGCAAGGGCGATGCGCGCGCTTTACGCCCCCGCGCCCGGAAAGAACTATATCCATGTGGCTTCTCCGGAAGCGCTGGCCGAGCCGCTGATGGCGGGCGAGGCCTACTCCTCGCTGCGCTTTTTTTTCAGGCACGGGCATTCCTATGAAAGGAGCGCCTCGCTGGACCTTTTCATAAAGGCCGGCTACGAGCGCACTTCCTTCGTAGAGGAAAAAGGCCAGTTCGCCGCGCGCGGCTCGGTGGTGGATTTTTACGCGCCTGGCTCCGACAAGCCCGTGCGGCTGTTCTTCTCGGACAAGAAGCTCGACAGCATACGCCATTTCGAGATCGATACCCAGCACACGGCCGACTTTTTCGAGAGCGTGGACGTCCCGCCCAATATCTTCAGCGGAACCGCCCGGCCCCTTGCC
The DNA here is from genome assembly GCA_964622585.1 of uncultured Elusimicrobiaceae bacterium. Classification (GTDB taxonomy): domain Bacteria; phylum Elusimicrobiota; class Elusimicrobia; order Elusimicrobiales; family UBA9959; genus UBA9959. The sequence goes on along the minus strand of CAZUQT010000140.1, from coordinate 2,672 downwards.
GCCTGCGCCGGTAAGGACTGGAAACTGTTCCTGGACGCCGCCCTGCCGGAGGGCGCGGAAGCAGGCGCCGGGGAAATTTACTCCTTCAACTCTTTGCCCGGCGGGGAAGCCACTGAGGATTTCGGCGCGGCCTCGAACCTGAACTTCAATTCGGATATCAAGCTCCTGGCGGGCGAACTGCGCCGCCTGAAAAAGTCCGGCCTGGCCTCCAGGCTCTTCTGCATAAACCGCGGCGAGGCCGAGCGCCTGGCCGAGTCCCTGGCCGACGAAGGCGCCGGCGGCCTGGTCACCATTTCCAACGGCTACGTTGAAGAGGGCTTCGTCCACGCGCCTTCGAAAACGGCGGTCATAACCTCCTCCGAACTTTTTCGCCGCCGCTACCGGTTCGACCCGGCCTCCATCAAGCCCAAGAATAAATTCTTCAAATGGACCGACCTGAAGACCGGCGACTTCATCGTGCACGAGGATTACGGCGTGGGCCGCTACCTGGGCATAAAAAAAGCTTTCTTCCGTAATTCGCAGGGCGAGCAGGTGGAGGATTCTGACTGCCTTTACCTGGAGTACGCCCGCGGCGATAAATTACTGGTCCCGCTGCATGATTTCACCCATATCCAGAAATACATAAGCTCCGAGGGCAAGGTCCCGCGCCTGTCGCATATGGACACCAAGACCTGGAACGAGCTGAAGAGCCGCGTAAAACAGGAAGTGGAGGCGCTTGCGCTGGATATCCTGAAGCTCGAGGCGGAACGCGCGGCCACGAAGACCGCGGCCCTGCCGCACGGCGGGCATTTGGAAGAGGAATTCGCCGCTTCTTTCCCTTTCGAAGAAACGCCCGACCAGGCCCGCGCTATAGCCGAGGTCCTGGCCGACCTGGAGGCGGAGCTGCCGATGAACCGGCTGGTCGCCGGCGACGTGGGCTTCGGCAAGACGGAGGTGGCCATGCGGGCCGCGATGCGCGCCGTGGCCAACGGGAAGCAGGCGGCGATACTTGTGCCCACCACCATTTTGGCCGACCAGCATTGCCGCAATTTTACTAAGCGTTTCGCCGGCTTCCCTGTGAATATCCAGGTGATCTCCCGTTTTGTGCCTCCGGCGGATCAGAAAAAGATACTGGCGGACCTGGCTCGCGGTAAAGTGGACATAATAGTGGGCACGCACCGCCTGCTTCAGAAAGACGTGCGGTTCGCGGGGCTCGGCCTGATGGTGGCCGACGAAGAACACCGCTTCGGCGTGAAGGACAAGGACAAGATAAAGTCCATGGCAAAAGGCGTGCACTGCCTGCTGATGAGCGCCACGCCCATCCCGCGCACTCTTTATCAGTCTCTCTCTTCGCTTAAATCGATGTCCGTGATAGAAAGCGCCCCCGTCGGGCGCCAGGCTATTTCGACTTTTGTGCGCCCTTTCACCGAGAAAAGCGCCGCGGAGGCCGTCACCTACGAGCTGGCGCGCGGCGGGCAGGTCTATTACGTCCACAACAGGGTGCAGACCATAGAAAGCCGCAAGGCCTACCTGAAAAAGATCATGCCGGAGCTGCGCGTGGTGATAGTGCACGGCCAGATGCGCGCCGACGCCGTGGAAAAGCATATGTGGGAGTTCCTGAACGGAAAGTACGACGTGCTGATGGCCACCACGATCATAGAGTCCGGGCTGGATATCCCCAACGTCAACACCATGATAGTGGAGAACGCCCACGAGCTCGGCCTCGCCCAGCTTTACCAGCTGCGCGGGCGCATCGGCCGTGAAAAGCAGAAAGCTTACTGCTACCTCTTCTACCCGGGCTGGATGAAGACCGGGGCGGAGCGCCTGAAACAGAAAGCGGAACTTGTAAAATCCAGGGCGGAGGGCAACGACGAGCCCGCGCCCATCAGCGAGGACGCGGTGCGCCGCCTGAGCGCGCTGGAGGAATTTACGGAGCTGGGCTCCGGCTTCCGCCTGGCGATGCGCGACCTTGAGATACGCGGCGCGGGCGAACTGCTCGGCCTGCGCCAGCACGGCTTCATAAATTCTATCGGCCTCGAAATGTACATCAAGCTGCTGAACGGCGAGATAGACCGCATAAAAGGCCGGCTCGGGGCCAGCGAACTGCCCGAGCCAAAGATGGATATCCTGGTCCCGGCCTTTATCCCTGAGGATTATGTGGGCGACGACATGGAGCGCCTGAATTTCTACAAGAAGCTGCTTAACGCCAAAGAGGCGGAACTTGGCGCGGTCCTGAAGGACTTCGAAGATATTTCCGGCCCCGCGCCCGCGCCGCTCAAGAATTTGGTGGAGCTGATACGCCTGAAAAAAGCGCTCGCGAAGAAATTCGTGCGCTCGGTAACCCAGAAGGCGGAGGATTTGGAGATACTGTTCCTGCCCGGAGCGAAAGTGGACGGCAAAGTCATTACCGCCTGGCGCCAGGCCTTCGGCGACCGGCTTTCCTTCCTCCCTTCAAAAGCCGGCGACGGAATAAAAATAACTTCCGTGGACGATCCTCTCTCTGACACAGCTTCGGTCTCCCGCGCCCTGGCCTCGTGACCCCCCCTGTGTTTCCCAATGAAAATCTGCTAAAATATAGATAGAAACGTTGTTAGTATTGCTCTTTGAGAACCCATTTGTCATAAGATCTCTATTTCATCTTCGGGTGGTTCAGCGCAGCGACCAAGCGAAGCGCAGGAAGCAAGCGATGATGG
>CAZUQT010000139.1:0-7870 GCA_964622585.1 uncultured Elusimicrobiaceae bacterium | reverse complement strand
TTTAAGATGAACATTTTCGAACAGCAGGCTGCGAACCGGCGGATGACGGCTATGATCATAGCCGTGTTCGTCGCTTTTTTCCTGTTCATAGGCCTCGGTTTCGATTATTTCTACCTGAACTTCAACCCGGCCGGGGCCCCGCTGATGGTGCTGAACGCCGACGGGTTTTACGAGGCGAAGTCCGCCGGCGCGGCCGCTAATATACCTTTCGGCACGATCATAGCGCTGCTGATAGGCTTCGGGATGTCGGTCAACAGCCTGGTCAACGGGCCGGCCATGGTCCTGCGCTCCACGATGGCCCGCCGCGCGGTCGGCGCAGCCGGCGATAAAGAGAGACAGTTCCTGAATATCGTGGCCGAGATGTCCACGGCTTCCGGCCTCCCCGCTCCCGCGGCCTATATAGTCCCGGACCCGGACCTTAACGCTTTCGCCACCGGGACGAACCCGGAGAATTCCGTCATCGCCGTGACGGAGGGCCTCCTGGGCACGCTGAACCGCGAGGAACTGCAGGCGGTAGTGGCCCACGAGATGAGCCATATCCGCAATTACGACATGCGCCTGATGACGGTCACGGCCGCGCTGATGGGCGCTATAGCGCTGCTGAGCGATTTCGCGGGCCGCAGCATGCGCTACGGCGGCCGGGGGTTATCCTCCGGCGGTTCCTCCTCTCGCGGCTCCGGCCGCAAAGGCGGCGCCGCCGCGCTCGTGGTCTTCGTCGTCTGGATCCTGCTGGTGATCCTCGCCCCGCTTATTTCCCGCATCCTCGCCATGGCCATTTCGCGGCAGCGCGAGTTCCTTGCGGACGCCAGCGCCGCGGAGCTTACGCGCAACCCGCTGGCGCTGGTCTCGGCCCTGGAACAGATACGCCGGGCGGTGATGCCGACGAACGCCATCAATAACGGCGTGGCCCATATGTGCATCGCGGACCCGCGCGGCAGCCTGATAGAGGAGAAGCTGGGTTTTACGGCCGACCTGCTGGCCACGCACCCGCCGATGGAGAAGCGGATACTAGCCCTGAAGGTCATGGCCTACCAGGCGGGGAAGCCGCAGGGCTGAAAATTTAGTTTCAGACTCCCGGGCCTGAGACCCTTAGGCTCCGTGACTCTCGGACTTTAGACTACTCAAGGAGACACAAATGATACTCGCTACGCAATTCAAAGAAGGCGTCATGTTCATAAACGAGAACGGCCAGACCGTGGAGGTCATGACCGTCCAGCATCACCGCAAATCCCAGGCCCGCGCCGTGGTCCGCGTGAAGCTCTGTAATATCGAGACAGGGTCGATAATAGAGACCGCCTACCGCCCGGAGGACAAGTTCAAGGACGTCTCGGTGGAAAAGCGCGCCAAGACCTACGTCTATACCGACGGTGGGATGGCCTACTTCATGGATAACGAGAACTACGAGCAGACGGGCCTGCCGGTGGACAAGCTGGAAGCCAGCCTGCCTTTCATGACCGAGAACATGCAGGTGGAGGGCCTTTACCTCAACGGCGTCTTCTTCAATATCCAGCTGCCCGCGAACCTGATAATGGAAATTACCGAGACGGTGGACAGCGTCCGGGGCGACACGGTCTCCAATACGCTGAAGGCCGCGAAAGTTTCCACGGGCCTCGAGATAAAAGTCCCCATGTTCATCAAGCAGGGCGACAAGGTCCGCGTGGATACCCGCACGAAGGCTTACGTCGAGAGATTCACGGAGCCGAAAAGATAAAAATGATAAAAGCCGTTATTTTCGACATTGACAATACGCTGATGGATTTCATGCGCATGAAGCGCGCCGCCGTGGACGCGGCGGTGGACGCCATGATCGACGCCGGCCTGGGCATCAAGAAGCAGGAGATGGTGGACAAGATCTTCAAGGTGTACTGGGCCGAGGGCATCGAGGACCAGAATATCTTCGACAAGGTCCTGATGAAGGAGTTCGGCAAGGTGGACTACCGGATCCTGGCCGCCGGCATCCTGGGCTACAAGCGGGCCAAAGAAGGGCACATGACCCTGTACCCCCACGTGCGCCTTACGCTTACCGACCTTCTTAAAAGGGGCATCCGCATGGGCGTGGTCTCCGACGCGCCACGCCTGAGCGTCTGGATGCGCATCGTGGGCCTGGGCCTGCACCACTACTTCGAGCACGTGGTCACCTTCGACGATACGGGGGAGAAAAAGCCCTCGCCCAAGCCGTTCAAGAAAGTGCTGGAGCTGCTTGAAGTGAAGCCGGAAGAATCCATAATGGTCGGGGACTGGGCCGAGCGCGACATAAAGGGCGCCAAGGCTTTCGGGATGCGGACCGCCTGGGCCAGGTACGGCAATGAGTTCGACACCAAGGTCTCCGGGGCGGACTACGAGCTGGACGACGTCCACGATATAGTGGCGATAATCAGGAGAATGAATGAAAAAGCTAATTAGCGCTCTTGTGCTCTGTCTTGCCGCCGGCTCCGCCGGCGCGCTGGAGATCACTGCCGTAAGCACGGCCCCGGTAAAAGGAGCCGCCAAGGCCGACTTTACCTTCGGCGCAATTACAGTAAAGAACATCGCCTATGAAAAAGGCGGCGTGATCATGCCCTTTACCGAGAATAAAGGGAAGACCTACACCGATATCAAGATCCTCTCGAAGAGCCTCTACCTGAAAATAGAGGGCTGCTTCAAGAACGGTTTCGCGAAGCCGGCCAAGGCCCCCGCGGCCCCGGCGGTAAAAGTGGATTCTTTCAAACCGCTCAAGTCGCCAGCCCGCGTGGCTAACGCCGAGCTCTCCATAGACGGGGACCTCCTGGTGGTGGCGGGCGTCATGGCTTCGAAAAAAGAAGAGGGCGCCTTCTGGGTGGCCTTTCCGCCGGACCTCGTCTTTGTCGACGGGGCTCTTAAAAGCTCCGTAGAGTCGGCCGTGATAGCGGCCTGGGTCAAGAAAGAGAAAAAATGAAGCTACCGCGCCCCGCGGCCGCCTGCCTGCTCCTCCTGCTCGTTTTCGCGCAGGCCGGCCGCGCTTACGCCCTTAAGATAGAGCGCCTCGCCTATTTCTCGCCGGCTTCGGGGAAGACCTCGTCCCTCGAGGTCGCGGCCGGGTCGGCCATCGTAACTTTTAAAACGGGCGTCTCCACCGCCGCGGCTTCCGCGGCTTTGGCCCCGGCCGGGTTCAGCGTCCTGAACAGGTTCGAGCGCTTCAACTGGTCGGCGGTAGCCCTGCCGGACGGGATGAGCGTCTCCGCCGGGCTCGCGCTGCTTAAGACTTTTCCCGAGGTTGAAACGGCGGCGCCGAACCGCGTCTTCAAGCCGCGGCGCACCTCCAGCGACCTCTACCTGCCGCGCCAGTACGCCCTGGCCCAGGTCCAGGCTTTCGGCGCCTGGGAGTATGAAACCGGTTTTTCGAGCCGCACGACCATAGCTTTTATCGATACCGGCATCGACGGGTCTCACCCTGAGCTGGCGGGCAAGCTCTCGCTGACCAACCGCGTTTTTGACCCTTTCAGCGGCGCCGCCTCCAATGACGCGGTGCCGGCGACGCACGCCTGCAACCATGCCACGCGGGCGGCCGGCGTAGCCGCGGCGGCTTCGGATAACTCCGCCGGGGTGGCAGGCATCTCCTGGGGGGCGCAGCTCCTCTCCCTCAAGGTTTTTTCCGGCACCGGCTGCAATCCAAACTGTTCCGACTCCGGGAGTTACGGCTCCTGCAGCACCAGCGAAACCGCCATCGCGGCGGCCGTCAACGACGTTATACCCCTTCATAATACGGCCGCGGCCGGAAAAGTGATAATTAACATGAGCCTGGGCGACAGCGCCAGTTGTTCCGGCGCCCTGCAGACCGCCGTCAACTCGGCCGTTTCCTCAGGCCTGATGCTTTTCGCGGCCGCCGGCAACGGCGGCATCGGCTTTGTCGACTCGCCGGCCAACTGCACGGGCGTGATCGCGGTGGGCGCCACCGACCTGCATGACAGCCTGGCTTCTTTTTCCAATACCGACACGCTGATGCTGACGAAGGGCCTGACGGCGCCTGGCGTGGACCTTTATACTACGGACATCAGCAGCGGCTACGCTTCGGCCAGCGGAACTTCCTTCTCCTCTCCCCTGACGGCCGGGCTCGCCGCGCTGCTCTGGTCGGCCAAGCCGGCCCTGAGCGCGGCGCAGGTCTTCGACCTTATCAAGGATTCGGCCGACGACCTCGGCTCGCCGGGCCCGGACCGGGACTTCGGCTGGGGCCGCATAAACGCTTTAAAGGCGATGCGCCTCGCCATGACCGGCAGCAAGCAGTTCCGCGGCACGAACAAAGCCGTGGCTTATCCCAACCCTTTCAGGCCTAAAACCCAGCGCCTTGTTTCTTTCACGGTGCCCGAGGAGATGACGGCCCCCAACGTCGAGATAAAGATCTATACCTCCGAGGGCGAACTGATAAAAAAGCTGGAAGGCCTGGCCTGGGACGGCAAGAACGAAGCGGGGGCCGCGGTAGCCAGCGGAGTCTATGTTTTCAGGGTAAAGACGGATAAGGACGCCGCGGTCGGCAAGCTGGCGCTGATCCGCTGAGCCCGGCCGGAACTACAATGGAAGTTTTCAACAAGACAAAGAATTTAAAAGTAAGCGGCGCGGGCGCGCGCGCGGATACTTTTGTCACCAGGCTCTTCGGCCTCATCCCCCGGCGTTCAATGGGCGAGGAAGAGGGCCTCTGGCTCGAGCCCTGCGCGATGATCCATATGTGCTTTATGCGTTTCCCGATCGACGCGGTTTTCCTCGACCGGGACCTGAAAGTCCTGCGCGTCGTGGAAAATATGAAGCCCTGGAGCTTTTCCCCGTGGGTTTACGGAGCGCGCGGCGTGCTCGAACTGCCGGCCGGGCGCTGCTCCGGGCGGCTCGCGGCGGGGGACCAGCTGGAATTCCTCGGCTAGGGGCTGGTTCTTCCCGGCTACCGCCTGTACACCAATATCTTTTCTTCCTGGTACTTCCCGCCCTTGAAATTAATGCGGATCCTCGCGGCGTAGTCGTCGGGTATCGTCACGGCCGGGACCACAAGGTCCAGGCTGTCCCCTGCTTTGTAGGGCGCCCCGTCGAAAAGGGGCCCGAAGCCGACGGCCTTCCCGTTGCGGTACAGGTAAATATTAGGGTTTTTAGAATCAGGGAAGGTATCCGCCAGGAAGGAGCTTTTCTCATACAGGAATGCGCCTGAAATAGCGGCCATCAGCTCGACCCCGGCTTTTCCTTCCAGCGGCACAGCGAGCCTGTATTCGTTCCCCGGCCGGTCGAGGATATATGCTTTCCCTACCAGGGCGGCCGCGGCCGGATCGAAGAGCCTCGGGAGAAGTTCGTACTCATACTCATACCTGGGCAAGCGGTCATGGACGGTGGCTTTTGAAAGTATCTTTATCACGACGCTTTCTACGACCACCGTCGCGCCGCCTGTCTTCAGCCGGAAGCGGTAGCCGAGCGGGAAGCGGTCGTAAGTGCGGGGCCTCAGCACTTTGTCCGCGCCCGTGAACCTGAATCCTCCCGTCCGCTGTCCCGGGAGCAGAAGGACCAGCGGCTTGTTGATCACCTCCCCTCCGACGAAAGCCGCGAAGACCCTGACGGGAACGTAGCCCGGCACCATGAAGATGTCGTTGGAAATTATGCTGCCTTCCCCGGCCCGGATCTGCCGGGCCACGGCCTGCACATAATCCGGGTAAAGAAATGAATTGGCCCAGCCCCAGTCCATATACATTTTGTGGAAGTTGGGCCCGCCGGTCTTGTACAGCGAATAAAGCGCGCTGTTCGTCAGGTTGATCAGCCTTCCAGGCGACCCGGCTATAAGCGTCCCTATCTCGGCGAAAGCTTTCTTTTCCGGGCCGGGGACGTACATGCCCCGCAGGAAATCCGGGCTCTCTATCCGTTCCCACGAGGAGACCCAGGCCACTTTTCTCATGAAACTGCTGGTCCGGTAGGCGAAGTCGGGAAGGAATATCATCCCGAGGATAGCCAGGACCAGCAGCCGGTTCCCGGCAAAGCCCAGCCTGGCGGCGGCCGCAAGCACGAGATACGAGAGCAGGCCGAAAAAGAGGACGGAGCTCGGATACATGTGAAAGAGCGAGGGGATAGGGTAATAGCCCAGCCACAGGGCAAGGGAAGCGGAAGAGACCGCGAGCACGGTCTTTGTTTTAACGGAAGCGTTCTTTTTAAACGCGACCGCCAGCGCGGAGTGAAAAAAAACGCCGCACGAAACCAGCGGCAGGACGAGCCAGAGATAGGAGATCCCGCCGTGCGGGGAGTCTACCTGGAGCAGGCTTTTAACCAGCCGCACCGCCGTGGTTTCGCTGGTGGAAAAGGCGTTGTAGCCGGAGAAAGCCAGGGCCAGTTTTACGGATTGGAGCGTAAAATCCCGGAGGGAGCCGTGAACGGCGAGCCAGCCGGCGAAAAGCGCGTGGGCCGTAAAGTGGCCGCCGGTGAACGCGGCGAGGACCCGCGCCGCGCGCCCGCGTTCTTCCCGCGCGAGCAGGACGGCCAGGAAGACAATGGCGGCCAGGAAAGAAACCACCCCGTAGTTGATCTTGAACCAGAAAGTCAGGGCGGCGGCGAACCCGGAGGCGAAAAGGACGGGCAGCCTCCCGTGCTCCAGGAACCTCACCAGAAGATAAAGGCTGAAAAGCGCCGAACACACTGCGAAGGCGGTGGACCACGGCATGATCATCATCGAAGGATAATTTACGAAGAAATAGCCCAGGAAGAGCCAGGAAAGGCAGGTGAACGTGTTGAGGTAGTTCGGCAGAAAGCGCGAAAAGAGCAGCCACATTAAAACCGCTATCAGGCCGTAGGTAAAAGCCGTCAGCAGCCTGAGCACGAGGAGACCGCCGCCGAAGACTTCGAGCGCCAGCGCCTGGACCCAGGTGGTCAGGGCGCCGTACTGGGTAAACGTGTCGCGGAAAAGGGTCTGCCCGCTCGCCACGTCGAAAGCCGGCTTCAGCATGATCCCGTCGTGATGCGGGTCCACCTGCAATACGGCGATGGCCCCCACCACGCCGGCGGTGAGCAGGAAAACAAAGGCGAGGTGGAAAGAGCGGCCCACTTTCAGCCCGCCCGGCCGCCCGGCCGGCTGAAAAGCCCAGACCGTCCTGTTCATCGACGCCAGCAGGGAAGGGGCCGCGCCCTTTTTTTCTCCGGCAGGCCCGTCGGCGGCGCCCCGGCGGCCGGAAAAATACGCCGGATCGAGCAGGGCGGAAATAAGGAGCAGGCAAAGGGAATAAAGGGAGAACCTTAAGACCGCGCTTAAAAAGAAAGACGCGTCCCCGCGCCAGTTCAGGGGGGAAAAACCAGGGAACAGCGACCTGGAATCCCTTACGGACCCAGGCAGGGCGTAGATATCCCAGTCCTGTTTCTCTACGGCCCCGAGCCTGAGGAGGCCGAACTCGCGGAAATTCTCCGTATTGAACAGGAACTCCCGCTTCCCGATCCCGGCGCGCACCTTGGTCAGCCCTCCCAAACCTCCCTTCGGCAGGGCGAGAAGCAGCGTCCGCACATATTCCCCGTCCCCGCTTACCCAGGCCCCTCCGCGGCGGTCCAGCTCCCGCACGTTCCCGTCCTGGAAGACACCGTAAGCCTTGAGATTAGGATGGGAGGACACCGGCCCCTCTATTTCCAGGGAGACGCGCGAAGCGTTCGATCTGTAGGCCGATGCCAGGGAGGCGGCGGCCGCCAGGGAGGCGAACAGGAAGAGGAGTTCGAGAGGCCTTTTTCTTATAAGCTCGCGCGCTTTTCCGGGCAGATCGGAGAAGGCTTTAAAACCGGTGCTCATGGCGATATTTTATCATAAAGATCGGCGCCGTACGCTGCGGGGGGAGTTATATACAAAAACGCGCATAAACGATATAATTACAGGGGGAAACATGACGCAACAAGATCTGGAACATATATTGGCCCACAC
>CAZUQT010000138.1:0-7904 GCA_964622585.1 uncultured Elusimicrobiaceae bacterium | reverse complement strand
CCGGTCTCCTCGGAAACTATGATTATGATCGCGTCCGCCACTTCGCTGAGGCCAAGCGCGGCGCGGTGCCTCATCCCAAGTATCTTGGAAAGTTCCTGCTGCTCCGTCAGCGGCAATATGCAGCCGGCCGCGACCAGCCTGTTATTGGCTATGACGGCCGCGCCGTCGTGAAGCAGGGTGTTTATGTGAAAAACCGTCAGCAGCATCTCCTTGGAGACCTCGCCGTTTATGCGCACCCCCGTCTCTACGATGTCGCGCAGCGCCATATCCTGCTCCAGCACTATCAGCATCCCCATTTTCTCCGCGGCGGCGGAGCGGACGGCCTCCATCATTTCGCCTATGAAGCGGTACTCCTGCGACACCATCACGCGACCCAGCGGGTTCGAGCCGATATTGGCGAGCGCGAACCGGATCTCGGGCTGGAAGACCACTATAAGGAGGAACATGCCGGCCAGCCAGAACTGCTGCATCAGCCAGACGGTAGCGGAAAGGTTCAGGTATTTGGCCACGGCGGTGATGACGGCCAGGATAAAAACGCCCCAGATAACCTGCATGGCGCGCGTGCCCTTAAGCAGCAATATCAGGCGGTATACGATATAGTATACCACCGCGATATCGGCAAGGTTCTTAGCGTACTGCAGGTACATCCGTTGCTCCCCCCTGTCCTCAGACGGCCTTGGCGGCGGCCATCAGGGAATCTATCTCCGCGGCGTCGATAACCTCGTTCTCTATCAGCCGGGCCGCTATCGCGTCCAGCGCCTTGCGGTTGCCCGTGAGCGCGGCCTTGGCCTTCATATAGCTGTCGCTGATGATGCGCTTGATCTCTTCGTCCACGATGCGGGCGGTCTCGTTTGAGTAGCCGGCCTGGCGCATGATGTCGCGGCCGAGGAAGACCTCGGACTCGTCCTTCTTGAGGGACTGCAGGCCGATCTTCTCGCTCATGCCGAATTCCATAACCATCTTCTGCACGAAGCTGGTCACCTTGTTCAGGTCGTCGTGGGCGCCGGTGGTGATCTCGCCTATGGCGATCTCCTCCGCGGCGCGGCCGCCCAGCAGCACGCAGATCCGGTTCAGGATCTCGGTCTTGGAGGTGAGGTACTTGTCCTCCAGCGGCATCTGCATAGTGTAGCCCAGCGCCGGTCCGCGCGGGATGATGGTCACCTTGTGCACCGGGTCGCAGCCGGGCAGGGTCTTGGCCACCAGAGTGTGGCCGGCCTCGTGGTAGGCCACCACCCGCTTCTCGCTGTCCGAAATTATCCGGGACTTGCGCTGGGGGCCGGCCAGCATCTTCTCGATGGCCTCCTCCAGGTCCTTCAGGTCCACCGATTTCTGCTCTTTCTTGGCGGCGAGGATGGCGGCCTCGTTCACGATATTGGCCAGGTCCGCTCCGGTGCAGCCGGGCGTGTGGCGGGCTATCACCGACATATCCGTGTCGATGGTGAGCTTGATCTTTTTCGCGTGCACGTTCAGGATCTCGAGCCGGCCTTTTATATCGGGCACCGGCACGTTGATGCGGCGGTCGAAGCGGCCGGGCCGCAGCAGCGCGGTGTCCAGCACGTCGGGCCGGTTGGTGGCGCCGATCAGGATGATGCCTTCCTTGGACTCGAAGCCGTCAAGCTCCACCAGCATCTGGTTCAGGGTCTGCTCGCGCTCGTCGTGCCCGCCGCCTATGCCGGCGAAGCGGGACCGCCCGACGGCGTCCAGCTCGTCGAGGAAAATGATGGCCGGGGCGCTCTTCTTGGCCCGCTCGAACAGGTCGCGCACGCGGCTGGCGCCGACGCCGACGAACATCTCGACGAACTCGGAGCCGGAAGCCGTGAAGAAAGGCACGCCCGCCTCGCCCGCCACGGCGCGCGCCAGGAGCGTCTTGCCGGTACCGGGGGAGCCGTAGAGCAGCACGCCTTTGGGCAGCTCGCCGCCCAGCGTCTGGTATTTCTTCGGGTTCTTGAGGTAATCTACGATATCTTTCAGCTCTTCCTTGGTCTCGTCGCAGCCCGCCACGTCCTTGAAAGTGACCTTCTGCTTCTTAAGGTCCTGCTGCTTGGCCTTCGATTTTCCGAAGGCCATGGCCTGCTTGCCGCCCATCTGGGCCTGGCGTATGAACAGGAACCACCAGATGAAGACGAAGATCAGGATCCAGCCGATATTGAGTATCAGCCCGGCTATCCAGCCCCGGTCGGCCTCGGCCTTGAAATTGGTCACGCCGGCGCCTTCCATATCCTCTATCAGCTTGGCGTCCGTCATCGGGATGGTCTTGAAGGAGACCGTCTTGTCGCCCTCTTTCATTTTGCCGCTGATCAGGTCCTGGCGCACGCTGACGTCGGTTATCTGCTTGTCGCGCAGCTTCTGTTTGAACTCTGAATAGGGGAGCTGGCGCTCCTTCTCCACGCCCTTCATGTTCTGGTAGACGGCCACGAAAAGCGTGAACGCCAGGAACCAGAACAGGAGCTGCCTTAAATTTTTTTTCAGCGGCATATTTTTTTTCCTTCTATCGCTTCTTTGCTGAGGACCCCGATATACGGCAGGTTCCTGTAGATCCCGTTATAGTCCAGCCCGTAGCCCACCACGAACTTATCCTCGATGGTGAAGCCGGTGTATTTTATCGGGACCTGCGCCCGGCGGCGGCTGGGCTTGTCCAGCAGCGTGCAGATCTCGAGCGACCTGGGGCGGCGGGTCTTAAGGTTCTGCAGCATGTACTCCATCGTCAGGCCGGAGTCGACGATATCCTCCACTATCAGCACGTCGCAGTCCTCTATGCTCTCCTTGAGGTCCAGCAGGATGCGCACCACGCCGGTGGAATGGGTTCCGGAATACGAGGAGAGCATCATGAAATCCATGCGGGTATCCAGGGAGATATTCTTGGCCAGGTCCGACATGAAAAGCACGCAGCCCTTAAGCACCCCTACCAGGGTGACGCAGCGGCCGGCGTAATCTTTAGAGATCCGCTCGCCCAGCTTTTTTACGCCCGCGTCCAGCTCCGCGCTGGAAACGAGTATTTCCTGCAAATCTTTATGCATCCGTCCTATATTTTAGGTTTTTTGGAGTGTTTTTGCCACGATAAAAAACGGGAAGCCGGGGCGAAAAAACCCCGGCTTCCCGTCCGCCGACCGCCTTCTCCTATTTTTGAGGCGAGAGCTGGGAGTAGAAATAGTTCTCCATTATGCCGGAAAGCCAGCCCGGCTTGCCGGACAGGTCTTCCGAAGACACTTTTTTAGCTTCGGCTATATCGCCGGAAAAAACCGAGTCCAGCCGGGCCGTAGAATCGCGGTCCAGGACGCTGATATTGAGCTCCGTATCGTACCTTTCGCTCCTTGGGTGCAAATTGTACGAGCCCAGGCTGCAGAAAACCCCGTCCACGGTCATGAACTTGGAATGCAGGGTCTGCCCCTGCTTGAGATAGACGTTAACCCCGGCGTCGGCGAAGACCTTCATCCCCTTGATTATGGTATCCGCGAAAGATCTCCCGTCCGAGTCTATGCTCTCCTTTGAATTGGTGAGGATATTAACCTCGACTCCGCGCGCCCTGGCCTCCAGAACGGCCTGGGTAAAAGCAGGTATGGCGACGATATAGGCGTTCTCTATGTTAATGCGGTCCGTGGCGCCCTGTATGGCTTTCAGTATGCTTAAAAGTATCGGCGGGGTAAGGCTGGGCGGGGTTTGAAGGAGCACGGAAATACGGGCGGAACCGGTCCCGGCCGCGGGGCTCTGAGGCAGGGCCACGCGCCTGGCCGGTTCTTTGACCTGGGAGTTCCACATCCCGGCGAAAAGTTTCACGGAGTCGGTCACGGCCGGCCCGGTGTAGAGGACGTCGGTATCGCGCCACTTCAGCCCGTCCGGGTTCTTGTGGGAATAAGGGTCCCCGAAATTCATTCCCCCCTCGATAGCGTATTCGCCGTCCACTATCATCATTTTCACGTGCAGGTAATCGTGGGTCCTGGGGCTCTCCTGGTAGCGCACTACGTCTATGCCGGCCGCCGCCAGGCGCTTTAAATTCTTGCCGCCGAAAACGTAGGCCAGCTTATTGTCGGTCATGAACTTGATGTCCACGCCCTCCTTCTTTTTGGCCAGGAGGATCTCGGTGGTCTCGTCGCCGGTAACGTCGTCGTAGATGGCATAGGTGGCCACGTAAATCGTTTTTTTGGCTTCCCTCATCAGGCGGTCTTTTTGCGCGAAAGAGGCCGGCCCGTTCACGAGGTACTCGACCGCGCCGCCGGGGAGGAACTTCGACCCGGTAAGTGCTTCCATCTCGTTTATAAAGCCCTGGTCAAGCAGAAGCGAGGCCGCCCCGGCCTTCCGCGCTTCGTACCTTGATTTTTTGACCGCGGCCGTCGCTTTGAGCGAGATCTCGTCGAAACCGGGGGCGGCGTCCGCCCAGGGCACGAAGCCGGAATCGGCCAGCTGGGCGCTTATAGTATGGTAGGCCATCGGCGCATAGCCCCAAACATTCCCGATAGGCATGCTGTTGCCGGCCGGCGGCTGCGACTCCGGCTTAGGAACTTCCGGAACCCGGAAAGGCGCCGGCTGGACCGCTTTTGTATACACGGGAGCGGCCTGCGGCGCCGTGGAGCGGGCCGCGGAGACGGGAAGCTCTTCATATACGCTGATCCCGAGTTCCTGCGCGGTCCTGGCTATTTTCGCTTCGAAATCCCTGGTTTTAACGTCGTTAGCCGCAGGGCTGTAAGCTACCTGCGCGGAAACTGCTTGTGAGCATAGAACAAGGAGAAGGGCGGCTTGGCGGGGCGTAGTTATTTTCACACTTATATTCTAGCTCCCCGCGCCCGCTCTTAATAGAGGCTAAAGGTAATAAATATAAAAAAAACAGGCCCACGCTGCCGTGGGCCCTTGGGGCAGGCGGAAAAGGTTGTTAGTCCAGGTCCCAGGGTGATTCCGGCCTGGAGGTGTCGCCCGAATCTTTTATGCGCTTCTTCTCTTTTTCGAACTTTTCGTCGAGCTCCTTCTTTTTATCCTCCAGGGATTTCCCGGCGTTGGAGAAGTAGCTGTCCAGGCGGAGCTTGTCTTCTTTCATTTTTTTTATAGCTTCCTGCATCGGGTCGCCGCCTTCCTTGACCGCCGGCTTCTCCCATTGGCGCAGCACCTTGCCGCTCTTGCCGTCCACCTCGATGCGCGCTTTGCAGCAGGGACACTCCACCAGAAAAGTTCCATCGGACATAAGGCCTCCTATTTTATCCCCCACAGCGGGTGCTGCTGCGGCAGCACTTTTACCCGGCTCAGCCTGGAAGCGGCGTAACAGCCGGCTTCCTCCACGAATTTAGCCGACGGCGGTTTCCCCCCGGCCTTCCGGGCCGTCGCGGGCTGTATAAAAAAAGGGATCCCGGGGCTGACCGAGGCCGCCAGGTCGACGGCTTTTTTCAGCTCCGTAATTTTAGTTTTAGAGGTGACCACGGCTTTGATGAAGGTTTTTTCCGGGGCGGAGGAAAGGAACTTTTTATGTTCCGCCCAGCGCGCTTTCTGTCCCGTCGAGGAAGGGAGTTTTATATCCATGGCTATGACGTCGGCCAGCCCCGCCACTTTAAAAAGTTCCTCATGGAGCACGCCGTTCGTCTCGAGGTGGAGGGCAAGCCCGGCTTTTTTCAGCGCCGGGGCGAGCGCTCTTATGAACCGCCAGTACAGGAGCGGCTCTCCGCCGGTAAGCGAAACGTTCTTGGCTTTTTTCGCGCGGGCCAGCTTTATAACCGCCGCCGCGGCCTCCGCGCAGGTCATAAGCGCCGCGGCCGAGGCGTCCAGCGCGGCCGGCTCGTCGCAATAGCCGCAGGCCAAGTTGCACCCGGCGAAGCGCAGGAAGACCTGCCGCTGCCCGCAGTAAAGGCCCTCGCCCTGGACGGAGCAGAAGATCTCGGAAACCGGCGCTTTAATATTTTTCACTCTGCCCTTATCCCAGCGCCGGGTCTTTAAGACCGGCGTCCGCGAAGCCTTTCTGCCGCAGTTTGCACGAATCGCAATGGCCGCAGGGTTTCTTCCCGCCGCTGTAGCAGGACCAGGTAAGCTCCAGCGGTGCCCCGAGCTTCAGCGCGAGGCGGGCTATGCCGGCCTTGCTCAGTTTGATAAGGGGCGTGAGCAATTTTATCTTCTTCCCCCCGGCCCCGCTCCGGGTCCCGTGCCCGGCGGCTTTTTCAAGGGCGCGGTAAAAAGCCGGGCGGCAGTCGGGGTAGCCGGAATAATCCACCACGTTGGGGCCGAGGACCACGGCCGCGGCCCCCTCGGCGTCGGCCAGGGAAAAACCGACGGAGGCGAAAACCAGGTT
This sequence comes from uncultured Elusimicrobiaceae bacterium, assembly GCA_964622585.1. GTDB lineage: Bacteria > Elusimicrobiota > Elusimicrobia > Elusimicrobiales > UBA9959 > UBA9959. The sequence continues at coordinate 1,642 of CAZUQT010000138.1, read as the reverse complement.
GCGCCCTGGCACATAGGTCGAGGGAATGTCCCCTTTCCTGCCTATCTTCGAGAGTTTTACGTCGGGTAGCTTCATACCGCCGTTGACCAGAGAGCTGGTTTCGAACCAGGGGAAGTCCAGTTTTATTTCGTAAAGTTTAACCCCGAGGCGCCCGGCTATAGCGCGGGCGGCGGCGTTCTCGCGGGAGTGGCGCTGCCCGTAATCAAAAGAGACCGCAAGGCACTCGTAGCCTTTCGAAAGGGCCCAGCAGAGCGCGGTAGTGGAATCCAGCCCGCCGGAAAAGAGAACCACGGCCTTTTTCTTTTTCATCCCTTCTCCTTCTTCGCCGCGGCATTGTCGACTATCCCCGCGCCGGCCTTGAATTTTATCCGCGGCACGGCTTTGATAAAGCCCTTTTTAAGCGCCATTTCCATGTCGCGCTTCCCGGTTTCCGGCCTGCCGGCGATAAAATCCAGGACCCTGCCGCTGGCGTGTATCTCCTGCAGTGCCTGCTCGAACATATCCCTTCCCTCCAGCTCCTCAACCAGCGCGCGGGCGCAGATCATGTCTTCCACATGCCGGCTGTCGTAGAACAGGCAGGCGGGCACGATAAGAGTGGGCTTCGGGCCGGCGAGGCAATAAGAGACCAGGGCCGGGAAATTGGCGAAGCAGGCCACCAGGATCTCTTCGGCCAGCAGCAGGGAGGCGGCGGCCGGGGAGCCGGAATTAGTGACCGAAAGCGCGGGCCGGGAAGGGTCGGAGCCGTAAAGCGCGGTATAAGGGGAATTGTCGTACTGGTCCACGCCGGGGCCAAGGTCTATCTCGGAAAAAATATCAGCGTCCTTCGCCTGGCGGCGCGCTGAGAGCGCCAGCGCCGGGTTGGCGTAAACCCGCACGTCGCGGCGCCCGCTTTCCAGAAGCGCGCAGATGGTATTGGAGAACCTGAACAGGTCTATCACTATGCCGCGGCCGCGCCAGGTGACGGCTTCCGCGCGGTCGAAGGCGATGCGTATCTTATTTGACTGGGGAGGTGGAGACTTCTGTGACATATTTTATGGCCAGCGCGCTCAGGAAGATCTCCGGCTCCTGGTAAACGCCCATCTGCGGCCCGGACGGGGCGGAGTCCACCGTCAGTATCACGCCGTCGGCGCCGAGCTCCGCCGCTTTTTTACGGGCCTGCAGCTTAAGCCCCTCGAGGGCCGCCTCGCCGGTTTTCGCGCTGACCCTCTCGCTGTGGATAATGGCTATCCCGCCCCAGGGGGCGCGCGTCTCGCCGCGCGAGGAATAGACCTCTACTTTGCGCCAGTCGCGCGGGGCGAACCAGGGGCCCACCTGGATCACGTCCAGCTTCGCCGAAGCGCAGGCGCAGGCGAAAATAATAAAGGATAAAGGATAAAAGACCGGGGGAAGAGAAGACCTCTTTGTTCCCCCTCCCCTCTTTCCTTCATCCCTCATCCTTGATCCTTCGCCCTAGCTTCAGGGCTGGTCTACTCCCAGGTCCCGGCAGATCTTGCGCACGGTAAAATCGGCTATTTCGGTATGCCTGGTGACCGGGACTTCCTTGGTGGTGACCGGGTTCATAAAAACAGAATACTTTCCGCCCTCGCGGGAAAGCACGCAGCCTTTGCTTACAAGGTGTCTTACAAGGTCTTTTCTTTTCATA
>CAZUQT010000137.1:0-8122 GCA_964622585.1 uncultured Elusimicrobiaceae bacterium | reverse complement strand
TAAATCAGGAGACTATTATGAAACAGAAGACCCTTTTGATAAAGAACGCGCTGGTTCTCGCCACTATGGACGGGAAAGGCCGCGAGATAAAAGGCGGCGAGGTTTATATCGAAGGGCCGGAGATAAAGAAGGTCGGGAAAAACCTGAAGGTCAAAGCCGATACGGTCATTGACGCCAAAGGCTGCGTAGTCCTGCCCGGCTTCGTGAACACCCACCACCACCTTTACCAGACGCTCACCCGCAACCTCCCCAAGGTGCAGGACGCCAAGCTTTTCGACTGGCTTATTTATCTCTATGATATCTGGAAGCACGTGAATTCCGAGGCGATTTACGCCAGCACCCAGGTGGGCCTCGGCGAGCTGCTCCTGACCGGCTGCACCACAAGCTCCGACCATCTTTATCTTTTTCCGAAGCAGGACAGCGGCTTCTTCATAGACACCCAGATAGAGGCTGCGCGCGAGCTCGGCATGCGCTTCCATGCGACCCGCGGCTCGATGTCCCGCGGCCGCTCCAAAGGCGGGCTGCCGCCGGACAGCGTGGTGCAGACCGAAGACTTTATCATGAAGGACTGCGAACGGCTGGTGCATAAATTCCACGACGCCGGGAAGTTCGCGATGACGCGGGTGGCGCTTGCGCCCTGCTCTCCGTTTTCCGTAACTACCGAACTTCTCAAGCTTACAGCCGTAATGGCGAAGAAATGGGGCGTGCGGATGCACACCCACCTGGCCGAAACTATCGATGAAGAAGCTTTCTGTAAAAAACTTTTCAAAATGCGCCCGCTGGAATATATGGAATCGGTGGGCTGGGTCTCCGAAGGCAATGCCTGGTTCGCCCACTGTGTCTACATTAACGAGGCGGAAGCCAAAAAGATGGGGAAGACCCGTACCGGCGTGGCCCATTGCCCCTGCTCCAATTTGCGCCTGGGTTCCGGGATAGCGCCCATAAGGATGTTCCTTGAGCACAAGGTCCCGGTCGGCCTGGCCGTGGACGGCTCGGCTTCCAACGATTCCTCGGACATGCTCGGCGAGATCCGCCAGGCCATGCTTGTGCAGCGCGTAAAAGCGGGCGTAGAAGCCATGCCCGCGCGCGACGCTTTCAAGCTGGCGACGCACGGCGGGGCTTCCGTGCTTGGCCGCGCCGATATCGGCTCTATCGAGCCGGGCAAAGCCGCGGATATCGCCATCTTCGACGTGAGCGGCCTGGATTTCGCCGGGTCGAAGTCGGACCCGCTGGCCTCGCTTCTTTTCTGCGGCGCATCGCACCGGACAAAATACACAATAGTCAACGGCAAGGTAGTGGTCAGGAACGGCCGCCTTGTAAATGTGGATGAATTCAAGCTGGCCGAGCGCGCGAATAAAGCCGCTGCTTCTCTTTACAGGAAAGCCGGCTGTTAGAGCGCTGAGGGGGGGAGATGAAGAAAAACAAGATCAAGAAGATCGCCATAAATACCGGCGGCGGGGACGCGCCGGGTTTGAACGCCGTGATAAGGGCGGTGGTGGTTTCGGCCCTGAACAAGGGCTACGAATGCTTCGGGATAAGGGACGGCTATAACGGGCTTATGAAGCCCGAGGACTATCCCGAGGGCGGCCTTATCCCGCTGACCCGGCATAGCGTGCGGGGCATAACCCACCTTGGCGGGACCATCCTTGGAACCACCAATAAAGGCAATCCGACGAAATATCCCACGCTGGGGCCCGACGGGAAAATGTACGAAAAAGACCGCAGCGACGAACTGGTGGCGGCTTTTAAAAAGAACGGCCTGGACGCGCTGGTTGCGCTGGGCGGGGACGGCTCGCTTGGCATCGCGAATGTGCTGGCCGAAAAAGGCATACGCGCCATAGGCGTACCCAAGACCATCGACAATGACCTGGACAAGACCGTTATTACTTTCGGTTTCGATACCGCAGTTTCTTTCGCCACCGAATGCCTGGACCGGCTGCATTCCACCGCCGACGCGCACCGCCGGGTGATGGTCGTGGAGGTGATGGGCCGCTATGCCGGCTGGATAGCGCTCAACGCCGGGGTTTCCGGCAATGCCGATGCTATACTTATCCCGGAGATCCCTTACGATATAAATAAAGTAGCCGCGGCTCTTAAAGAAAGGCCAAAGCGCGGGAAGCATTACGCCATCGTCGTAGTCGCCGAGGGCGCCAAGCCCAAGGGCGGCGCGGTTTCCGTGGTCAGCAAAGAACTTGGCCGCGCGGAAAAGCTGGGCGGCGCCGGCGAGCGCGTGGCTAAAGAGCTTGAGCCCCTGGTGGGCAAGGAATGCCGCACCGTGGTTCTGGGCCACCTGCTGCGCGGCGGCAGTCCGACGACTTTCGACCGCCTTATCTCGCTGCGCTTCGGCGCGGCTGCGGTGCGCGCCCTCGAGGAGGGTTATTCCGGCGTGATGGTGGCGCTCGACCCGCCGGTAGTGCGCTATGTGCCGCTGAAAGAGGCCACCAGCCGGATGAAAGTGGTCCCGCTCGACTGCGATACGATAGTGACGGCCCGCGACCTGGGCATCACTTTTGGAGACTAAATGATCTCAGCCATCATACTTGCGGCGGGAGGATCGGACAGGATGGGGCGGCCCAAGGCCATACTCCAATGGAGGGGCAAGCCCTTCATAGAGCATGTATGTTCTTCCCTGCGGAGCGCCGGAATTGAAGACCTTGTGGCGGTTCTTGGGAGCGCCTCGAAAGAGATACTGTCCGCCTGGACCCCGACGGGAGAGAAGGTCGCGGTTAATCTCAAGCCGGAGCATGGCCAGCTTTCTTCCCTGCGCGTCGGATTAGGAGAGGTTTCGGAGTTCTCTGAAGCGTTCCTGGTCTGCCTCGCCGACCAGCCGACGATAGATCCCGACACCTATAAAAAGATCGTAGACTGCTGGCTTTTAAATAAAGACTCGATAGTCATACCCCGGACTTTCCGCGCTTCGGATTCGCGTCTTAAGCGCGGCCATCCTATCATAATTCCGGCGGCGCACCGGCAGCTCTGCTTCGAGGGGCCTTTGGACAAAGGTCTGCACTGGGTGACGCATCATCCTTCCGTAAAGATCTTCGACCTTGAAGTAAAAGACCCTGAAATAATCCGCGACTTCGATACCCCGGAAGATTACGAGGCGCTTGTAAAGGCCGGCTGATGTTCCCGGTGCTGGTCCTTCTGGCCGTTTTCCTCCTCATCGCCGTGCGGCAGGTGGGGAGGTTCCGTTTCGAGATCTGGCAGGTAATGTGCGCCGGCGCGGCCGCCGTGCTGCTTTCCGGAGGGATAAAGCCGGCTGCCGCCCTGGCCGCGATAGATCCGGACGTGATGCTTTTTCTCTTCGGTATGTTCGCCGCCGGGCAGGTCTTCGAACTGAGCGGCTGGCTGGCGCACGCGAAGTACGAAGTGTTCAAGCGGGCCCGCACCGAGGAAGGCCTGCTGCTGCTGCTGGTCTTCTTCATGGGCCTGGCCTCGGCTTTCCTGATGAACGATACTCTGGCGATAATAGGCACGCCGGTGGCGCTCCTTCTCGCCCGGAAGCACGGGATCGCGCCCAAGGCGCTGCTTCTTGCCCTGGCTTTTTCTATTACCGTCGGCAGCGTGATGAGCCCTATCGGCAACCCCCAGAACCTTTTGGTGGCCGTAAAAGGTGAGGTGGCTGCGCCTTTCCACACTTTCTTCAAATATCTCGCGATCCCTACATTTATAAACCTGGGAGCGGTCTTCCTGCTGGTGCGCTTTTTCTACCGGCAGGAATTCCGGAAAGTCGCTCTGACCCATTCCCAGGAACCGGTAAAAGATAAAGAGCTGGCCCTGCTCGCAAAAATCACGGCGGGGGTGCTGTGCCTGACGATAGCGGCGAAAATAGCGCTGGTGTCCATAAACCCCGCGCTTGATTTCCGGCTCACCTGGATAGCCCTGGCCGCCGCCCTGCCCGGCCTGCTGTTCAGCCCGCGCCGCTTCGAGGTACTGCGCAAGACCGACTGGAGCACGCTGGCTTTTTTCGCCGCAATGTTCGTCCTGATGCGGAGCGTCTGGGATACCGGCTTCTTCCAGGGCCTTATCGCCAGGTCCGGAGCGGACATAGCCGGGCTCGGTCCGATAATGGCTGTCAGTGTTTTGATGAGCCAGCTTATTTCCAATGTGCCGCTGGTGGCGCTCTATCTGCCTATGCTGAGGCAGGCCGGAGCGGGAACTCCGGAATTGATGGCCCTCGCGGCGGCTTCCACATTCGCCGGCAATTTGTTCATCCTTGGCGCTGCAAGCAATGTGATAATAATCCAGAACGCGGAGAAGAAAGCCGGGACCACTATAACCTTCTTCGAGTTCGCCCGTGTCGGGGTTCCTCTCACTTTTATAAATGGCATAATATACTGGGTTTTCCTGAGGTTCATATGAAAGATATTGTATTGTTCGGCGATCCAGAAAAAGCTGCGCGTAAAGAAAAGCTGAAGGAGTTCTTCAATCTCCTGACCATACCGCTGTTCCTGTCTTTCGTTAATTCAGCCTTCTTCAGGATAGCGATGGCCGCCTTTTCCGGAGATCCCAAGGCATCGGGGGCGATGGTCAACATGGCACTCGGGACGCGGCACCAGGGGATAAATATCGGGGTTCCCTTCCTGGTGATGCTCCTGCTTACCTATCTCTGGGGGCGGCCGGCTTATCTCTACGTGAGGAAGCCGGACGAGAAACTTAAAGCGAAGATCCGGATCCGGCTGGGGAATATCTACCGCGACGCTTTCCTTATGCTGGTCATCGCCCAAGTAGTCGCGCTGGGCATCCCCGGTTTGATGCAAATGCTTTCCTGGCAGCAATACGCCGCCTCCGCTGTCGCCTTCGCTGCGCAGGCGGCGCTCGTGGTGGCGATGATAGACGCCCATCTTTCCAAGCAGAAAAAGCTGATAGAGGCTCTTTATACTCCCGAGGAACTCTCCCGCCTGCGATCCGGCTTCTCCATCCCCCTTTATGTGAAGGTCTCCTCGCTGATAATCGGTTTCGCGGTGATCCCTTTTCTCCTCATCTATATTCTTTTCCTGAACAGGGTGCCGTGGGACGTGTTCGCGCCGGACCTGGGCATGATGCTCTTTCTCTCCGGCGTGCTGCTGCTTTCGGGCCTTTCCAGCATCTATAACGGCATCCAGGTTCCGCTGGACGGGCTGATAGCGAAGATGAAGCGCGTGGCCGGCGGGGACTTCGTAAAGACGCGTATTTATTTTTCCGACGAAATAGCATATCTGAAGGCCGGCTTTAACGATATGGTCGACGGACTTAAAGAGCGCGAGGAACTGCAGGACACTTTCGGCAAATATCTTTCTATAGAGATAGCCCGCGAGCTTATCAAGAACAAGAAGGTGAATTTGGGCGGCGAGGACATGGTGGCCGCCGTGATGTTCTGCGACATCAGGAACTTCACGCCGCTCAGCGAGAAGCTCTCGGCTTCGGAGCTGGTGGATTTCCTGAATAACTACTTCCACTATATAACCCCGCCTATAACCGCCAATAAAGGCGTCATCAATAAATTCATGGGCGACGCAGTGATGGCGATCTATACCCCGCTGCTCGGCTCCGAGGATTATGCCGCCGACGCGGTGCGCGCGGCGGTCGGGATGCGGAAGGCGCTGGCCGAGTTCAACGCCTCGGGAAAGGCTCCCGGCATCGTCGATTTCGGGATAGGGATACACGCCGGCAAGCTGGTGGGCGGGAACGTCGGGACCGCCTTCCGCCTGGAATATACTTTCATCGGGGATACCGTAAATATCGCCTCTAGGCTGGAGTCGAAAACGAAGGAGCTGAATACCGATATAATAGTGAGCCAGGCCGCGCTTGAGATGGCCCGCGGTTCCATCGGAACCTCGGTCTCCTTCGCTCCCCTCGGCAAGGTCGCGCTTAAAGGCAAAACCGAAACTATGGAACTGTACAAGGTGGTTTAGTTAAATTAGTAAAATAATTACGTCATGAAAGAAAATAAAAATATCATAAAACTCCTTTCCGAAGCCATCGACGGCGGCCGCGGCGCGGCTTTCGTCACCGTTATCTCCGTGGGCGGCTCCACCCCCAGGGAAGCCGGGGCCAAAATGCTGGTCTATCCCGACGGTTCCATCGAGGGCACGGTGGGCGGCGGCGCTATGGAAGCGCTGACGATCAGGCAGGCCGTGGACTGCCTGAAGAAAGGCGAGGGCGGTAAATTCAATTTCGAGCTGAAACCCGGCGGGAATACCGGGATGATCTGCATGGGCAGCATGGAGGTCTTTATAGATGTTTATAAAGACCCTTTGAAGGTCCTGATACTCGGCGGCGGCCATGTCGGCGTCAAGTTAGCCGAGGCCTGCCGGCTGGCAGGTTATCCGTACACCGTGGCGGACGACAGGAAGGAGTTCGCCAACCCCGAGCGTTTCCCGGGGGCGCGGGCGATAATCAACGAGGCGCCTCATAAAGCAGTCGAAATAGCGGCTCCGGACAAGGATACCTACGCCGTGATCCTGACGCGCGGCCACGCGCTGGACCGGGAGTGCATGGAAGCGGTGCTGAAAACCCCGGCCGCCTATATAGGCATGATAGGCAGCGCCGATAAAGTGCGCGAAAGCTGCCGCCTGCTGGGCGAGAAAAAGATCTACCCGCTGAAGGATAAAAGGGTGCACGCGCCCGTAGGGCTTAACCTGGGCGGCAAGACCCCCGGTGAGATAGCGGTCTCTGTGCTGGCCGAGATCATGAAAGTGCATTACAAGCGCGACGGGGCGCATATGAGCGCGACGGGCGCCGGCCCGAAAGCTAAAGGCAGCTGAATTTCAAGGAATCGTTTATGCCGAGTTTCATTCTTAACCAGCGGGTGGTCTCCACTGACGAAAGCCCGGGCCTGGTCCTGCTGGAATTCATCCGCGGCGCGGCCTGCCTGTCGGGCACCAAGGACGCCTGCCGCGAAGGAGAATGCGGCGCCTGCACCGTGCTGGTCGGGGCAAAGCAGGCTGACGGCAGCGTGGCCTATAAGGCCTGCGCCTCCTGCCTCCTGCCCATCGGCGACGTGGACGGCTGCCATATCGTGACCGTCGAGGGCCTCATAGGCGAGCCTCTGACGCTGGTACAGCGGCTCATAGTGGAGAACAGCGCCTCGCAGTGCGGCTTCTGCACCCCGGGCATAGTCCTGTCCCTCACTGGTTTCTGCCTGGGCAGTCCCTCGCTGTCTTATGAAGAGGCTATTAACGCGCTGGACGGCAATATCTGCCGCTGTACTGGCTACGTCTCCATCCGGAACGCCGCGCGGGCGCTGTGCGAAAGGCTGGCCGGGACGACGGCCGTCCCCTCCAAACGCCTGGACTCTCTAATTTCCTCGGGCGTAGTGCCTGAATATTTCCGCGCGATACCCGGCCAACTGTCGGAACTGCAGGCGGCGCCGGTGTCCTGCGGGAAGGACGCGGTGTTAGTGGCCGGCGGCACGGACCTGTTCGTGCAGAAGCCCGGGCAGCTGATGGAAAGCGGTCTCTGCTTCCTGTCGAAGCGCCGCGACCTGGACTATGTCCGCGTCGATGGCGGCAGGCTGCGGGTAGGCGGAGCGGTGACTATAGAGGACTTCCGTAATGCGGCGCCCGTGCTGGAACATTTCCCCGGCCTCCGGGAAGACCTGCTGCTGCACTCTTCTACTATCCTGCGCAATAAGGCGACCCTGGCCGGCAATATCGTAAATGCCTCGCCCATCGGCGACGCTGCCATCATCCTGCTGGCGCTTGAAGCCGGCCTCGTCATCACGGCCGCGGACGGCGCCAAGCGCGAGGTTCCGCTGTCGAAATTCTACCTTGGCTACAAGAAAACGGACCTGGCCTGCGGCGAGCTCGTCAGCGAGATCGTGATCCCGCTGCTTCCGGCCGGCGCCCGCTACCATTTCGAGAAAGTCTCCAACCGGGCCACCCTCGACATCGCGGCGGTCAATACCGCGCTCAGGGTGACCACAGGTTCCGACGGCGTCATCACCGGTCTTATCCTGTCCGCCGGCGGCGTGGGGCCGACCCCGCTCCTGGTAGGCGGCCTCGAGGCTTTTTACGGGTGTAAGCCCGACGCGGCGACGGTGGACGCCATCGCCGGGGTCGCCGAGGCCGCGGCCAGGCCGATAGACGATATCCGGGGCTCCGCGGCTTACAAGAAGCTGCTGGCCGGCCAGCTGGTGCGC
>CAZUQT010000136.1:0-8135 GCA_964622585.1 uncultured Elusimicrobiaceae bacterium | reverse complement strand
CTGCCCCATGCGGAGCGGCGGGAATGCCTGCTTAGCGGGGATCGCGGCGGTTTATGGGGATTTTACTGCCGGCGAGCTCGCCGGCTTTCTCGAGGACTTTCTCCGTCTTCCAGGTGGGGGTGGAGGCGCCCGCCGTTATGAATATCTTCGAGGCGCCTTCAAAAAATATTTTCTTTAATTCGTCTTCCCGCTCTATGTGCACCGCTTTCTTCGCCAGTCTTTCGCAGATCTGGAAAAGGCGCGCGGTATTGGCCGAGTTCTTGCCGCCCACCACTATCACCAGGTCGGAACCCTTCGCGAATTCAACCGTCTCTTTCTGCCGCTGCCTGGTGGGATTGCAGATCGTATTTGAGACGGCGAGCTCGCCCGCGATCTTCCGGGCTTCTTCCGCGGCGGCGAGAAAAATATCGCCCTCCTGCGTGGTCTGGGCGACGATATTGGCCTTTTTAAGGCGGGGGAGCTTTTTGACCTCTTCAGGCCCGCTTACCACGAAGCCGCGGCCTTCGGTGTAGCCCATCAGGCCCAGAACTTCGGCGTGGTCCCGGTCTCCGACTATGATCGTTGAATACCCTTTCTTCGCGTGGGCGCGGATGTTCTCCTGCACGTGTTTTACCAGCGGGCAGGTGGCGTCCACTACTTCAAGGTCGAGCGAACGGATGGCGGCTTCCTCTTCAGGGGGGATGCCGTGCGCGCGGAGCACGAGGATGGCTTTCTTCTCTTTTATTTCGGAAACGGAATTAACGGCGTGGATATTCTGTTCTTTGAGGGTTTCAATGACCTGCTTATTGTGTATGAGCGGGCCGAGGGTATAGATCGCTTTCTTCCTGCTCTTGGCCAGTTCCAGCACCTTGTCTATTGCGTTCTTCACGCCGGGGCAGAACCCCGCGCTCTTAGCCACCGTGATCTGTACGCGCTCGGCCATAATAAGGAATTTTATCATTTATAAGGGTGTTGGTCGGCCGGCTTATTATTTGTAAGATTGTCCCATGGCAGGCAAATTCAGGCTGGTGGCTCCATTTAAGCCCTCCGGGTCGCAGCCGGCGGCGCTCGACGCTCTTAGCGCCGGGATAAAGGCCGGCAAAGCCAACCAGACCTTGTTGGGCGTAACCGGTTCCGGAAAGACCTTTACGCTGGCCGCGCTGGTGGAGCGGCTGCAGCGCCCGGCGCTTATCATCTCTCCCAACAAAGTTCTGGCCGCCCAGCTCTACTCGGAATTCAAGACTTTCTTCCCGGAAAACGCCGTCGAGTATTTTGTCTCTTATTACGATTATTACCAGCCCGAGGCTTATATCCCGGCCAGCGACACTTATATCGAAAAAGACGCTTCGATAAACGACCATATAGACAAGCTGCGCCTTAAGGCCACCACGTCGATTCTGACCCGCCCGGATACGCTGGTGGTGGCTTCGGTTTCCTGCATCTACAATATCGGATCGCCGAAGAATTTCGCCGAGAAGTGCGTTTATATCAAGAAGGGCCAGAGGGCGGACAGGAAAGGGCTGACGACTTCCCTCGTTCATATTCACTACGAGCGCAACGAGACGGAGTTCTCACGCGGGAGCTTCCGCATGCGCGGGGCGAACCTGGATATTTTCCCCGGCGACGGAGAAACGGCGTGGCGGGTGGAGCTCGGGGACATCGTTGAGTCCATAAAGGAGATCGACCCGCTGACGGGCGATACGATTAAAGAGGTGCCGGAAGTCTGGGTGTTCCCGGCCAAGCATTTCGTGTCCACCGCCGGTGAGATAGAGACGGCGGCCAGGGCTATCGAGGTCGAGCTGGCCGGGCGCCTTGCGGACCTGAAGGGCAAGGGGAAACTGCTTGAGGCCGAGCGCCTGGGCCAGCGGGTGCGCTACGACCTGGAGATGATACGCCAGACAGGCTACTGCAACGGCGTTGAAAATTATTCGCGCCACCTGGCTAACCGGGCGCCGGGCAGCCGGCCGGACTGCCTGTTCGACTATTTCGGGAAGGATTTTCTTCTTTTCGTCGACGAGTCCCACGTGACCGTGCCGCAGATCCGCGGGATGTACGCGGGCGACCGCGCGCGCAAGCAGACGCTGGTGGATTTCGGCTTCCGGCTGCCGTCGGCGCTGGACAACCGCCCGCTAAAGTTCGACGAGTTCGAGGCGCTGCGGCCTTCCACTATTTTCGTGTCGGCTACGCCGGGGCCGTACGAGCTGGCGACCTGCCGGAAAGAGGACGTGGTGGAACAGATCATCCGCCCGACGGGGCTGGTGGACCCGGAGATCACCATATTGCCGGTGACGGGCCAGATAAAGGCTTTGACCGCGGAGATAGAAAAGCGCGCCGCTAAGAAGGAACGCACGCTGGTTCTGACGCTGACGAAGAAGACGGCGGAGGACCTGAGCGCCTACCTGGGGGAGAAAGGGCTGAAGGCGCGGTATATGCATTCCGATATGGATACGCTCGAGCGGCTTGATATCCTTTCCGCTTTCCGGAAGGGGGAGTTCGACGCCCTGGTGGGCATTAATCTGCTGAGAGAAGGCCTGGATATTCCCGAGGTTACTCTGGTCGCTATTCTGAACGCGGACAATGAAGGTTTCCTGCGCAGCGAGACGACGCTGATACAGATCTCCGGGCGCGCGGCGCGCAATTTATGCGGCGAGGTCATTCTTTTCGCGGACCGGATCACGGGAAGCATGGCGCGGGCGATCGCCGAGATGAAGCGCCGCCGCGAGCAGCAGGTGGCCTACAATAAGAAGCACGGTATCGAGCCGAAAACCATCATTAAGAAATTTGTGGAGTTCGAAGAGCTTCGGACCCAGGCGAAGCGCCAGGGCCTGTCCGTCGCCGAGCCGCTCCCCCGCTGGGACGCTCCCAAGTCCTCGATAAAAGCGATGGCAGTGGAAATAGAACAGCGTATGAAAAACGCCGCCGACAACCTTAATTTCGAACTGGCCGTGGAACTCCGCGACCGCCTCTTCGAGATCCGCGAAATGGCCGGCATAAAAGTGAAAGCTTCCCGTATCAAGAAGAAATAATTTAATTCAGAACCGCGAGAAGCACAGTCGGGGCGGCAAGGGTATGGGCCCGTCGCTCACGGCGTCGGCCACACCGTGGCCGCGCCTCCTCTCACTGCAGTGGCCTGCTGGCCACCCGGGCATTCCGGCGCTTATGCAAGCCTCGCCTTCCGAGAGGTCGCTCCGAACCCATACCCTTGACGCCCCTCCATAAAGAATTTTTACCCGACACGCCCTTGTCGGGTTGGTGTGCTATGCTATTTTAAGTCGGTGAGGGGGAGAGCTAGTAAAATTGTAAAATATGGATGTGAAAGTTTATTTTAAGACCGTGGGGTGCCGGGTGAACCAGGTGGAGACGGAGAGTCTCCGCGAGAAGTTCATGGCGCTGGGGCACACCGCGGCGGCGGAGCCGGAAGACGCCGATCTTGTGGTGGTCAATACTTGTTCTGTGACCGAGAAGGCCGACCGGGATTGTGTGGCTTTTCTGCGCAAGACGGCGGCGGCTAACCCGAAGGCTTCGATAGCTGTGACGGGGTGTTTGGCTACGCTCGAACCCAAAAAAATACTGGCTGCCGCGCCCGGCGCGACCCTGTTCACCAACAAAGAAAAAGGGAATATCCCGGCGCAGTTCTGCGGCTCGTCGCCGTCGGGCGACTTCTTTTCGGTGACTAAATTCCATGGGAAGGCTCGGGCTTTCGTGATAGTGCAGGACGGGTGCAATCTCAAGTGCGCTTACTGCCTTGTGAACCTGGCGCGCAGCGAGCTGAAATCCAAGCCGGTCGAAGCGGTAGTAGATGAGATCAAAAAGCTTATAGATTCCGGTTTCTCCGAGATAGTCCTCTGCGGCACGCGGCTCGGGATATACCGCTGCAAGTCCGGCGCTACGCTTGCGGACCTGGTGAAGAGACTGTTCGCCCTGGACGGCGATTTCCGGATCCGCTTTTCTTCGATTGAATCCGAAGAGTTGACGCCCGAACTCCTGAAAGTTTTAAAAGCCGCCGGCCCTAAATTCTGCGACTATCTTCACCTGCCGCTGCAGGCCGGCTCCGACCCCGTGCTTAAAGCAATGGGCCGGCTTTACGACACCGCGAAATATAAGGCTAAACTCGAAGAACTGCGGGCAATTTTCCCCGGCGTTGGGATCTACGCGGATATAATCGCCGGCTATCCGACTGAAACGGAAGAGGATTTTGCGGCCGCCGTTAAATTCGTCCGGGACTGCGCCCTTTCCGGGCTGCACGTTTTCAGCTTCTCCGGCAGGCCCGGCACAAAGGCGGCGGCGCTTAAAGCCCTGCCGCAAAAGACGGTAGCCGCCCGCTCGGCGGCGCTGCGCGCTCTCGACGGAGAATTGCGCGCCGCTTTCGCCGCCTCCATGCTGGGGAAAAAGTACACGGGGCTGGTCCTGAAGAGCAAGGACGGCCGCGCGCTGGCCCTGGCTTCCAACTTTGTAAATATCGAGCTGTCGGGCCCGCAGAAAACGGGGCGCCTGGTGCGCTGCCGCATTACGGCGGCGCGCGACGGCGCCTGCCTGGCGGAAGTTATATGAAAAAGTGTCCCTCCTGCGGCTACGGAAATCCCGATACGGGCGCTAAATGCGGCATCTGCGCCAAAGATATTACCGCTGTCCTGATAAAGTCCGACCCGGTCCAGGAAAAAGAATCAGGCCGCCCGAGCCTGATGGTTCTCTCCGGCCTGCTGCTCCTGCTCTGCGGCGCCGTGGTCTTTTTCATGGAGAATTCGCCCTGGAAAAAGGAGGCGCCGCTCCAAAGCGGCGAGGACGCTTTTACGGACGAGAACTCCTTTACTTACGAAGGCGTGCTTTACGGCCTGGATAAAATGGCCGCGATGCGCTTCCTGCCCGAGGCCGATAAACGGCGCGTGCTTCCGCTGCTTTCAAGCCCGGAGGACAAAGTGGCCTACGCCGCGGCCAAATTGCTGGGCGAGTGGTCGCGCTCCGACACCGACGCGGCGCTCAGGCGGCTCTGGTTCGAAGCGCTTCTCGGCGCCGCTTCCACCGGCCGGCCCGTGGTCCGCCGGCAGGCCGCGCTGGAGGCCGGTTTCGCCGCGGCTTTCGGCTTCCCGGTCCAGCCGTACCTGGAGCGGGTGAGGAAGACGGCGGCCGGGCTCGCGGCGGAGAAGGAAACGGATCTTAAAGCGGCCGGTTTTTTTCTTTCGTCCATGGCCGGCCTGGAAGACCTTTCAGGCCTGATGTCCGAAACCTTGTTGTCCGACCCTTCCACAAGCGCCAAGCTTTACGCCGCGTGTTCCCTCTCCCGCCTGGGCCATGCCGAGGGCCACGCGTATATTCTCCAGGCCGCCGCGGGAAAAGATCCGGACCTCAGGAGCGAGGCGCTCTTTTGCCTGTCTTATTCCGCCTCGCCGGAGGCCGGCCGCCTCCTTCTTTCCGCCTCAAAGGACAGTTTTGACGCCGCCTCGGCCGAGGCCGCAAAAAGAGGGATAAAATTACGCGAACAACTTGCTATAATTAAAAAGTAACGCGCGAATATAGTTATATTTGGCCCGGGGGGCGGTTTATCATGGACAATAAATACGATAAGAAAAAAGAGTCTATAGACGAAATACTTTCAGACCTTAACGGGCTGCTCAATAAAATGCCGTCCATCCTTGACGGTATCAAGATGCCCGAGATGCAGCCGGCGGAATACGTGAAACCGGCAGAGGTTCCGGAGCCGCAGGCCCCCAGGCCGGAGCCCAAAAAAGATATCCCCGCCGAACCCTTTGACGCGGATAAAACAGTGGTCCTTGAATCTTTCTCGGGTCTTACCGAGGGCGCGCAGGCCCCTGAAGAGCTCCCTTCTTTTGAGGCGGCCGATGCCGACTCCCCTGCCGAAGAGGAGAAGCCTTTGGTTATAGAATCTTTTCCCGAGCCGCAGGAAGCCGCTCCCGCCCGGGAGCAGGAAAAGCTGGCCGTGCAGAGCCTCGGAGATTTTATGTTCGGCGAGGAGGCCCAGGCTGAAAAGCCGGCGGCCGCCGGGCCCGTGAAGCTTTCAGGCGCCCCGCTCGAACCTCCTTCGGAAGAGCCCGTCAGAAATGTCGCGACCGGGCCTTCGCTTTCAATTTCCGAATTTACCCCGCCAGCGCCAGAAGTGAACGCTCCTGCCGCCGAGGTTTCCGGCGCCGAAGCGCCCGTCTCCGCTTTTCCTGAGGCCGGCCTTCCCGGGATCCCGGAACCCGCCCCGGACGATATGACTTTCAACCGGGATAACGAAGAAGCGCAAGCCGGGGCCGGCGACGCTTCCGCGTCCTCCGGCCAGTTGAATGACCTGGCGCCCGCCGCATTTAACGCCGAAGAAACCGCGCCGGAAAAGCAGCCGGCGCCCGCATCTTTTGAGTCTTCTCGCGACTTCGGCGTCCCGGACATAGACGTTCTCATGCAGATGTCGGAGGTGGAGAAGCCCGCGGCCGAGCCGTCGGACCAGCCGCTTCCCGAGGCGGGGCTCAATCCGGGGGCGGCCGACGGCCCGGCCCTTGCCGGCGGCTTCCCGGAAGCCTTTGATGCCGCTTCCGCCCAGGCAGAGCCGGAGCTTCCTGCCGCCGTGGAGCAGGTCCCTGGCGCAGCCGGGCCTGAAATGGAAAAAAGCGGGATCGAGCAGCCCGAAGCGGCTCCTGCCGCGATGGAACCTGGAGATTTTGTGATCGAGCCTGAAGCGAAGCCCGAAGAGAAGTCCGAAAATTCTTTTGAAGCTTTTACCTTTGACCCCGCGTCCCCCGAACCAGCGTCCGCCCAGGACGGGGGGGAGACCTTGAGGCTTGAGCCCGCTCCGGAGGCTCCGGAGACGCCTGCCGCGGAGCCGCAGCCCGCGGAAGCCCGGCCCGCCGAGCCGGAATTCGCGGCTTTCGCCGAGCCGGCCGCTGAGCCTAAACTGGAAGCGGGCCCGGAGATCCAATTCGGCGCGTCCGCCGAGCCTGCGTCTGAACCCAAGCTCGAAGTTGAACCCAAGCTCGAGGTCGGAGAGGGGATACAATTCGCGTCAGCCTCGGAACAGGCGGCCGGTTCCGGGATAGAACTCTCGCCAGGCATCGAGCTTGGCGGAGGCAGTCCCGTCTCTTTCGGCAATCCGGACGAAACCCTGCCGGGCAGTACTCCGGCGCCGCAAACCCCTTCGGGAGACGAGACTTTGGTCATCGCCCCCCGGGCGGGCTCCGAGGGAGAAGAGGAAAAAACCGTTATTTTCCAGGCCAGCCCGTCGTCAACCGCCAGGGCGCAGGCCAGCGACCTCGCCTCTCTTTCCGCCAGGCAGCAGCCGGAAGGAATTCCGCCCGAGCGCGTGCGCTCAATAGCGTTCCTCTACTCCCAGGGGGACGAGACGCTCTGCGCCAGCGTGCTGGCGGAGCTGGACGCGATCTGCCTCAAGTCGGCCGCCAAGCCGATGTATGTAAAGCGCGCTTACGTCAAGGTTTGCGAGACCGACGCCAACGCCAACTTCGTCAGCCAGTCGGTAACCGACTCCGGCGCGATCGGGCTCGTCTGCGTGGGGGCCATACCGCAGGATAAGGTTTATGAGATCGAGAACGCGCTGTCCTCGGCGGGCGGCTTCTTCAGGTATTTTGACTCCTCCTCCTTCAATCATTCGTCGGCGCTCGACCTGGTGGCGGACCTGATAATCCGGTAAAACTATGCTGAAAAAGTGGGACGTCGCCCCGGCGCCTAATGAGAAAAATCCGGGCCGCCATAAGCTCCTGATAAAAGGGGAGATGAAAGATATCTTCCTGATCGTCAAGAAGCTCGGCAGCTTGTGTTCCCGGCCGGAAAAGACTTCAGGCGAATTCGACTTTATCATCTACTTGTCCAAGCTGGAAATGGACACGATGAAGAAGCTGAAGGCTATTACCTCGGAGCTAAGCGCCCCGGCGCCGGCGGCCGAGGCCGACGACGCTTTCGGCGGAGAGCCCGCGCCGTTCGATTCCCCAAAACCCAAGCTTAAGACCGGCCCCGCCCCGGCGGAGCCTCCTCCCGCGGTCCAGCCTGCGCCCGCGCCGCAGCCGGCCCCCAGGCCCGTGGAGCAGCCCAGGCCGGAACCCGCGCCTCAGCCCGCTCCGAGGCCCGCGCCCGAGCTCCCGGCAGCCGCCGCCAAAGCGCCGCCGCCGGTGCAGCCGCATGTCACCGGCAGGCCCACCGGGAACTTCGTC
>CAZUQT010000135.1:0-8175 GCA_964622585.1 uncultured Elusimicrobiaceae bacterium | reverse complement strand
AAGTCCGCCGGCGCTCCCACGGTAATTCCCCGCATGCAGTCCGCCCTGCGCGGCATGTCCTTCGACGGCGGCGGAACCCGCACTTCGGGCAGCCTGAGCGGCGGCAAGATAATCGAGGACGCGCAGTCCGCCTCCGCCAAGGCTAAATCCCGCTCCATGGTCGGCCCGGTGGCGATGGCCGGCTACAAAGGCGTGGCCTCCAATACTCCTAACAGCGCCTCCAAGGGCGCTTTCGAAAAGCTCCGCTCGCAGGCCGACAAATCGGCCGGGAACTTCTCCGGCGGTTCCGCCATGAACTCCCTGGATAAAGCGGCGGCCGACGCGGCCAATATCAGCGGCGCCGGCGGCCTGGGCGCGGGCGGGGATTCCGAGAAGACCGGCAGGCCTTCCGGCTCCACCACCAAGTACGACCACAACCGCTCCGGCGAAAGCCTCGAGGAAGCGGCGGCCAAGGCGCGCCAGCAGAAGGCGCTCGAGTGGGAATTCTTCAAGAAATACGAATTCAAGAAACAGCTCCTTACCGCCGTCTTCGGCGCGATCAGCACCGAGGTGGGCAAGTGGGTGGGCGGCACCGTGGGTGGGATACTCAACCCCGCCGGCCCCGGGCCTGCCGCGCAATACTGCTACGGCCCTGCCGGCGCCGCGCCGGCTGACTGTAACATCATAAAGTACAATATGGCCCTCTGTAATAAGGATAAGGGTGTGAGTTGCAACCCCAACGATTGTTGCAAGATAGGCCCCAAGGAAGGTTCCGGTCCCGCCGCCGGCCCCGGCCCCGGCGCCAGTCCCAAGCCCGGCGACCCCGTCAACAACGGGGTGGCCAGCCCCGAGGTCGCGCTGAACGAAGCCAAAACATTCGACGAGGCCCTGGTCGCGCTGCTGCAAAGTGTTAAAGAGACGGCCGGAGCCGGTATGTTCACCAGCAACAAAACGGTTCTGACCAACCAAAAGGCCATCCTGGCCCAGGTCACCCACCTTATGGGAAACCGTGAGCAGCCCTCGCTGCCGGCGACCATGAAAGTTGTCGCCGATAGTAACTCCTCGGTCAAGACCAAGAGCGCTAAGTTCCGCGCTGACCTTAACTCCGGCGAGGAGAAGCTTGCCCGGGCGGACGCGGAAGTTAAAAAGTTCATAGCCGATGTGGACAAGATCATGACGCCGGGAACCTCGGAGCGCGCCGGGTTCGTAAAGGCGAAAACTGTAGCCGGAAAGGGTGTTCCCACCCTGTCCTCAGATGACCCTCTCTTCATCAGTCTGACCAACAAAAGGAACGAGGCTGTAAAGAGCCAAGCCGTTCTCAAGCTGATGCGCGAAGAGGACCTGGTCTTCCAGAAGCAGGCTAGCTCCTTCTTCGAAGGGCAAACCCCTAAAGTGGACGCGGCCTACGCCGAAATACTCAAGAAGGCCAACGAGATACATAACGCTGCGAACGTAGAAAGCGAGAAACTGGCGAAAATAAAAGAGGATAGTATTACCGAGACAGATAAAGCCGAGATGGCCAAGGTCATGAAGAAGATCTGGGACGATAAGGACGATACGTGCTTGGTCGGACAGATATTGGCCCTCCGCGGTTTCTCCGCCAAGGATAAAGAGGTCATGGATGACAAGGCAGAGCAGGCGGCGGAGGAGCAAATATGGGTGAATGTGAGCCCTCTGACGTATTCAGAAGCCTTTCCGAAGGATAAGAAAGGCTTTGTAGCCAAGCCTGACACTGACCTGAAGAAGATCATGATCACCGCCATCAAGCGCGGCAGTCTGGAGCTTCCTTTCGATCTTAACAAGCTGGCTGGGCTGCCCAATAGTGATCTGATAGTTCCGGCTCAGGGCAGTATCGACCTGGTTAATCAATTCCGCAAGGACCTGAGCATGAACGCCCCCGCCACAGGCGGGAATAATGAAACACCCCCTGCGACGCCTCCTGCGACGCCTCCTGCGACGCCTCCTGCGACGCCTCCTGCGACGCCCCCTGCGACGCCTCCTGCGACGCCCCCTGCGACGCCCCCTGCGACGCCTCCTGCGACGCAGACGCCTGATACTTCCGCCATTGCGACGGCCCAGCGGGAAGGCAAGGACATCTGGAACGATGCCTCGGCCAATAAGTATCCCGCTTGGGGCAGCCTGCCGACCGGCACTGAAAACCACACGGCATACAAGCATGCGATAGGGGACGCGGAGAAATACCGCAAACAGGTGAACGCCCTTTACGCTAAGCTAGGAAATGCCAAGACAAAGGCCGAAGCTGAAAGTATCCTTGGCGAGATGCGCACAGCGAAAGACGGTTTTGACCGCGCGGTAAGCAATGCAAAGGCCGCAAAGAAAAGGGCCGAAGGCGAGCTGAATGCGCCCGATGACCTGCGTAAAGCCGCCTTGAAGGTTCTCCCCTTGTACGCTGGCAACACTCATCTGGCGCGGGAAAGCGGCTTGACTCCTCTGCTCTGTAATAAAAACGATCCCATGAACTCTGGTTACAGATGTGCCCCCAAAGGGGAGATTAATGTTGTTCAGAGATGTTCGAAGCCCGGTAACTACTGGGGTTGCCAGCAATGGACAGAGGTCAAGATACCGCTGGAGGATTATAGCCTGAAGTATAGCGCCGCCCGGCCGCAGGTTATGCCGGCCCGGAGTAACTTTGCAAACGAGAATTCTCTGACCTATGGGCCCGGTAATAAGTCGGTAACTATGCTCTTTGAGAAAGAGCCTTATAAAATAGACGAATACGAAATGGGAGTAAAAGTGTTCTGCCGTTATGGCGCTCCCCCTAACAACAAGTGGCTTATTGAGTACGCCGAATTGCAGAAAGGCCAATCGACCAGCGCGAATCAGGTCGGAGCCGCGATCAAGGGCTCGTTTACGCCTTTCGGCGTCGGGGTTGACATTACGGGTAACTACAACCACACCTGGAACCAGTTCAGGCACGGTAGTCCCAAGGAAGTCGGTCCGAAAGAAGGCTATTACGGTGTCGGAAAGCCGTGTGCCGGCAACTAGGACGCGGGTGTAAGCCAGCGGCGCCGGATTTTTGTAAAGTCCGGTGCCGTTGGCATTTTGGGGAAGTTTGAGGAGGTTTGCATGAACATATTCAAAATGAAAGTCCTGTCGGTTTTTTGTATTCTTTCCATTTTAGCCGCTATCTCTCCGCGATCTCTTCCTGCCCAGGCCGCGGGTTCAGTGAAGCCTCCCTCTTACCTGGAATGGGTGGATGGCGCCGGGAAAGGCGACTCCGAAAAAGCTTACATGCTTGGCATGGCTTACTATTATTCTATGTTCGGGGCTGAAAAGGACAATACTAAGGCCAGACAGTGGTTCTTAAAAGCCGCGAATGCCGGCAACGGCCGCGCCTGCCGCCAGCTCGGAGATATGTATTATTCAGGCTGGGGCGTCCCGGCCAGCAAGGCCGAGGCGATGAAATGGTACCGTAAAGGCTCCGACAAAGGCGACGCCGAGGCGCAGGAAAAGCTGGCTGATATGTATTACTACGGCGAAGGCGCCGGCAGGGACTATACCGAGGCCTTCAAGTTATACCGCAAGGCGGCTGAAAATGCGTCCGAGCCGGGCCCGAGCGCCAAGCTGGGCCGGATGTATATGATGGGCGAAGGAGTGAAGCGGGACCATGCGGAGGCCCTGAAGTGGTTTCTCAAAGCGGACGGAATGGGAGATAAACAGGTTCCAACTTCTATAGCGGCTTTGTACAGCGCCAACCTGGGGATAAAAAAAGATCTTCCTAAAGCCGTGGAATGGCTGGTTAAAGGCTCCGTCCAGGGGGATGTTGTGGCTATGCAGAGGCTGGCCGAGGCTTACGCCGATGGCGAAGGGGTGGCCCAGAGCAACCTCGAGGCCTACAAGTGGCTGTCCGTGGTTCTCGCGAAAGAGAAAAACGTCCCGGCGGAACAGCTTTTTGCCCGGGTATCCAAAAAGATGAATTTCATCGACCAGGTCACCGCTAAAAGACAGGCTTCGGCGCTCGTGAAAAAATACGCCAGCGACCAGGACTGAGGAACAAGAGAAATACCGGCACCGGCATCTCAGATGGCCCCTCGTATTACTCCCAGGGGCTGTTTTTCGGCGCGCGGGGTGAGTCAAATTCCATAGCACCCGCGACTTTTAGTACTATAGGGTCAGGAGAGAGTTGTTCGTACATTTTCAACCTGCGGGAAACTGAAGATAGGAGAAAGCAGGCGATAAACGGATTTATGTTCCTTCCAGATAATCCAAGAATCAGGCGGATCTTCTTTTTTTCGCAGCTCTTTCTGCTCGCTGTTTCTCTCTTTTGGAGCCGGCAGTGTTTTATTCATGTTTCGTATTTCATCCTTTTGCTTTTTTTCATCGCTGCACTGCATTCTGGTCTTTCTTTTCGCGAGTCTGTGCTTAATATTGTCCGGAAGCATTTGCCGGGATTTATAGGGGCGGCGCTTTTGACGCTCATAGTAATGGTTTCAGTGAAACCTATGCTGCGGGTGACCAGCGACGAGAACAGCTTGATAGCGGCCTCGTATTCATTAGCTTTTGACAAGAAGGCTGACATAGCTTTGGAAGCGGCCTGGCTAAATGGAACGTTCACTTCCATTGTCCGTGATTATGATAAGCGCCCCTTGATGTTCCCGTTCTTAACGAGCCTGGTCCATGCGGGTACCGGTGCCAGGTACGAGAACGGGTTCGTGGTGAACCGGCTGATGTTGTTCGTGCTCCTGATCGCTGTCTACTGGCTTTCCCGTCAGTATATGGGTATTGGCCCGTCACTCGCGATGCAGCTCCTGGCCCTCGCACACCCGGTGGTAGCCCAGGCGGCAACCTCGGCGGGTATGGACCTTACGGCCGCGGCATTTTTTTTGCTGAGTATTGCGGGGCTCAAGGCTTTTCTCGATGCGCCATCCGGCGGCCGGCTGCAGTTCTTCTGGCTCGCTTCGCTTTTTTACTTTAATTCCCGCTACGAATCGCCTCTTTTCGTTTTTATAATGATCTGCGGCCTCGCGGTCTGCGCAAAAGACCTGCCCTGGCGGCGTTTCCAGTTCAATTGGTTTTGGCTGACCCCGGTCTTTCTCATGCCCCAGCTCTGGCAGAGGACCGGCTACTTCCTGCGAAACGATGTCGCAGGGAGTAAAAACGATTTTGGTCTTGGTTCGATAGCCGCCAACCTGAAGCAGTGTTGGCTTGTCCTGACCCGGCCTGATTATTATTTCCCGTATGCCACGGAACTCATAGTGCTCGGGCTTGCGGCATTTTTAATTTTTTCTATTCAGCATCTTAAACTCCGGGAGGCTTTGAATAAACCGGAGAAGGTGTTTCGCGCGACTTGCCTGGCGGTATTTGGAGGGCTTGTCCTCCTGCTCCTATCCACGAACACCGCACAATTTGATATCCATCCAGGCAGCCCGTCAGCCAGCAGGCTTTATATCCTCCCCTGCCTTGCTCTTTCTATGCTCTCCGGAGGTCTTCTCCTGCGGTTGCTGGAGAGGTTTAAGGCCTCGAACCTTCTCTGCCCTATAGCGGCGGCCGCGTTCCTCTTCCATCATCCGATGGCGGTACAGAATAATTTCCCGAACTCCTACGCTAATCCCCGGGAGTTCGCAAATACGCTGCAATTCCTGAAAACCAGGGACCCGTCCCGTTTCCTCCTTATCGCCGCCTGGGCGCCGCATTACGCCGCGCTCCGGTACGGTTCGGTGAATTTTGAATATGCCAGGGCGAACCGGGAGTGGATACGCGAGCGCTTTGAGTCGCGTGATTTCCCGGAGGTCCTAGTTCTCCAGAATATCGATATCCAAACCGGGAACCCGACCGCCGATACCCGGTTGGAAGAAAATATCCAACTGGAAAAGGTCTACGAATTTTCCAACGTTCCCGCCTACTTCTCCAGGATCTCTCGCGTAGTATCTTTCTGATATATAACCCGGATCAAATCCAGATAATAGCATGATAGGCCTTATGGTCTATATTTAGAGGGACTTCTGACTCTGCTGCCCTGGTGTTTATTCTGATTAAATATTATATAAGTTATATTTAGCATGGGGATTGGCCTTAATCCGGAGTACCTAAGGAAAGCAATACTAAATTGGGAAGCTAATAGAAATTATGAAAAAATATGCGCTGGTTCTTTCAGTTTTTATAACTTCCGTCTCCGCTTCCCCTAGTTTGGCCGGAAAGGTTGAGATAGATTTTGACGGGACGCATAACGCCAACTGTGTACAATCAGTTAAGGGACAAAAAACGCTGACTCTTTCGCTGGCGTCCGAATTTCCTGTAGATAGTATGCCGATACCGGAGGTTCCAGTAACACCATTGCCTCTTCCCAACCGCTGGGATATCAATCCATTTTGTGTAGCCTGGTGTGATGGGGGAAATAGCGGCAATCCCCCCGCAGTATCACCTACATTCCTCGGAAAAACCTTCCCCGCTATGGTCTGCTTAAAAAAAGCCGGATTGGCGCAGGGAGACTGTATGACTAAAACAGGGCGGGAAGCTGCTTTCTCACTGTCCCTGGATATGACCAGCGATATTTACACCGATAACGCGAAGGAGATCTTAACTTTCCGCTTTGGCCCGATCACGAATGTGGAGTTCGCTGAAGTACTGTACCAAATGACAATGCACGCCATCGATATGGTAGTGCTCCAATTAACTGAGTCCATTAAGAAGCTCCAGCCTCTGGAATGGGATTCCCCGGAAGAAAAGGCCCGTAAAATGCGGATAGTGTTAGAATTCGAAAGTGCTGTAAAAGAATGGAATAGAGCCGCCAGATTGGAAGCGGCCCGTGGACTTAATTGGAAAAGGGTTCAGGGACATGAATTCCAGTTTAATGATGGACCCGCCTACACTCAATTGGATAATGCGTTTACTGGAAGCCCCCTGCGGAAAACCAAAATCCTCTTTCGAAATTTATTCCCTGGTTTTGACTTGATTCAGTCTGAAAAATTGACAAAATAAGTAAAAACGGCGCTAACAACATGTTTCGATCAATGTCCTTGTTAAATAGGCATGGAAGCCTGAATTCTAATTTAAGGCAGGATTTAGAAGATTTGTCTGTAAAAGATAGACTATTCACAGAATGTTTCTTCCGATTTTAAGAATTTGATGCGAGCTGTCTTTTTGTGACGGCAACGGGACTTTCGGGCCGGGGGAGCTTTTTCCCCCGGTTCTTCTTTATAGTTGAGAGGTAAAAATCGTATAATATAGTGGCAGTTTCAGCTGGGAAACTGCGGCTTGATAGCTTATAAGAAAGCAGAATAGAATTAAGGGGAAAAATTAATGAAAAAGATCATTATTGCGGTGACGATGCTGGCGGGGCTGGGGCTCAACGCGGCGGCTTATTTTGACGGCGGGGTGACCGGGATCAGCGGCCCGCACGGCTATACCGGAACCAAGCTGGACCTGGTAATAGGTTCCGGCAACCTTGCGATAGAGCCCTCCCTGGCCAGCTACAAGTCTAACGCGATCGACACCACGCGCGTCTACGGCCTGCGCGGCGCCTGGGAAGCCGAGAAGTACACCATCGCCGGCCTGGCCGGCACGACCCCCGAGGTCAACGGCTATTCCAATAACTTTTTCGGCGGCGACGTAACCTTCTCCCTTACCCCCGGCTCCGGCGGCCATTCCCGCCTTGCCGGGCCCGGTTCCCGCGGCGGCGCGCGCAGCGGCGAGGGCGTGACCCGCATCGACGT
Source organism: uncultured Elusimicrobiaceae bacterium (assembly GCA_964622585.1). Lineage (GTDB taxonomy): Bacteria > Elusimicrobiota > Elusimicrobia > Elusimicrobiales > UBA9959 > UBA9959. The sequence goes on along the minus strand of CAZUQT010000135.1, from coordinate 523 downwards.
CGGCGCGGGCTTCAAGCAGACCATGCACACCCAGACCCGGGCCGTCGGTTCCGACCTGAAAACCTCGCAGAGCGAAGGCTCGCTGTTCGCCGGGGCTAAAGTTTTCATCCTGAACGTTTCAGCCTCCTATACCGGCTATAAGTACGGCGACGACAATGCGACCCCGGTCGGCTTCGTTCCCGGCCTTAGCTTCGCCCTGGGGGCCTTCCCCAAGTCCAGCGTTAATTTCAAGGTGGACCTCCCGTCCACCCTCCCGATGCTGACTCCTTTCGTGTCCTATACCGGCACGAAATACAAGTTCGGCACGAAGGACAGCTCCGCCTACCTGTTCGGCGCCTACATAGACCTGAGCATGGTGACGGCCAATGTCAGCTACCAGATATTCGACAGCGGCGCTTCCAAGAACGACAATTTCATGTCGATCGGCGCCGGAGTGAAGTTCTAAAAACAGCGCTTTAGACCGAGGGTGGACGGGGTTCTCCCCCCTCGAACCCTTTGGGGAAGAGGGGGGCCCCGCCATAAT
>CAZUQT010000134.1:0-8222 GCA_964622585.1 uncultured Elusimicrobiaceae bacterium | reverse complement strand
GTTGTCGGGGAATTCTTTGCCGATGACTTCCTTCACCTTGGCCTTGAACAGGACGCCCAGCTCCCGCAGGTCTTCGGCGGTGAGGTCGGTGTCGGACTTGGCGCCCTTCTTCGCCTTCATGTCGTGCATGATGCGCTCGAGCTGCTTGCGGATGCCTTTGTCGTCGGCGGGTTCGATGCCGGCGGCCTTCTCCATGACCACGTCGGAGTACATCATGATCAGGCGGCGGTAGGAGTCGTAAACGAAGCGTGGGTTATTGGTGAGCTTTATCAGCCCCGGGATGGTCTCGGAAGTGAGGCCGCAGTTAAGGATGGTCTCCATCATGCCCGGCATGGAGCTGCGGGCGCCGGAGCGGACCGAGACCAGGAGGGGGTTCTGGGCGTCGCCGAATTTCTTGCCGGTCAGTTCCTCGACCTTGCGGAGGTTCTTTTCGACGTCCTGGGTGAGGCCCTTGGGGTAGGAGCGCTTGTTGGCCCAGTAATAGGTGCAAATTTCGGTAGTGAGCGTGAAGCCCGGGGGAACGGGGAGACGGAGGTCGGGGTGGCCGGCCATCTCGGCGAGGTTCGCGCCTTTGCCGCCCAGCAGGTTCTTCATGGAAGCTTTCCCGTCGGCCTTGCCGCCGCCGAAGAAATAAATGACTTTTTTGGAAATTTTAGAGGCGGACGCTTTGGCTTTTGATTTAACGGCAGTCTTTGGCATATGTTTTGGCTCCTGTAGACTATTTTGCCGTCCGAAGCGCAGAGCGCCTGATACGGCATAAACGCATGTTTAACTATCCGGCCCGCGGGTGCGGGGTATAAAAAACCCCTTGGGGGGGCTTTCACTTATACTACTAAATGAAGGGGCGGCGGGGCAATAAGGGGCCTATTCCTTAATGCCCTCCAGGTCCAGCATGAAAGCATACTCGAAGGCGACGAGTTTAAGGGATTCAAAACGGCCGGACTTGCCTCCGTGGCCCGTGTCCATATCGGTTTTCAGTAGCAGGAGGTTCTTGTCCGTTTTCCTGTCACGCAGCCTGGCCGCCCACTTGGCCGGCTCCCAGTACTGCACCTGGGAATCGTTAAGCCCGGTCTCTATGAGCAGGTTAGGATAGGCCTTTTTCTCCACATTATCATAAGGAGAATAAGAGAGGATGTAATCGTAATACTCTTTTACGTTAGGATCTCCCCACTCGTCATACTCGGAGGTCGTAAGGGGGATGTCCGGGTCCAGCATCGTGGTAACCACGTCCACGAAAGGCACGGCCGCTATGATGCCTTTATAAAGCTCGGGGGCCAGGTTGGAGACGGCCCCCACCAGCAGACCGCCCGCCGAGCCGCCCTCCGCGTAGATATGGTCGGGGGAAGTGTAGCCCAGCCCGATCAGATACTTGGTAGCGTCTATAAAATCGTAGAAGGTGTTCTTCTTCTTAAGCTGGCGCCCTTCTTCGTACCAGCGCCGGCCCAGTTCCGAGCCGCCCCTGATATGGGGGATGGCGCAGATAAAACCCCGGTCAAGAAGGGAAAGCCGCCCCGAGCTGAAATACGGGTCCGTGCTGTAGCCGTAGGAGCCGTAGGAATAGATATGGACCGGGTTTTTCCCGCTGTTCAGGGCGATCCCTTTTTTATAGACAAGGGAGACGGGCACCTTTTCGCCGTCCCGCGCGGTGAACCACAGTCGCTCCGCCTGGTAATCCTCCGGCTTGAAGCCGCCCAGGACCTCCTGGCGCTTCAGCAGAAGCTTTTCGCCAGTCCTGAGATTTACGTCATAAACGGAATCGGGCGTGGTCAGTGACTCGTAGGCGACGCGCAGCGTGTCCGTCTTATATTCGTAATTATCGCCGAGGTCCGTCATGTAAACGGGCTCGTCAAAGCCCACCCGGGTCTCCGCGCCGCCGGCGCGGCTGATGACATGAAAGCCGCCCTGCGCGTTAAAGCGCTCCTTCAGCACCAGCCAGTTCTCGAAGACCTCCAGGTTTTCCACAAGAGTATCCTCGCGGTGCGGGACCAGGTCGGTCCAGGAAGCCCTGGAAGTGGCGGAGGACGGGCAGACGGAAACTTTGAAGTTGCGGGCCCGGTCGTTGTTCAGCACGAAGAACCTGTCCCCGCCGTCCGCGATGTCATACTCGAGCCTGGGCTGCCTGGCCTGGAAAACCGCCGGGGCGGCCGACGGCTTTCCCGCGTCTATAAGGCGGTACTCGGTGGACAGCGTGGAGCCGGAGCGGAGGAAGATATACTTGTCCGTGTTGGACTTGGACAGGCTCACCTCGAAGGTCTCGTCCGCCTCGAAGTAAACCTCGAGGTCCCTGAAGCGCCCGAGCTCGTGCGCGAGGACCCGCTCCCACCGCAGCGTTTCCGGGTTCTGCTTGACGTAAAAAAGCGTGCGGTTGTCGGCGGCCCAGGCCATATTCCCTGACGTGGCGGAGATCTTGTCCCCGTAAAGTTTCCCGGTGACGAGGTCCTTGAAATAAACGTCGTAGAAGCGCCTGCCGCCGGTATCCACGGCATAGGCGATCGCATTGTGGTCGGGGCGGATGGCGGGGAACGTGACCGAGCAGAAAGCCTTCCCTTTGGCTATCTCGTTGACATCCAGCAGCACTTCCTCGGCGGCGTCGACGGAACCTTTTTTTCTGGCGTAGACCGGGTATTCCAGGCCCTTCTTATAGGTCTTGTAATAATAGTAGCCGCCGTATTTAAAAGGCACGGTGGAGTCGTCCTCTTTTATCCGGCCCTTCATTTCCGTAAAAATTTTAGCCTGCAGTTTTTCCGTGTGCCGCATCGCCGCCGCCGCGTAATCGTTCTCCGCCTTGAGGTAAGCCTTGACCTCGGGGTTCTTCCGGTCCTTGAGCCAGTAGTACTCGTCGTTCCTGACCTGGCCGTGTTTTTCCAGCGCGTGGGGAACCTTCTTCGCCTTAGGCGGCTCGGCGGCCCGGGCGAAGCCGGAAAGCCCCAGGGCTATGAAGGCGAAAGCGAATATGGCGGAAAATTCATGTTCGTTCATTTATTATATACCTTAAACCGCGCCGGGAATTGCGGTCTAGATACCCATCCTCGCGAGGATCATGCAGATCTCGTTCGCCACCGAGACCAGCTCGGGATGGGAAACCTCGAAGCCTTTCACGGCGTAGGAGATGCCGGAGATAGAAAGGTTCCTGAGCTGCAGGCTTGAGTCTTTGCGCGTAGCCTCGTGCGCGGCGGCTTCCGTAAAGAGCCCTACGCTGCGGATGTCGTCGATCTTTGAAATCGGCAGGGCGGAAAGTTCGGACTTCAGCTTCTTGAGAAGCGCCACCAGCTCTGCTTTTTCCGGCGAGTTGCCTGACTCCACCCTTGCTATCGCCGCCTCTATCTTCGAAAGAGTATCATTGATCATATTAGTTCTCCGTATATCCGCCTCGAAATGGCGCGCCGAAACTCAAAACTACCAAATCCGCCACCATGTGTCAAACATGCGTTTGTGCCGTATCAACGGGCTATGCCCATCAGACGGCCAATCGGGCCGCCTCATCCGCGGCTTTCTGGCTGTCACGGGTTTATGCTAATCTTTTAGCATGAAAACCGGGAAAGCCGAAATCGTCTGCACCGGCTCGGAGCTTCTGGGCGGAAAGCTTAACCTTTACGTGCCCCTTTTCCACGAACTCCTGGCGCCGCTGGGCTTTGCCATAACCAGGGAGCAGTCCTGCGGGGACAGCCTTCCCGACATTAAAGACTGCCTCGCCGGCTCCCTGCGGCGGGCGGACCTGGTCATAGCCTGCGGCGGGCTCGGCCCTACCTTCGACGACCTGACGCGCCAGGCCGCGGCGGCGGTGCTGGGCCGCCGGCTGTTCTATTCAAAAAGCTGCGAGCAGATACTCGCCTTCAACTACAAGCTTGAAGCCCTGCCGCCCAATATCAAGGACCAGTGCCTCCTGGTGGAGGGCGCGAAGCCGCTGGAGAACAGCAACGGAACCGCTTTCGGCCAGGTCCTGACCCGGGGCCGGAAAATGCTCGTCCTGCTGCCGGGCCCCCGGAAAGAATGGGAGCCGATGTTCCACAACTTCCTCGACGAGGAAATAAGAGCGTTCTTCAAAGGGCGCCCCCCGGTCGCCCAGCTGAAGCTGAAGATAGCCGGCCTCTGGGAGCCGCAGGCCGAGAAACTTCTGCGCCCCGTCATGCGGCGCTTCCCTCTAGCCGCCTTTACCATCCTGGCCGGGCCCGGCACGGTGGAGTTCATCCTTTCGGGCGACGACAGCAGCGGGCTTATCGGCAGGGCGGGGGCCGCCTGCCGCAAAGAGCTGGGCGATAAACTTTACGGAGAAGGGGAGGACACTCTCGCGGCCGCCGTAGGCGCGAAGCTTAAAGCGCGGGGGCGAACCCTGGCCGCCGCCGAATCCTGCACCGGCGGCCTGGCGGCCAAGCTCGTCACGGATATCCCCGGCAGTTCGGGGTATTTCCTCGGCGGGGCGATAACTTATTCCAACGCCGCCAAGATGAAACTGCTCGGAGTCAGGGCCGCTACGCTTGAGAAAGCCGGCGCGGTCTCCGGGGAATGCGCGCGGGAAATGGCCGCCGGAGCAAGGAAAGTTTTCGGCAGCGACTACGCCTTTTCGGTTACCGGCATAGCCGGGCCGGGAGGGGGCACGGAAGAAAAACCGGCGGGGCTGGTTTTTTTCGGGCTGGCCGGGCCGCGCGGCACCGCCGTTTTCAAAAGGCAGTTCCGCGGCACGCGCCCCTTTATAAGGGAGTGCGCGGCTAATTTTATTTTGGACGAGCTGCGAAAAGTAATAAAATAAGAGGGACCGGGAAATGCCGGCCGCTGATTTAAGGAGAACACCATGAAAAGAACTGCCCTGGCGCTGACAGCCGTTTTCTTCGTACTGGCCGCCTGCGGGAAAAAAGATCTGCCGCTCGAACAGCCAGAAAAACAGGCGGCGGGCGCGGCCCAGCCCGCCCCGGGCAGCGCGTCCTATGTAAAAAAAGACACCTATTTCAAACTGCCCAACGCCGCCGGGGGGGAGATCGACCTGGCCGCCTACGCCGGGAAGCCGGCGATCGTGATGTTCTTCACCGAAACCTGCCCCTACTGCCGGAAGGCCGCCCCTTTCATACAGAAGGTCTATACCTCCTACTCCGCGAAAGGGCTCGGAGTCATCGGCGTCCTGATCCAGGACAGCGCCCAGCCCGGCCTGAATTTCGCCGCCGACCTGGGAGTGACCTTTCCTATCGCGTACAAGGGGAGCGCTATCTCCCGCAACTACCGCACGCAGGGCGTGCCCTACATCTACCTGCTCAACAAAGATCATGAGATCTACGACGTCTGGGAAGGCTACGACCCTTCGTTCGACCCCGCCATCATAAAAGCGGTGGAAACCGTCCTGGCGAAAAAGTAAACGGGAAGCCGCCGAAGAGCCCCGCGCGGGAGCGGAGCGGCCGGAGCTATAAAATGTCCACGGCAATACAGAAAGGCAGCATACTTGTCCACCGGGTCTTCGACATAGCCGGCGAGATCTCGCTCGTCCGCGCCGAGCAGCTTCTGAGCGCCGACGCGAAGGGGCCGCGCCTCAAGTTCGCCACCGATACGCGCAAAGCCATCATCATAAAGGACTCCCCGCTCAAAGCCGACCTGGGAGAAGAAATACTGGACCTGCCCTCGGGCAAGCTGCCGGTGCGGATCTTCGCCCGGGTCTGGAACTACGGCGTCATCTCCGTCACCCTGGAACTGGCCATCCCGCCCGGCACGGAATGGGGAAAACTGGTCAGGACGGCCTCCGAACTGGAGGCCTCCGGCGAGATAGAGCTGCTCGCGGTCTCCCGCAAGGACGCCCTTAAAAAGCGCATCATGCCCGCCGTTATCAACCCGGCGGAATGGGAGATCCACGAGGATTACATAACCTACATCATAGAGAAGGCCGACGGCCTCGAGAACCCCAGGGACTTCATCAAGAAGGTGGACGTGGCCGCGCTGATCCTGGCCGAGGAGAAGGAACACCTGGTGGACGAGCACCGCGCTTTCCTTATAGAAAGCGCGATACAGTACTCCAGCTCCGACCTGGCGATAATAGACTGGAACTCCGCCCTGCTGATAGAGCCGGACGGCCAGCGGGACATCGCCGACGTGATCGAATTTTCCCTCACCCACCTGCTGGAGTTCCGCTATTACGACGAGATGCTGGGCCGGAAACTGGAAGAGCTTTACGACGCCATGGACCAGAAGCGGGAAAGCGTGGCGAATATTTTCAGGAATTTATACGCCGATATAGCGGAGGACTCCAGCCGCAAATACATGGAGTTCTCCGAATTCCTCGGGCGCGTGGAAAACTCCCTTAAGACGGTAGGAGACCCCTACCTGGCCGTCGCGTTCAGGGCCTCCGCCGCGGAGTTCCATTTCGACGACTGGCGCAAAAGCATCTCGCGCAAGATGGAGACGCTCGCGCAGATCAGCCAGATACTGCACGGCGAGGTGAACACCCGCCGGAGCCACTGGCTGGAAATAATAATAATCGTGCTTATCGCGGTGGAGATGATCCCGATGGCCGTGGACCTGCTGAAGTACCTCGGCCTCGTGGGTTAGCGGGCCGCTAGTTTTTCACGGGCGCCGGAGAGCCCAGCAGCCTGATAGCCGCCGCCACAGCTTCCCTCGCCTTGCCGCTCACGCCCCCGCTCGAGCGGTATTTTATTTTAAGGAAATTCAGCGGCGTGCCGTTCAGCTTCACGCGGAAATCGAGGTGCGGCCCGCTCGAGAGCCCCGAAGACCCGACGTAACCGATGACGTCGCCCTGGCTGACGCGGCGGCCTCTGCCGGCGCCCTTTGCGATCCGCGAAAGGTGCCCGTACGTGGACTCGTAGCCGGCCCCGTGGCGCAGGACGACCAGCCTGCCGTTGGCGCCCTTCCAGCCGGAGAAGGAAACAGTGCCGTCGGCCACCGCGGAAACGGGGGTACCGGAAGGGGCGGCGTAATCTATGCCCTGGTGCGGCCTGAAGATCTTCAGCACCGGGTGGAAGCGGCGGTTGGTAAAGTAGGAGGAAATGCGGCGGTAGTGCAGCGGAGCCCGCAGGAACATGCTCCTGAGCGACTCGCCTTTTTCGTCGTAGTAGGAGCCCTGCCAGGCCGCGGCCGTCTTGCGGCCAGTTTCCGGCCCCTCGTAAGCGGCCGCGATGATCTTAGGGGAGATCACCCTGCCGGCCGGATCTTTTTTGTAGCTCCAGGAAAGCGCCCAGCGGTCGCCCTCCCTGACCTCGGTCAGGAAGTCCACGGACCAGGAAAACACGTCGGTATAATCCAGGATCACGGCGGGGGGAACTCCGCCAGCGGTCATGGATTCCCAAAGGGAAGAAGTTATAACCCCGGAGGCCGAGGCGGAGGAGAATTCTATCTGTACGGGCTGCACCAGGAGCGAGAATTCTCCGCCGGTGGAAAGGGAAATCAGGTAGGTATTCAGGTCCTTCGTCACGACGAGCGACTTCATCGCGCCCCAGGTCGAGAAAACTATGCTGTAGGAATCCTCCAGGCGCAGGCGGCGAAGGTTGATCTTCGGGGAAAGCAGTTTGGAGACGCGCGCCCTTTCCGCGTCGCTGAGCCCCTCGGCTTTAAAGACCCCGTCAAGCGGGCCGGTGAAAGTGCCGGAGGAAACGCGGAGTTCTTCTTCCTCGAAGCCGGGCCCCAGGTCGTCCCGGAGAAGGAACAGGCCCAAGGCAAGAAGCGAGGCCGCCGCGAGAATTCCCGCGAGCCGGAACCATCTAGTTCTCTCGGTGCTGCGATCAGGGTGCGGGGTAGTCTCCATGTCATGAATAATAACAAATTTACCCCGCGCCATGGCTATTTGCCGGGCAGCGCCCGGGGCGCGGCGCGCGCCTCCAGCGAAAGCCAGGGGTTCGCCGGGGACTTGAAGCATTGACTAGCCATAGAGGTTATTAATATAATAGGCAAACGGATAAAACCACTACAAAGAGAGAAAAACATGTCTACAACCAAGAACAAAATCAGAGAAATAACGGAGAAATTCTCCGCAAAACCCAACGATACCGGCTCAGCCTCCGTGCAGGTAGCGCTCGTCACCGAGCGCATCCAGTATCTTGCCAAGCACCATACCACCAACCCTAAGGACCACGCCTCACAGCTCGGTCTCACCAAGCTGGTCTCGCAGCGCAAGCGCCTTCTTAGCTACCTTGAAGCCAACAACAGGGAAGAATACAAGAAGGTCATCAAAGCCCTGGGCTTAAGGAAATAACAAATGACAAACTACCCTAAACCGCTCCGCCTGGAAGAAC
>CAZUQT010000133.1:0-8504 GCA_964622585.1 uncultured Elusimicrobiaceae bacterium | reverse complement strand
TCTGCCCCCAGGGCGAGAACGAATTCCAGAGCTGCACCAAGAAAAGCGTGGTCCTCGGCACGGCCGGCTTCGTCACCGGCGCCTTCGGCATGGCCTGCGCCTCCGTAGCCGTAAAACATCTGATAAAATAAAAGGGAAGCTCCTCTCCCTTGACATGTCAAGGGCCGACCACTATACTATAGGGGCGGCGTTTTCCGCTATTCTTATATGACCAACAGGAACCTGCTTCTCGCTTTTATCCTTTCCTGCGCGCTTTGCGGCGCGGCGGGGGCCGGCGATTTTGACGGCGTGGAAGGGAATATGAGGGAGGCCCTTATACAGAGCCGGAGCGGCGGCGACGCCGGTATAGTCCCGGCCCTAGAGGCCATGCCGGGAAACCGGAAAAGCGGCGGCGCCCCGGTAAAAGACGACCTGAAAGAATCCGTGCTGCGCCACCTCTCCGGGTCCATCGCTTACTGCGACAAGCATATGGACGACTGTAACGGCGCGAATAACTCCATCAGGGATTTCGCCAAGGGCATAGGCGGGGGGCGCTGCAATAACAGGGGTTTCAACTGCGTGAACGAAGTTCTGGAGATGTGCGAACAGCAGGCCGAGGAAGGGGAGATAACCCCGATGTATTATATGGCCTGCGGCTCCATGCTCGGGAAACTCGGCGAGCGGGACTGCGCCGAGGGGCGGGCCTCCTGCGCCGGGTACCTGCAGGGCTCCGTTTATTTCTCGCTGCGCGCGGCCGCCGGCTGCCATAAAAGTTTCGAGAATAATAAAGCAAAGCAGGCCGAGGCCGACAAGCTTATCGAACGCTTCGCGGGGACGGTAAAGCGGAGCGTGAAAGGCGTCTATGTCGGCAAGGTGGAGGAATCGCAGACCGTCGGGCACCACCTGGCCTGGCATGCCGGCAAGGAAGCCGGCATCATCGGCACGGAAAAAGTCCTGGAATTCGCCTTCGAGCGCCTCGCTATGCACACCGCCGGGGCGGTGGTGGGCTCGGTCGGCCTCCCGCTCTTCGCCTTTTCCAGCTTCATGCTCTTCCACGAGATAGCCGCTTCCGAGATGAACAATCTGGTCTGCCTGGAATGGGGCCATTATTATAAAGGAAGCTACGCCAACTCCAGCGGCTCGATAGCCAGGATGTCCGGTTTCATCAAGTAACCATGTCTACTCCCGCCGGCGGCTTAAAAAGGTCCCTCGCCTACTTATCTTCTAAGGAAGCCCTGCAGAGCATAGGGCGCGATCCTTATTGGCCGAAATGGGATTCGCCCTGGTGGCATATGCTTCTGCTTTACGAATTGGGGCTGGCGGAAAAGATCCCCGCCGCCGCGGTCTCTAAAATGACGGAAGTGCTGAAGGGCCATTATCTGCCGGTCTTCCCGGTAAAGGCCGAAGAATTCCCGGAGGGGACCGACCCGTACCGGAAGATAGCCTGCCATTGCGCCGTAGGCAGCGCCTACCAGCTCTTGTTCGCCTGCGGCGTCGACGTGGATAAAGAACTGCCCTGGATGAGGCCCTGGTTCCTCAAATACCAGCTGCCGGACGGCGGCCTGAACTGCGACGAGGCGGCTTATACAAAACCCGTTCCCAAAAGCTCCATAGTCACCACGCTGCCCTGCCTTGAAGCGGTGCTGTTCTGCCGGAAACGCGGACTGACCGCTGAAGAAAAGGAGTTCCTGGACAAAGGCGCGGCTTACCTGCTGAAGCATAAGCTTTTCCGCAAAGCTTCCAGCGGGGAAATTATAGACAAGGATTGGCTGGAGATCACTTTCCCCAGGTTCTACGAGTACGATTTCCTCCGCGGTTATTATTTCCTGGCGAAATGGCGGGAGCGGTCCGGCTTCGTGATACCGGGGGAGCTGACCGAAGAGGTGGAAGAGCTGGTTTCGCGGCAGCTGACCGAAAAGGGGATAGTCCTGAAGCGCTATAACCTGACCAGCAAGCGCAGCTATAATCCCGGCGCCGGCGGCGCCTGGGCCATGGGCGAGGCCTCGGAGTTCGACCTGATGAAAGAGAGCAGCTATGAAGGCTGCCCCTGCCCGCCGCTGACTAAAAAATGGAACGAAGTAAAGCCGAAGACGGCGATTGCGGGCGAGCCGGACGGCCCGCGAAAACAAGGCTAAGCTCAAAGCCGGAGGGTCTTGAATGGGCCGTCGTTGAACCGGGCACGGTTCTTATGCCGATCTTCCGCGGGAACAGGTAAAAATATCCGGCGATACTTTCTGAAATGCCGGCTTGGTCAGACGGGGGATAAAACCGCGATCTTTTAAGTGTCCTTGCGTATCGAGACCGGTTTGCGCCGCCTTTTCTATCTCTTCAGGCTTTTTCATGGGCATCGGGCGCGGTCCTTTGCCCGGCGGAGTTGTGAGGATGGTGGTCCCCGTCGAGCCGTGCGGCATCAGGCCGCGGGGAAAAGAAGGTCCTTAAAATGGCACAGGGGGAAAAAGACGAGGCCGTTCAGCTGTACCAGCTGCTTTTCGAGAACGCGCGCGACGGCATTATGCTGCTTGAGCTGGCGCCGGGCGGGCCGCCTATCCTCAGGGACGCCAACCCGGCGGCCCTGGAAATGCACGGCTATACGCGCGGGGAAGTTATCGGAAAATCTATCGGGATCCTCGACCCGGACGCGGACGCCGCGCCCATGGTCATGGAACGCGGCCGCCGGGTCCGGGGCGCCGGGGGCGGCGTCCTTGTCGTGCGCCATCGCCGGAAAGACGGCTCGACCCTGGTCGTGGAAACTTCGGTGAAGGAAGTAACGGTAGGAGGCAGGCGCCTGGGGATCTGCGTCGAGCGCGATATCACGGAGCGCCAGCGCGCGGAGGAGGAATTGCGCGCCAGCGAGGCCCGGAACCTCTCGCTCATCAAAGCCATACCGGACATGATCTTTACGAACCGGCGGGACGGAGAGTTCCTGTTCGTCCACGCGCTCGACCAGGGCCTGCTCTTCCTGCCGCCGGCGGCTTTTCTTCATAAGAAGATCGGGGGGGTTTTGCCGCCGCCGGTGGCGGAACTGCTGATGAAAGGGATCGCCGAAGCCCTGGATTCGAACACCGTGCTGACGTTTAATTACTCTCTTCCTATCGACGGGCGGGAATCATACTTCGAGGTGCGGATGGCGCCATGTATCGACGACACCACCATAAGCATCGTGCGCGACATCACCGAGCGTAAACTGGCGGACGAGGCGCTTAAAAAAACCTGCGCGGAACTGGAAGCCGGGAAAAAGCGGCTGGCGGATAAAAATGTCGCCTTTCAGGAAGTGATAAGCGAGATAGAGGCCGAAAAAAGCAGGATAAAGAACGATATCTCCGCGAATATAAACGAGATCGTCATGCCGATAGTTCTGAAAATAAAACGCAGGGGCGGCGTGTCGCGCGATTACGCCGTCCTTCTGGAGAACAGTTTGAGGTCGCTGGTTTCCTCGTTCGGCCGCAACCTGACCGAAAAAAAGCTCAATCTTACCCCCAAAGAGATAGAGATCTGCAATATGATAAAGTCGGGGCTGACCACCAAGGAAATAGCCGGCCTTTCAAACTCTTCTCCCCAGACCGTGAACAAGCACCGCAACCATATCCGCAAGAAACTCGGCCTGACCAAAAAGGGCAAGAACCTGACCTCATTCCTGCAAAGCCTGTAAACCGAAATGCGGTAAAAAAACATGCGATTAATGGGTATATTTTATACCCATTAAGTACCTATTATTATCACATACCCAAATCAGATAAATTCAATTATATTTAAGAGGGGCATTAAAATTGAAAAAACTGTTCGGGCTGAAATATTAAGGCTGCCGGGCCGGATCGGATCCGCCGGCTTCGGCCTGCCAGGTACAGGTGAGATATGGAAAAGAAAAGGCAGTTGACCATACTCTTCGCTGAAGACAATGACGGGGACGCCTGTCTTCTGGAGGAGCGTTTAAAGGAGGGCGGGCTGGCTAACCCGGTGTTGCGGTTCAAGAGCGGGGACGAGGCCTGGAATTTCTTTTCAGGCAAAAGCGAACCCGGCTTTGAACCGGGCAAGGCCTATCTGCTGGTTTCCGACATACATATGCCGGGCATGGACGGCATAGAACTGTTGCAGCGTGTCAAGGCCGACCCGCGCCTTAAAAGCATCCCCGTGATCATGCATACCTCCAGCGAAGATCCCGCGGATAAAGCCGTCTGCCGGGAACTGGGATGCAGCGAATATCTTATTAAGCATGAGATCTTTAAGGAGACCGTGGCTTTGATAAAGCGGCGGGTCTTTTATACAGGCGAAGGGTGCGGGGTGCTGGAGCGTCCGAAGAGGGATGCCGACTGAGGTTACTGCGCGGGCTTGTCGGAGCGGACGGCCCAGCGGAGTTTGGCGCAGGCGGAGCGCGGGTTGCCGCGGCGCTCTTCGGGGGAGGGGCGCATCGGGGAGGGCGCTATTTTTGAATAAATACCGGCGTCCTCTCCCTGTAAAAACGCTTTTTTAACGCGGCGGTCCTCGCCCGAGTGGAAAGACAGGATCGCGGCCCGGCCGCCCGGCTTCAGGCACCAGGGCAAAATCTCCAGGAAGCGGTCCAGCACGCTCAATTCTTCGTTCACGGCTATGCGCAGCGCCATAAAGGTGCGCTGCAGCGCTTTCTTTATCAGGCTGTCGTCTATTTTCGGGTCGATCTTTTTGAGCCCGTCGCTTACGGCGGCGGCCAGGCGCGCCGTGGTTATTACCGGCAGGAGCGCCGCTTTTATGGCTTGCGCTATTTCTTTGGCCTGCGGTTCGTCGGCATAATCGAAAAGTATTTTCTCGAGCCCTTCGGCGGAAATAGTATTCAGCATTTCCGAGGCGGGCCTGCCGCGCCCGGGGTTCAGGCGCAGGTCAAGCGGCCCGTCGGCTTTATAGGTGAAGCCCCGCGCCGGGTTGTCCAGCTGCATCGAAGAGACGCCGAGGTCGGCGAGAACGCAGTCGAAGCCGCCGCCCGCCTCGGGCAGCAGCCCCAGCACTCCCGCGAAATTCATCTTGCGCGCTATGAAAACGTCCGGGCCGAAGCCCAGGGCGCGGAGCCGCGCCTCGGCGCGCGGCAGCTCCAGCGGGTCCACGTCCACCGCGAAAAGTTTTCCTCCCGGCAGAAGCTTCGGCAGCAGCTTTTCCGAATGGCCGCCGTAGCCCAGGGTCGCGTCCAGGCAGATCTCGCCCGGTTTGGGATCCAAAATTGAAAGAATTTCCTCGACGCAGATAGGCCGGTGCATACCGGCCGGGGTCTGGCCTTTGGCGATTATATGCTCGATATCGCCGGCGTACCTGGCGGGGTCGAGCTCTTTGTATTTCTCCGAGAACTTGCGCGGGTTCCTCCCGCTGTAGCGGACGCGGCGTTTGTGCGGTTCGGGGTTTTCCTCGGCCATGCTTCAATCAATGTTAGCCATAATCCGCCCGGGCGGTCAAATGAGCCGCGGACCATAGGGCCCAGCTTTCCATATACCTTAATACGGGCCCGGCCTGGGCCTTTGGCTTCTTAATTCCTCCCCGTATTTACCTTATACTTTAAACATCAGCGGTTCTAAAGTTTACGGAGGCAGAATGAACAAGCGCATAATGCCGGTTTTTGCTTTCATATTATCCCTTATCCCCGCGGCCTACGCCCAGGTCGATTTCGACCGCGGCACCGGCGACCTTAAAGCGGCCCTGTCCGGCATAGACACCCCGCAGGTTTCCGCCCCGGCCCGACAGAAAGGCTGGTTCTCCCACGAAGATCCCAAACCCCAGGCCCCCAAAGAATGGACCGTGATGGTCTATATGAACGGCAAGAACGACCTCGAGGTGGCCGGGCTCTATAACCTCAATAAGATGGAAACGGTCGGCTCCAACGCTTCCCTGAATATCGTCACCGAGACCGGCCGGATGAACGGCCAGCAGAACGACGTCTCTTTCGACGGCAACTGGACCGGCTCCCGCCGCTTTTACGTCACCCAGGATTCAAACGAGGAAAAAGTGGGCTCCAGGGCGATGCAGACCTTCGACAGGGTGGATATGGGCGACTGGAAGCACCTTGCGGATTTCGCGAAATGGGGCATGAAGAATTATCCCGCGAAACACTATGCTCTGATAATCTGGAACCACGGCTCGGGCTGGATCACCGACAAGCCGGGCATTTCCAAGGGCATCTCCTACGATTTCGAGACCAAGAACCACATCTCCACCCCCGAGCTGGGCGCGGCGATGAGGGAGATCGGCAAAGTCGACATCCTGGCCTACGACGCCTGCCTGATGCAGATGGCCGAACTTCTTTACGAGGTCAACGGCTACGCTGACTACGTGGTCGGCTCCGAGGAGACCGTGCCCGGGACCGGCTTCCCCTACGACACCCTGCTCAAAGCTTTCGACGGTTCGAAGAGCAGCGAGCAGCTGGCCGCCGAAATGGTGCGCACCTATGACGGCTTTTATTCCTCCAAGGGCAAGAAAGTGACGCTCTCGGCGGTGCGGATGTCCGCGCTCGGCGAGTTCATGACGGCTTTCAACGCCTGGACCGATGCGCTGCTCGCCTCGGACAAGAAGCCCCAGATCAAGGCCAAAGTTTATTCCGCCGCCGCTTACGCTTACGAAGATAATAAGGACCTTTACGACTTCGCCCGCCTGGCCACCGAGGCCGATCCGGCTCTGGCCGAAAAAGGCCGCGCAATGCAGGCCGCGCTGACCGGCAGGCTGGTCATCGACAATACGGCCTACAAAGAAACCTACGGCCGCGACGAAGCTTCCCACGGTCTGGCCATCTATCTGCCGGTCAAGGGCTACAACGATAAATACGACCAGCTGGCCTGGTCCCGCGACACCCGCTGGGACGACCTGCTGAAAGAAATGAAGGGCGTTACCGCCCCCGGCCTGGAATTCATGAATGGCTGTACCGATCCCGGCCCCGGCGCAAGCATCCAGCAGCTGATGGCTTATGTGGACTGCCTGACCAACGCTATCAGCGCGACCAAGCCCTGAGCGAAGAAAAAGCTCAAAGAAGCGGGCGGCTCTAAAGCGGGGCCGCCCGCTTTTTTACCCGCAAGTATTGTATTATTTGAAATACAGGAAAACACAATGGAAAACGAAAACGAAGCGCACCTTCTTACCGACCAGGACCTTTACCTCTTCAACGAGGGCAACCATTTCAAACTTTACGAAAAATTCGGTTCGCATCCCGCGGTCATAGGCGGCGTGGAAGGAACCCTTTTCGCGGTCTGGGCTCCCAACGCGAAGGAAGTGAATGTGATCGGGGATTTCAACGGCTGGAACAAAAGCCATGACGCTTTGAAGCAGCGCGGGCAGTCCGGCATCTGGGAAGGTTTTATCGCCGGGGTCAGGCAGGGGCAGAATTACAAGTACCATATAATTTCGCGCTACAATAATTTCAGCGCCGAGAAAGCCGACCCGATGGCCTTTGCCGCCGAGGTCCCGCCTAAAACGGCTTCGGTCGTGGGCTCGCTCGCCTACAAATGGAACGACGGGGAGTGGATGAAGTCCCGCGGCGGGCGCACCGGCTTGAAAAGCCCCGTTTCGATCTACGAAGTTCATCTCGGCTCCTGGCGGCGCGTGCCCGAAGAGGGCAACCGCTCCCTGACCTACCGCGAAATGGCCGGGCAGCTGCCGAAGTACGTTAAAGAACTGGGCTTTTCCCATGTAGAGCTGATGCCTGTGACGGAGCACCCTTTTTACGGTTCCTGGGGCTACCAGACCACGGGCTATTTCTCCCCGACCAGCCGCTACGGCAGGCCACAGGACTTCATGTATCTGGTGGACCGTCTGCACCAGGAAGGGATAGGCGTGATCCTGGACTGGGTCCCGGCGCATTTTCCGGCGGACGCGCACGGCCTGGCTTATTTCGACGGAACGCACCTCTACGAGCACGCCGACCCCAGGCAGGGCTTCCACCCGGACTGGAAAAGCTCCATCTTCAATTTCGGCCGCAACGAGGTGAAAAGTTTCCTGCTCTCCAGCGCGCAGTTCTGGATGGACAAATACCACGCCGACGGGCTGCGCGTGGACGCGGTGGCCTCGATGCTTTACCTCGATTATTCGCGCAAGGCCGGGGAGTGGATCCCGAACAAGCACGGCGGCAGGGAGAACCTGGAAGCGGTGGCCTTCCTTAAGCAGTTCAACCAGGTGGTTTACGAGAATTACCCCGGCACGCAGACTTACGCCGAGGAGTCGACGTCCTGGCCGATGGTCTCCCGGCCAACCTATCTGGGCGGCCTCGGTTTCGGTTTCAAATGGGATATGGGCTGGATGCACGACACCCTGCTTTATTTCTCCAAGGACCCGGTTTTCCGCAAGTACCACCACAACAGCCTGACCTTCCGCATGCTCTACGCTTTCGGCGAGAACTTCGTGCTGCCTTTTTCCCACGACGAGGTGGCGCACGGCAAGGGTTCGATGCTGAACAAGATGGCGGGCGACTCGTGGCAGAAGTTCGCCAATTTGCGGCTGCTCTACGGGAACATGTACGCCCAGCCGGGTCAGAAGCTGATGTTCATGGGCTGCGAGTTCGCCCAGTGGAACGAATGGAACCACGA
>CAZUQT010000132.1:0-8715 GCA_964622585.1 uncultured Elusimicrobiaceae bacterium | reverse complement strand
CGCCGGGGCTGAGCGTGAAGGGCCTCGTCGAGGCCCGCAGGTCCACCAGCGCGGGGCCGAGGCCGTCGTCGTCCCCCGCGGAGACGGCGGGTTCGGCAGGCGGCTGCGCCGAGGCCGGGCCGCAGAAGAGCAGAGAGAGAAGCAGGAAAGCTTTCATATTCGATATGCTACCTAAACCAGCAGCGACACGGCAAGCAGGGCAAGCACGACCAGGGAGGCCAAGGCGAAATATTTCTCCCCGCCGCGCCAGTAGCCGTAGATAAGCATGGTTACCCTGGCGGCCGGGGTAAGAAGAAGGGCCAGCACGCCGGCCTTAAGCAGGCCGCGGCCGGCGGGAGAGCCGGCCATGGAAAGGCCCAGCCCCAGGAAAAGCAGGACGAGGCTGAGGAATATCCCGCCCTGCAGCGTGCGCTGTATCAGTTTCCCGAAATGTTTTTCGCTGAAGCCTTCCATTATGTCGCCTTCATCAGCATCTTGACGGCCACCAGCAGGGTGAACGCGGAAAACACCATCTGCAATTTTTCCGACCTGGCCTTGTAAAGCGCGTAGATGCCCAGGAAGGAACCGAGAAGCACCCCGACCACTATCACGGAGGTCAGCCGCAAAGGGATAAGCCCCTGCCGGAAATAAATATACGCGCTCGCCGCGGCCGAAACCCCTATTATAAAGTTGCTCGTCGCCGCCGCCGCCTTCATAGGCACGCCGCACAGGAGGTTCATGACAGGAACCTGGACCACGCCCCCCCCTATCCCGAGCAGCCCCGACAGGGAACCCGCAAAGAAAGAAATTATAGAGGCCGGCGTCATATTTCTCACCCGGTAATGAGTATGGGAATCGACCGCGGGATCGAAAAAAGCGGAATCAAAAGAGGAGGTCCCGGCGGCCTGGGAAGGGTGGGCGGCCGGGGCGGGAATTCTTTTAAGCGCGCTCCGGCCCTTCAGGAACATCAGGATCGAGACCGGGAAAAGCATGAGGGCGAACAGGAGCTGCACCGTCGCGCCCGGGATCCGGCTGGCTATCAGCGCGCCCGCTATCGAGCCGAGGGCGGTAGTGACTTCCAGCGTTATTCCCAGCCTGATGTTCGCGAGCCCGCGCTCCACGTTCACGGAGGCCACCGCGCTCGAGGTGGCCACTATGGCGACCAGCGAAGCCGCGACCGCCTGGTGGATGGGGATCTTGAGCGCGAGCACCAGGAACGGGACCAGGAAGATCCCCCCGCCCACGCCCAGCGCCGAGCCGAGCAGGCCGATGAAGACCCCGAAAAAGAGGAGTATGGAAAAATTAAGGGCGGTAAGTTCGATCACGGTCTGGCGGGCTGCTCCAGGTTATGCAGGAAAAGCTTGGCTTCGGCTTCGCCGATATCGAAAGCTTTTTCGCACTTGGCCCCGTCGAACTCGAGCAGATTGAGGCCGAGGTCGGTGGGCGGCTTTATCAGGTACACGTCGGGCTCCGAATTCAGGAAGACGCGCGACTCGTAGATCTTCTGCGTGTGCAGGGCCAGCATGCGGCGCGCCTTGCGCTCAAAATAGCCGATCGGCCCCTTCCCGTGGAAATCCATGTCCTCCGGGCGGGAATTGCCTATCATGATCACGGTGCGGCACCCCTCGAAGATGCTCAAATTGATAGTGGCGATGCCTATCACGCCGCCGTCCACCAGGTGGTGCTTGCGGCCGTGCTCCTCCACCGGAACCGGCGGGAAGATCATCGGGATGGAGCAGCTGGCCACCAGCGCGTCGGTAAAAGACAGGTTATGGCTCTGGGTGGAGCCGTCGAAACGCACGATATACGGCAGCTTCATCTCCACCGCGTGGCTGATGACGTAAAATTTTATATTGCGGGGGAACTGCGGGCCGCTTTTCACCAGCCAGCCGTTGAGGAGATTATAAAGCTGCTTGTTGGAGAAAAGGGTGAGCTTGGCCAGCTGGTTCTGAAAAAAGAAATTGAACTTGTTCGCGAGGCTGCCTTCGTGCTGCTGGTAAAGCTCGAGCGGGATATTGTAATACCTGGGCTTGAGGCTCAGGACGGTCTCCGGCTTCATGTCGCGCCAGACCTGGCGCAGCTCCCCGGTCTTGTTGTAGCAGTAGGCCGCGCCGTTCAGGGCGCCCACGCTGAAGCCGGCCACCACATCGAAATGCAGGCCCTGGCGCACCAGCTCCGCCAGAACCCCGGACTGCCAGGAGCCCAGCGCGCCGCCGCCGCAAAGAAAAAGCCCCACCGGCCGCTTGAACTTGAACATATCGCTTTTGATATCCTTTTTAAATTAATAGAATATCTATTGTAGCACAATCTCCACGGGCAGTTTCTTTTTTGACTGGCAACTCTTAATGTCCGATTACCTGATAATAGCCGGTTTGGCGGTGATAATGGGCCTTACCCTGGTCCTGCCTTTTTCCGTCAAGCGGGTCGAAGAGAGCCTGGAAGCTTTCCTTTTTGTGATGGGCCTCGGGGCGGTCACCGTCTCCGGTCTTTGGAACCCGCACCTGGTAAAAGAAGCGCTCAGGGAGCCGCTCGCCATCACCGCGGCGGTAGGCCTGGTGGGCTGGCTTTTCAGGAAAGTGCGAAGCCGCCTGCTGGGCTGGATGGACGCGCTGACGAGAAAGTTCGGGCTGAGCGGGGCGGTATTCGTGATAGTCCTGGCGCTGGGACTCGGCTCCAGCCTGTTCACCGCCATCGTAGCCGCCATCATGCTGGCGGAGGTGGTGACCCTGCTTAAGCTCAGCCGGGAATACGAGGTGAAGCTTACCGTCTACGCCTGCTACGCCATAGGCTTGGGCGCGGCGCTTACCCCGCTGGGGGAGCCGCTATCGACGATAGTGGTGTCGAAGCTGAAGGGCCCGCCGCATAACGCCGATTTTTTTTACCTGGTAAAGCAGATAGGTCTGTGGGTTGTCCCGGGCGTCATCCTTTGCTCGGCCATGGCCGCCCGCGGCGCTAAAGCCGCCGACTCCGGAAAGGCCGGCCTTCGTGAGGACGCGCAGGATACCGATCCGGATATTCTCAAGCGCGCCGGCAAAGTGTACCTCTTCGTGATGGCCCTGATCTTCCTTGGCGCGGGGCTGACGCCGCTTGCGGAGCGCTTCGTCGCGCGGCTGCCGACCTGGGCGCTTTTCTGGGCGAACTCCGTGTCGGCCATCCTCGACAATGCCACGCTGGCCGCGGCCGAGATAGCGCCGGTGATGACCGACCGGCAGATAACTTTCATTTTGATGGGACTGCTGGTCTCCGGCGGGATGCTGATACCCGGCAATATACCGAACATAATCAGCTCCGCCAAGCTCGGGATAAAATCGCGCGAATGGGCGAAGGCCGCCCTGCCTTTCGGCTGCGCGCTGATGGCCGCTTATTTTGTGCTGATGACGATGTTCGTGCGCTAAAAGGAGAAAGATCATGGAATGGAAATGGAACACTATCATAGAGCCTTTCAAGATAAAGAGCGTCGAGCCGCTGGGCCTGACGACGCGCGAAGAGAGGCTGACGGTGCTTGAGCAGGCGCATTACAATCTTTTTAACATTCGCGCCGAGAAAGTGCTGATCGACCTCCTGACCGACAGCGGCACCGGAGCGATGAGCGCGGCGCAGTGGGGCGGCATCATGGTGGGCGACGAATCCTACGCCGGGGCCCGCAGCTACTACAATTTCGAGACCGAAGTGCGCAGGCTGACCGGCTTCGACGAGATCATCCCGGTGCACCAGGGCCGCGCCGCGGAAAAGATACTTTTCGGGGTGATAGGCGGGAAAGGCAAGTGCATCATCTCCAACTCGCATTTCGACACCACCCGCGCCAACGTGGAATTCTCCGGGGCCGAGGCCATGGACTTCCCGGTGAAGGAAGCCCTGGACTTCGACAAGCCCGCCCCGTTCAAAGGAAACGCCGACGTGCCCGCGATGGAGAAGTTCATAAAGGAAAAAGGCGCGAAGAACATCCCGCTCTGCGTGATGACCGTGACCAACAATTCCCTCGGCGGCCAGCCGGTCTCGATGGAGAACCTGAAAGCCGTGCAGAACCTGTGCCGCAAATACGGCATACCGATGTTCCTCGACTGCGCCCGCTTCGCGGAGAACGCCTATTTCATAAAGCTGCGCGAGAAGGGCTACGCTCAGTGCCCGGTCCGCGAGATAGCGGAGGCGATGTTCGAGCTGGCCGACGGGACCTGGATGAGCGCGAAGAAAGACGCGCTGGTCAATATGGGCGGCTTCCTGGCCATGAACAATAAGGACTGGTCCGCCAAGGCGCGCCAGATGCTGATCCTCACCGAGGGGTTCAGCACCTACGGCGGGCTGGCCGGCCGCGACCTGGAGGCCATAGCCATCGGCCTGCGCGAAGTCCTCGACGAGAATTACCTGCAGTACCGCATCCGCTCGGCCGCCTACCTGGGCGAGGGCCTGCTTAACCACGGCGTGCCCATAATCAACCCGCCCGGCGGGCACGGGGTTTACATCAACGCGAAAAAATTCCTGCCGCATATAAAGCCCCACCAGTTCCCGGCGCAGGCCCTGGCCTGCGCGCTTTACCTGGAGGGCGGCATCCGGGGCGTGGAGATAGGCACGCTGATGTTCGGCAAGCGGGACAGGGACGGGCACTTCATAGGCGCCCCGATGGAGCTGGTACGCCTGGCTATGCCGCGCCGCGTCTACACGCAGAGCCATATAGACTACGTGATAGAAGTTTTAGGCTGGCTGTCGAAGAACAAGAAAGGGATCAAGGGGCTGGAAGTGGTGGAGGCGCCCGCGATACTTCCCCACTTCACGGCAAAGCTCAGGCCCGTCCGCGAGCGCGCCGGAGTACGGGCTTAAAACAAACCGGACTTTATTACATCTATGTTCAAACACAACAGGATCGGCGCGGTACGCGCGCAGCTGGAAGCCATAGTCGGCAGGGAGAACGTCCGCGAGGACGAAGCCGAGATACTGATGTATTCCTATGACGCCGGCATGGCCCGCGCGCGGCCGGAGGCGGTAATAAACTTTACATCTACGGAGCAGGTCGCCCCCGTCGTTAAAATTCTCTACGGGGCCGGCATTCCCTTCCTGCCCCGCCTGGCCGGAACGAACCTTTCCGGCGGAACCATCCCCCTAAAGGGCGGGGCCATCCTTAACCTGGCCCGCCTTAAAAAGATCCGGCAGATAGACACCGGGACCCGCCTGGCGCTGGTAGAGCCGGGAGTGGTCAACCTCGAACTCCAGAAAGCGCTCCAGCCCTTCGGTTTCTTTTACGCCCCGGACCCCGCCAGCCAGAAAGTCTCCACCATAGGCGGGAATATAGGCGAGAACGCCGGCGGCCCGCTCTGCCTGAAATACGGCGTCACTACGGACAATGTGGAGAAGCTTGAAGTGGTGACGCCGGAAGGCGAAGTAAAGACCTGGTCCTACCGGGACCAGGGGCCGGACCTGATGAGCGTTATCGTCGGGTCGGAGGGCACGCTTGGAATAGTGATCAACGCCTGGCTCAAGATACTCCCGCTCCCCGCGCGCATCAAGACCGCCTCGGCGGCTTTCCCCTCCCTGGACAGCGCCCTGGAAGCGGTGACGCGGATAATCAGCAGCGGCATACTGCCCCGCGCCCTGGAGGCCATGGACAAGGTTTCGATGGACGCCGCGCGCCGCGGCAAGGAGAACACTTTCCCCGACGGGACCGAGGCGGTCCTTATCATAGAGCTGGACGGCTCCGACGAAGCGAAGATAGAGAAGGACCTGGAAGCCGTGCGGAAGATCTGCGCGGACAAAGCCTGCTCCGCTTTCAAGGTGGCCGGGGACGAAACCGAGCGCGAGCTGCTGTGGGCCGCCCGGAAAGGCGCCTACCCGGCCATGGCCCGCCTGGCTCCCGACGTGCTGGTGGAGGACGGCGTGGTTCCGCGCCCGCGCCTGCCCGAGGCCCTGCGGGAAACCCGCGCGATAATTTCGAAGTACAAGCTCACGGCCGGCCTGCTCTTCCACGCCGGGGACGGGAATATCCATCCCAATATGATCTTCGACCGCCGCGACATACAGGAAGTCAAGCGCGTGAAAAAAGCCGGCTACGAGATACTGAAAGCCTGCATCCGCCTGGGCGGGACTATCTCCGGCGAGCACGGTATCGGCGTCGAGAAGCGGGTGGCGATGAACTGGATGTACGCCCGCGAAGAACTGGATTTTTTCCACGGGATAAAACGGGCCTTCGACCCGGCCGGCCTGGCCAACCCCGACAAGATACTGCCGGTCGCGAACGAGACGGCCGCGGGGGACACCGGCACAAAAGCTTTCGGCAGCCGCCCCTCCGGGCCTGAAGCGTCTTCGGTTTTCTCCTCCAGGTCCGCCCTTAGCCCCTCGGCGCGCGGGATCCTGGACGAACTGCGCCTGCGCTCCGGCGCCGGGACCCGGACCGCGGTAACGGGCCTGGGCACCAGGCTGAACCCCAGGCGCATCATGGAAGGCTCAAAACAGCTTGAATTGCGCCGCCTTGCCGGCAGGGCCGAGATAGACAGGGAAAACCTGACCGCGAGGGTCGAGGCGGGGCTGGCCTTCGAAGAGCTTGGCCGGCAGCTGAAGGAAGCCGGCTTTTACCTCGACCTGCCGGAACTCAAAGGAAGCGTAGGCGGGCTGATAGCCTCGAAAGCCTGCCCCGACATACGCGGCCATCTGCTTGGGCTGGAGGTCGCGCTGGCCGACGGCTCGCTGCTCGAGCTGGGCGGCAAAACCGTCAAGAACGTGGCCGGCTACGACGCGGTGAAGCTTTTCTGCGGCTCGCTGGGCGCCTACGGCGTAATAATAGCCGCCACCTTCGCGCTTTCCGCCGGGCAGGCCCCGGACCGCAAAGCCGCCGGGGAGACGCCGCCGGACTGGGACGCCTTTGAACCGGACGAGATACACCGCAGGCTTAAAAGAGAATTCGACCCGCGCAATTTACTGAACCCCTGGGTCTATAAGGGGCACGGATGAAGGAAGAAAAAAGCTCTACTAATATGAACGACACCGAATTGACCGGCGGCGAAGCGCGGCCTAAAACCGCGCCGGAACTGGAACACGAAGAGGAGGCGCCGGCCCGCCATTTCCATAACGAGATAAACGAGCTCTATCCGCACGAGGACTCCGGCAGGCACCTCGGAAGCCTTCTTACGGACCTGGGAGAGAAGAACCTTTACGACGCCGCCGCCCAGTGCAACCGCTGCGGCTACTGCGAAACCTCCTGCCCCACTTACATGCTGACCGGCCGGGAGACCATCTCGGCGCGCGGCCGCAACCAGTTCGTGCGCATGCTGGTCGAAGGCCGGGAAAAGAACCCGGCGGAGGCGGCCGAGTCCCTGTCCACCTGCCTGCTCTGCGGCGCCTGCACCAGCGCCTGCTACGCCAAGGTTCCCACCCCCGACATAGTGCTCGAAGGCCGGCGCGCTCTTACCGGCTACGGCGAAGGTTTCTTCGCCAGGGCGGCCGTGGCCGGGCTTCTTAACGCGCCGCGGCTTTTCGGCTTCTGGCTCAAGCTGGCCTACCTCGCGAAGAAGACGGGCCTGCCGCGGCTGGCGGCCAAGATGGGCCTTTACGACTTCATCGGCATGCCCGGGCTGGCGGAGGCGGAGGACACGATAGAGCATACGCCGCTGCGCTTTGCCGCGGAGCTGCTGCGCAAGGACGCGGCGCTGGCCCCGGGAGGAAAGGGCCAGGTGAACTGGGCTTATTTCGCGGCATGCGGGCCGAACTATATCTTCACGGAGACGGCCCTCGCCACTGTCAGCGTCCTTAAAAGGACTTCCGGCGAAGGCATCTTCATCGACAATTCCTGCTGCGGCCTGATGGCCCATAATTACGGCCGCCTCGAAGACGCCCGCGAGTTCGCGCGGCGCAATATCATCCGCTACGAGGAGCTGAAGGCGGAAGCCGGCGAGTTCCCGGTGGTCGCCGATTGCTCCTCCTGCGCTGCCTTCATGAAATCCTACGAGCAGCTCTTTACCGGGGATGAGGAGTGGCGCCCGCGGGCCAAAGCTTTCTCGGCGGCGGTAAAGGATATCCTGGAATTTATCCCCCCCGGGAAAGTGACCGCCGGCAAAACGGCGGCGAAAAAAGCCGGCCGCGTCACCTACCACGATTCCTGCCGCGCCTGCCACGGCCAGGGGATACGGACAGAGCCCAGGGAAGTCCTGCGCGAGCTGGCGGGGAATAATTACCGCGAGCTGCCGGAGAGCGACTGGTGCTGCGGCGGGGCCGGGGCCTTCGCTTTCACCCAGCCGGAGCTCTCGAACAAAGTTCTGGACCGCAAGCTTAGGAACATCGCCTCGATACAGGCGGATACCGTGGTGGTCGGCGCCACTTCCTGCCTGGCCCAGATAGGGGCCGGGCTCAGGAAGGCCTACCCCTCCGCCCGGGCGGTGCATTACAGCGTTTTCCTTAACGAAGCGGCGGGCGAGGTCGAAAAACGCTGAATTCGGCCGGAATTCATCGCAAAAATTTGAAGATTAATTAACAAATATTTTACCGGGATAATGCTAAAATAACGCTATGACCAGGGTAGAAGAACTAGAAAATTTCCTGCGCCTCCTTGTGAATTTCGGGGGGGTCGTCTCCAAGGAGACCAATCTTAACAAACTGCTCGAGATCATCGCCGAGCAGGTCAAGACCATTCTGGTCTGCGACCGCTGCAGCGTCTTCATTCTCGACCGCCAGACCAACGAGCTCTGGTCCAAAGTGGCCCTGGGCATGCAGCACACCGAGATCCGCGTGCCTTTCGGCAAAGGCATCGTCGGGCAC
>CAZUQT010000131.1:0-8734 GCA_964622585.1 uncultured Elusimicrobiaceae bacterium | reverse complement strand
TCTATCCCGCCCACGCCCCAGCCGAGTATGCCCAGGCCGTTTATCATGGTGGTGTGGGAATCGGTTCCGACCAGCGTGTCCGGGCAGGCGATATCCGCGCCGTTCTCTTTTAAGCGCCAGACAACTTTACCCAGGTATTCAAGATTGACCTGGTGGCAGATGCCGGACGCCGGAGGGACCACTTTGAAATTAGTGAAAGCTTTCTGGCCCCAGTGCAGGAACTCGTACCGCTCGCGGTTGCGCTCGAACTCTTTGCGCGCGTTCACGGCGAGGGCTTCCGGGGAGCCGTAAGCGTCCACCTGCACGCTGTGGTCGATAATGAGGTCCGCGGGAAGCCGCGGATTTATCAGCTGCGGGTCCCGGCCCAGCCGGGCCAGCGCGTCGCGGAGAGCGGCCAGGTCTGTCAGCGCCGGCACGCCGGTAAAATCCTGCATCAGCACGCGCACCGGAACGAAAGGGACTTCAGGCCCGGAGGGAGTTTTAGCGTTATAGCGGGCCAGGTTCAAAACATCTTCCGCCGTGACTTCCAGGCCGTTCTCGGCGCGCAGCGCGCCTTCCAGCAGTATTTTTATC
The DNA here is from genome assembly GCA_964622585.1 of uncultured Elusimicrobiaceae bacterium. Taxonomy (GTDB): domain Bacteria; phylum Elusimicrobiota; class Elusimicrobia; order Elusimicrobiales; family UBA9959; genus UBA9959. The sequence continues at coordinate 8,161 of CAZUQT010000131.1, read as the reverse complement.
GTAAAGGGCAGGAGTGAAAGGTCAACGCCGGCCTGGCCCGAGAGGGCCGAAAGCCTGTAATACGCCACGCTACCCTCAGTCAAAGCGAGTACGGAGCGGGAACCGAATGAATTTGAACGGGAGGATTCGGACATGATCAACCTCTCTCTCAGGGCACTACGCCCTATAATACAAAATAAGCCAACCCCGCCTGAAACAGGCCGCTTTATTTGCCTTCCGGACTTAAAATTAATATTCTTTAAGCCGGGTTCAGGGGAATAAAATGAAAATAATATTACTATCCGCCGCCGCGGCATTTCTGTGCTTTTCCGGCTGCAAAACTTCGGAACATGCGGTAAGCGCCGCGGAAAGCGGGCTGCGCAAAGAACTTAAAGCGGTGGGAATAGTTCTCAGTTTCAGGGAATTAAGCACCGAGGAGAAAGAAGCGCCGGGCGGCACGGCCGCCGTGGTTCGCTTCGAGAGCGATGTAAAATGGTTTACCCTGGAAGAAGCCCTCTCCAGCCAGGGGGCCGCCGGAGACGCGCAGGAATACCTGGTAAAGCTGGAGGAAATGTCCTCAAAGCTGGGAGCGGGCCCGAAAACCGGCCATAGCGGATCCATAAAAGGCGCCATACTGCTTGCGAAAACCGACACGGGCTGGATCTACAAAGGTCTCTCCGCGGAGTAAGCCGCCCCTGATCAATTCAGTGGTGGAAGTCGTTTTTCCCGGGCGGCGGGGGCGGCGGCGGCGCAAGTTTCGGCAGGGCCATCATTTCGCTCACGCACTGCTCCAGCTCTTTGGTGGAGCAGCCCTTCTTCAGGAACCTGAGCCGGGAATTCTCGGTCAGCATCCTTTTTATAAGCCCTAAAAGAGTCGACGACAGGAAGATGACCGGGATGACCGCGGTCTCGGGATACCTGTGCAGCTCATTGTAAGTCTCTACGCCGTTGTTGCCCGGCATATTGAAATCCAGCGTTATCAGGTCCGGCAGAATTTCCCTGGCCCTGGCGGCGCCGGCATGACCGTCGGCTTCCCGGGAAACGGAATAGCCTTTAGAGACCAGAAAATCCCTGAGCAGGCTGGAAAGAGCGTCGTCGTCGTCGATAATAAGAACTTTTCCGGACATAGATAGATGAGCTACCTTTTAATAAAAGTACCCTTGCGGTATTCTTCGAAAGCTTTTTTCAGCTCGGACTCGGTATTCATGACTATCGGGCCGCGCCAGGCGACCGGCTCATTGAGCGGCTTGCCGGCCATCAGCATGAAGCGCAGGCCCTCTTTGGAGGCGGAGCAGGCGATGGTTTCTCCTTCCTCCAGCACAGCAAGCTGGCCCGGGCCGACCTCCTGCGTCTTTTTCTTGTCGAACCAGCCCTTTCCCTCGAAGACGCAGCAGAGCACATTGTCTTCCGGGCGGACCTTCAGCCGGAACTCGGCGCCGGGCTCGGCCTGCACGTCGAAGAACCAGGGGTTTATCACTATATCCTGCGCCGGGCCGCTCACCCCGCCGTATTCGCCGCAGATGATTTTAATTTTGAAGCCCTCGCCTTTGAACTCGGCCATGTCCCCGGATTTTATATCCCGGTAGCGCGGGCGGCACATTTTTTCTTTCTTAGGCAGATTGGCCCAGAGCTGGAAGCCGCGCATGTTCCCGTCATAAGCCTTCGGCATTTCCTGGTGGACTATGCCGGAGCCGGCGGTCATCCACTGCACCTGGCCGCTTTTTATCGTCCCGGAGTTGCCGAGCGAATCCCCGTGCGCCACCACGCCCTCTATCATATAGGTGATGGTCTCGATGCCGCGGTGCGGGTGCCAGGGGAAGCCGGCTATATAATCGGCAGGGTCCTTTGAGCCGAAATTGTCCAGCAGGAGGAAAGGGTCGGTGAGGGCGGTATCGCCGAAGCCGAAGATGCGCCTGAGCTTTACGCCGGCGCCTTCCATCACCATCATGCCTTCCACGATCTTTTTAATTTTTCTTTCTTTCATAGTTCGTTTCCGCGGTTTTCCAGGGGCTGCCCTTTATTTTACCATTAACGAAAACCCTTAGCCCGTGGGCGGGAACTTCCGTTTCAATAATGCCGCCTTTCACTTCCAGCTTCGCGCCGGTATAAAGTTCGCGGTAGCTCCCGTCAGGCAAAGCCGCGGCCTTAAGCTGCGCGGTTTTTTCGTCCTTGTTCAGAAAAACCGCGGCGGTCTCGCCGCCGTAATCGCGGCGGAAAGCGTACTGGTTCGGCGAGGCAAGCAGCCGGGACTGGGCGCCCCGCCTCAGAGGAAGCGCCGAGCGCCTTATTGCGTTAAGTTTTTGCAAATGGGCGTAGACCGGGTCATCCTTAGACTTCTTTATCCCCTCCGCGCCCAGCATCCTGCGGTTGTCCGGGTCTTCTCCGCCCGGCAGCCTTATTTCAGTGCCGTAAAAGATGCAGGGTATGCCTCTAGCGGTAAAATAAAAATTAAGCGCGTCGAAATACTGCTCCGCCGGGGCCGCTTCGCCGGTTCCGCCGCTGAAGCGCGGCTTGTCGTGATTATCCAGGTAGGTAACAAGGTAGGTCGCGTCCTTGTATTCCCCGTCGTGTTTCAGGATCTCGTCGGCCTGCGCGTAATCCCCGCCCTTGAAGACCTTCTCCATCGGCCCCCAGCCGCCCATTGAGGACAACGGCATGTCCAGCACGCTCATCGAGCTGTTCATCGGGTCGCCCGGCGACAGCTTGGTATAGCCCGACAGCATTTTAAAATCGTCATTGGTCCAGGCTTCGCCGAACATGAAAAAATCTTTTTTTCCCTTATGCATCTCGGCCGCGAAATCACGCCAGAAGTCGGTTTTCATCCAGACCAGCGTATCCACGCGGAAAGCGTCCACGCCCATATCCCGGTATTTGCCGTAAATAGCGGTAAACCACTTAAGCACCTCAGGGTTCTCGTCATTAAAATCAAGCAGGTCGGCCAGCACCGGCCCTTTATGAGTGAACCAGTTCTTGCCGTCCGCGAAATAGTCGTATTCGCGCCCGAGCCCGCGCACTTTCCCGCGGTCGGCGTACCACTTTACGGAAGGATGCGTATCCCCGCCGTGACCGTGGTTGAGCACGATGTCCTGGATAAGCTTCATTCCTTTACCGTGCACGGCCTTTATCAGGTCGGCGTACGAGGCCCCTTTGGACTCCAGGTGCGGATCTATCTTCGAGAAATCCCAGGCCCAGTAGCCGTGGTAGCCCGCCGCGTCGTAGGTCTGAGAGCTGTTGACGTAGCGCCCGGGCGGCTGCAGCACCGGCGGGGTTATCCAAAGCGCCGTGAAACCCATGCTCTTTATATGGTCCAGATTGTCGATAAGGCCGCGGAAATCTCCGCCCTGGTAGTAGCGCAGATTGCCGGGGACGTATTCGTCCCCGTAAATATTATTATTAGCGGGATCTCCGTCCGCGAAACGGTCCGTTACCGCCAGGTATATGGTCTCGTCCCTGAAATCCGCCGCCGGAGCGGAAGGCGGGCAGGCGAGGAGAAAAGAGAGAAGGAGCGCGGTTTTAAACATAGCAGAGTTTAGTTTAGCAAATGGGGGCATAAGCCGTTTACCGGTGCCTTGCCTGCCGGCGGGCGCCGCTTCCAGGACCGCGCCGCGCGCTCACTTCGTCCCGCACGGCCAGGGCCGCCGCCGCTTCGGCAGGCTGTTTCAGGACCTCGGTAAGATAGACCGCCAGCAGCTCCCTCAGGCGCGGGCGGGAGATAGAGTGAGTCTGGCCCGTCCGGGCGTAAAGCCAGTCGCTTAGAGCGAGAAAATTATTAAAAGGAGACGGCCCCGCGCGGAGCAGCGCGGAAGTCCCCGAGAAAACGCCGCTATTGGAGATCAGCTCCCAGTAGCGCGCGAAGCGGCGCAGGCGCTGCATTGTGAAGAAGTCGAGGAGCCCGTTCTGCCTCAGCTCGTAGGGCGGTTCCTGGCTGTAGACCATTTTCCACTCCGCGTCGTGCCGGGCTATGGGCGCTCCGCGCAGGCGCTTAAGTATCCCCACCTGGATCTCCTGCGGCCCCAGGGCCGCGAGCCTGTCGAAGCCGGCCGCGAAAGAGGCCAGGCTCTCTCCCGGCAGGCCTATGATAAGGTCGGCGTGCAGGTGAACGGCGGTTTCCCCCCTCAGGCGGAGCAGGTTCTTCTCCACCGCCGAGTTATCCTGCCTGCGCCCGATCCGCTCCGCGACGGACTCGTTAAAAGTCTGCACCCCCGCCTCGAGCTGCAGCGAGCCGGCCGGGAATTTTTTTACGATAGAGTAAAGCTCTTCGGGGAAGCGGTCGGGAACCACCTCGAAATGAAGGAACAGCCCGGGTTTGTACCGCTCAAGGAAGAAATTGAGGACGGCGGCGGCGCGCCCGGTCTCCAGGTTGAAGGTCCGGTCCACGAATTTGAATTTAAGGGCGCCGCGGGCCAGAAGCTCTTCCCAGGCCGGGAACAAACGCTCAAGCGGAAAATTCCTTACCGCCTTATCCAGGGAGGACAGGCAGAATTCGCAGGCGAAAGGGCAGCCGCGGGACGCTTCGGCATAGATAACGCGGTGGGCGATATCCTCGTCCGTATAAAGACCATAGGGCGAAGCAAGCAGGGAGAGGTCGGGCGCGGGGGCGTCTATTACTCTTTCACCGGTAGCCTGACCCGAAAGCAAGTCGCCGCACAGCCTCGCGAAAGCCGTTTCTCCCTCGCCTTTTATCACATAGTCGGCGCCGCGGCAGATCTGCTGCTCCGGAATTTCATGGCTTACCTCCGGCCCGCCCAGAACTATGACCAGCTCCGGGCGGAGCCGCTTAAGCTCGGCCACAAGCCCGGCGCTTTCCCGCGCGTTCCAGACATAAACGCCCAGCCCGAGTATCCGCGGCTCCAGCGCAAGAATAGCTTCCGCGGCCTCGGCCGTGCGTATGCCGGTGTTCAATTCAAGTATTTTAGCGCGCGGGGCGAGCGCGCCCAGATTGGCCATAAGGCAGCGCAGCCCGAAGGAGCAGTGTTCGTACCGCGCGTTAAAAGTGGCGAGCACTATATCGGCCATGAACAAAGTGTATAAAATCCTGCGCCGGAAAAAATAAGGCCGCCCGCTTTATGCGGGCGGCCGGAAGAACTCCGCGGCGGTTATTTGGAGCTCTTCTTGATCTTCTTCAGGACTTTCGCGAACTGGTCCGAGCAGGAAGTCGGCCTGTCCCCGCAGGAAATACCTTTTAATTTCAGGATGACCTCGTCCACGCTCATCCCTTCGAGCAGCACGGCCATCGCCTGCAGATTCCCGGGGCAGCCCTTTACGAACTCTACGTCCCTCAGCCTGCCGCCGACTATCCGGAACTTAACTTCTTTAGCGCAAACGCCTTTTAATTTATGTTTCATGTTCAGATCCTCCGGCTTCCGCCGCGGGCGCCCGCCGACAGGTCTTCCCAGACCTGCCCTTCGGTGTGGTAGCCCTCATGCCCGCTGGCCTGAAAAAGTCTATACTCGACCAGCCCGCCGAGCCTGGAAACCTCCTCCTTGAATGTTTCTACCGGGACGAAAGTGTCTTTTTGTCCGGCGTAGAGGAACAGCCTCAAAGAAGGGTTCCGCTCCAGCGAAGACCTTACGTCGTCAAGCGTAAGCGGGTCCGTTTCGCTTACTGAGGCTATTACAGGGTCCAGAGCCTTATTCTCAACCGCCGCTATGATGCGGCATTCGTTTATCGGCCATTTATCAGGGTCGTCGCCGGATCTTTTCAGGCGGCGGACCGCCTCGGCGCACTCCTCGATATCGCTCGATCCTTTGTTTATCTCCACGCGGTTTATCACCGAGCTGGCAAGCTTGGACTGCGTAAAATCGGTTACATAGAACCTGGAAAAGCCCTCGAGCATATTATCATTGAGGGCCGAGTCCTGAGCCAGGTTCTCTATCCACCAGTGCATGCCCTCCCAGGAATCCTGGAACCCGAGGGGGTGCCTGAGGGCGTCCAGAAGCGCCGGACCGCAGACGCGGCTCCCCTCGTCCTCAAAACATTTACCGGCCGGGATCTGCGAGCGGAGCGCGTCCAAAGCCGCGCGGTCCCGCGGATACTGACGGAAATAATTCCCCGCTACCCTGTTCTGGGAAAGAATACGGTATTTCATCCATTCCACCTGGTCGGTCATGACCGCGTAACCGTGGGAATACGCCGCCGCTATCGCCTGGGGCGCGACGGCGATATAACGGTGCACGATCATCCCGCCGTAGCTTTGGCCGAAGACGCTCCACTTTTTATCCGGGCCGAAAACGGTTTTGCGGATCTCCTCCGCGTCCTTAACGATAGCGCGGCTGGTGTAGCCGGCCAGGCGCTTCGCGGCTTCGAAGCCGGCGCCGGCGGGGTAAGGATCGGAGCAGCCGGTGCCGCGCTGGTCTATGAAAACGAAGTCGAACTTCTCCGACCGCGGATCGTTAACGAGGGTTTCATACGAACCGTGACTGTCGGAGGACGGGCCGCCGTTAAAAAACACCACCGCGGGCCTGTCCTCGCCCGCTTTCCTGCTGCCATAGTAAAAAACATTTATCTTCCTGCCGCCTGGATCTCCCCAGTTCTCAGGGACGGAAACATAGCCCTTAATAAACCCGGCCGGCAGCTGTGAGATAAAAGCGGAGCAGTCCGGCTGGGCGGAAGCGCAGGGAAGAGAAAACAGGAATTGAAAAGCGGCAAGAACAGGTACAAAAAGCGGCCTTAAGGAATTTCGCATTAATACAATTCTATCATTGGCGCCGGATCTGAAATAGAGCCGTAGGACCCTCTATCTCGCGGCAAAAGTCCTATGAAGAAGCAGGGGGGCGGTTAATTTCCGCAGTCGCGCGGGCAGCGGCCGGCCTGGGCCCGCTCGAAAGCGTCGCAGAGCCCGTCGCCGCAGCGGGTCCGCTGCTCCAGGTTCTTTCCGCCGGCGCGCGGGCCGAACATCAGCTTCCCGACTTTGCCGTAAAAAGACTGGACGGGCCTGAGCCGGGGGATCTCGGCCGGCTGAGGCGCCGGCTCCGGCTGGAGGACTTCCTTCTCGACTTTCACTATTTTCGCCGTTTTCACCGGTTTCGCCGCGGCCTTCGCTTCTTTTTCCGGCAGGAGTTTCCCCTCGACCGCCGAAGAGACGGTGCGGCTGCGCAGCCCCTGCGGGTCCTTGCCCTTCAAAAAAGAAAGCCAGGCGTAGAAAGCCCCGAATTCGGACGGGGAACTTTTGAACGAAGCGCCGTAAACCCCGGATGAAAGCGAGGCGAAAGCCATCCTCGCCGCCAGGACGCCCGCCTTATCGGCCGGGTGCAGGACCGAGAGGCTTTTTCCCGGCCTCTCCCCCCCGGTAACGGCCACGAAATTATTTACGCCCTTGTCATCCGGCCTGCCGCAGATCTCGTAAAACGGCGCGGCGGCCAGGAATTTTTTATCTTTCCCGTCCTGCATGCAGCCGGATTTTATCGCCGGCTCAAGGCGGCCGAGCGCCTCGAAGTATTCTTTGTGGGTTTGCGCCGGATCGCTTTTCCCGGCTTTCTTATTTACGCGCGACAAGCCCTCTTCCGGCAGGTCGGAATAGCCGTCCCAGGCCCTCGTGTCCGGCCCCTGGTGATAGGCCCCGACTTCGTGCCCGGCCTTTTTCCACCCCTCCAGCTCCGCCAACCGCGCGGGGTCAGATGCGATATAGACCGCGTATTGCGCGCTGAACAGCAGCGTCAGCCGCGCGTTCTGCGCGTCCGCCAGCTTCACCATCCCCTGCAGCGCCTTGTAGGACTCCTCCAGCTGCGCCTCCCCGCCCTTGAAATTATAAGACCCGTTCTGCACCGCGATAAAATAATAGCTCCCCGGCCCGTCCGCCATGGCGGCAGCCGGCAACAACAACATCAGGGCGATAACTATGCGCATTCTTGGATAATAATAGCAAAAGTAAGCAGAGGGCTGGAGAGGGTATGGGCTCGTCGCTCACGGCGTCGGCCACACCGTGGCCGCGCCTCCTCTCTCGGCCTCCGCGCTTATGCAAGCGTCGGCCTCCGAGAGGTCGCTCCGAACCCATACCCTCTCCAGCCCGGCTGATCAGCTGCGAAGTTTGGCGCTGAAGTTCTTTGTGAGTTTTTCCAGGACGGCCGTCATGCGGGCGCCGACGTCGGCGTCGTTGAGGGTTCCGGCCATCGAAGAGAAAGTGAACCGGATGGTCAGGCTGCGCGAGCCGGCCGGGATATTCTTGCCCTTGTAAACGTCGATA
>CAZUQT010000130.1:0-8882 GCA_964622585.1 uncultured Elusimicrobiaceae bacterium | reverse complement strand
CTGACGCCATGTCGAAGGCCGCCAAGGTGCGCCTGCTCGGCTACGAGAAAATAGGCTCGGGCTACGTCACCACCCTGTGCGCCGGCGAAGTCGGGGCCGTGCGCGCCGCCGTGGAAGCCGGCGCCGCCGCCGCCCAGAAGGCGGGGGAGCTCGTCGGGATGCACGTCATCCCGCGCCCTTCCGACGACCTGGACAAATACCTTGCGAAGATCTCGGTAAAAGTAAGCTAGACAGCCTGCCGGCTTCCGGCCGGGCGGCTTTTTAAGGCGTTTGGCCTTAACCGCCGGCGTGGGCCGCGAAGTTAACTTTATGCTTACCAAGGGCGCCGTCGAAGACCTCATAATGCAGCACCTCTCGTCTCCCGATAACGGAATAGAGGAAGAACTATATTGTCCCGTTCCGTATGGAAAAGAACGGGACCCCGGCAAAGCGGGGGGAGCGGCGCCTGCGGCAAGAAAAGCGCCGGAGCTGAAAAGGAAGGTCTTTCTCAGCGACTGGGAACTGCGCCGGATATATATACCCGGCTCCAGGTCCGTTCAGGTCCCCGCTGATTCGATAATAAGCCCTCTTTCGCTCGACTGGCTGGAATACGAAGGGATAAAGGTTGTGCGCGGATAGATTTGACTGGTATAACTGCAACGCTGGAGAATAAATCATGACTAAACTGAAGCCCCTGTTTTTGACTGCGGTCCTAGCGCTAGCCTGCGGCCTCCCGTCGGCCGCGCAGAAGGCCGACGCGCCTAAAGCGGCCGCGCCCGCCGCCCGCGGCTCTTCCGTTCAGCTTGCGGAAGCCGAATGGAACTTCCTGAAGGCCGCCGGCCAGGACAAGAACGAGGACGTGCTGGAGCTTGCGCTGCCGCAGCTGGAAGATTGGCTGGCCCGCAACCCGTCGAACTCAAATGCGCCGGAGGCACAGCTGCTGAAAGCCAACCTGCACCAGAAGCTGGGGGACTATAAAGCCGCCCAGGTGGACCTGCTCAGGTATTTCCACGCCTATCCGCAGGGCCCGGCCCTGGAAGAGGCTAAAAAACTTTTCAACGAGATCCTCGGGAAAAAGGCCGATAAAAAGACCCGCCCCGCCCTTGAAGAGGCCGCGCTCATTCCCGAAACTACGGAAGCGGACGCGAACGTCTCCTCGATGCTGGAGAAGTTCTCCGCGCAGGCCGGGGAAGTTTATTACGAGCCCCTGACCGCGGAGTTCCGGGCTTTTTTCAACAGGTTCCCTAATTATTCCAAAAACGACTCTCTGCTTCTCTCGCTGGCGGACCTGCACCAGAAGAAAAGCAAGTCCCTTGCCGCCAGGCTTGACTACGAGAAAATGATACAGCTGTACCCCTCGAGCTCCCTGCTTCCTCAGGCAAAGCGGTCGCTCGGCGGCGTCCTCGCCGACAACCTGCGGGAGTATGACAAGGCCATAGAGGTCTACCAGGACATCGCGGCCTCTTTCCCCGGGTCCGAGGAGGCCTGGGCGGCCTACGGCAGGCTGCCCGCCCTGGCGGAGAAGCAGAAAAAATACGACCTCGCCGTGGAAGTTTATGAAAAGATAATACAGCTTTACCCGGACCGGGACGAGGCTTACAATTCCTATAAGGCCGAGGCGCGCGTGCTCCGCGAGGAGCTGAAAAAATTTCCCGAGGCCGTGGCGGTGCTCAACAGGATCGCCGACAAATACAAGGACGCGAAAGCCATAGAGGCCCTGCTGCTTGCGGCCGAGGTCTACAGGAAGGACCTCAAGGATCCGGAAGGCGAGGTCAAAATGTACGACAGGATAGCCGCTGAATACGAGGCGGACCCGCAGGCCCCGAAGGCCCTCTTTGCCGCCGGGGACGTCTACAGCAAGGCGAAGGACGCGGAAAAAGCCAGGGAGTATTACCAGAAAATACTTGAGAAGTACCCGGACAATCCTCTGTCGAAGAAAGCGGAGAGCCGCGTCTCGGCGATCATTTCCGGCAAGATCTAGGCCAGAGGAAAACAATGAACACTAAACTTGGCGTTATCGAGGGTTTTTACGGAGAGCAGTGGAGCTGGGGCGAGCGCGTGGATTACGCCGGCTTTCTTAAAAAGCACGGCTTCTCCTTCTACATATACGCGCCCAAGGCCGACGGCTACCTGCGGAAGAAATGGCGCGAGCCGTTCCCTAAAAGCCTGGAGGAGAAACTTGCCAAGCTGGCGGGGCAGTACCACTCCGCGGGCCTCGAGTTCGGCGTAGGGTTCAGCCCTTACGAGATCTACCTCGCCCCGTTCGACCTCGAAGTAAAGCGGCTGCTGCAGCACCGCCTGGACGTGTTCAACCGCATCGGGGTCAACAAGCTCGGTATCCTGATGGACGATATGAAGGGGGACCTCCCCGGCCTCGCGGACAAGCAGATAGAGATAGTCAACTGGATAGCCGCGCGCTCGAACGCCAAACAGTTCGTGTTCTGCCCCACCTATTATTCCGCGGACCCGGTGCTTGAAAAACTTTTCGGCAAAATGCCGGAGGGCTACCTGGCGAAGCTTGGCAAGGAGCTGGATAAGAAGGTCAGCATGTTCTGGACCGGCGAAGAGGTCTGCTCGAAGTCTTACAGCGCCGAGCAGCTCGGCGCGACCGCGGGGAAGCTGGGCCGCAAGCCTTTCCTGTGGGACAATTACCCGGTCAACGACGGGCCGCGCATGTGCAAGTTCCTTCACCTGAGGCCCGTGACCGGCCGCCCCGCCGAGATAGGCGGCTGCCTTGAAGCGCATGCCGTCAACCCGATGAACCAGGCCGCCCTTTCAAAGATAGTCCTCCTCACGCTTAAGGCCAGCTACGAGCAGGGCGCGGCGTATAACCCGGCCAAGGCTTTCAGGAAAGCCGCCGACATGGTTACCTGCCGCGAAATGACCCTGCTCCTGGAAAGGGACCTGCCCGCTTTCATGGACAGGGGGCTGGACGCCCTCACTTACGAGGAAAAAGCGTCTTTGACCGACGACTATTCCTCTTTCCTCGATTCGCGCGAGAACGATACCGCCCAGGCGGCGAAAGAGATAACGGGCTGGCTGGCCGGACGCTATACCGTCACGAAAGACCTTTTCCTCACGCAATAGGCGGGCGCCGAGCCCGCTGCCCTGCCTCCCGCTCCCGGGAGGCGGCCTGATATCCCGCGCCGGGTCCCCGGCCGGCTGCGCTCGCTTTCCCCCGGGACGGAAGGCCGCTCTTTAAAGCGGGAACGGCCTGTGCGCCCCTGGGCGATGCATATTTAACATGAAGAAAAAGTCAGGTCGGGTTCATATAAAATTTACCCGGCTGCTATAGACTTTACCTGAGGACGAAGCGGTCCTGCAGAGAAGGAGGATACAGGTATGAAAACGTATAATGGCGGTTCCGGGAAGTGGGTTCTTATGCTGGCTGGTGTGCTGGTGTTGCCGGCTTTTTTCCCCGCGGGGGTTTTGGCGCTCTCGGCTAAGTCAGGTTCTGATAAAAAGGCTGAGATAGCGGAAACCAAAGGGGCCGCGGAAAAAGAGGCCGCAGAGGTGAAAGAAGTCAAAGCGGTCAAGGAAGCCAAACCGGCTAAGGAACAAAAAGAAGTTAAAGAGGCCAAGGAACCTAAAGAAGTCAGTGAGCTTAAAACCTCGAAAGAGGCCAAGGAGCTTAAGGCCCCGAAAGAGGCCAAAGAAGCCAAAGAGGCAAAAGAAATAGCCGGGAAAGAGGCCGTAGACGAGGAAAAAGGAGGCGAGCTGGACAAGGACCTTGCCGGCGGAAAAGAGGGCGCCGGGCAGAAAGAAATAGACGAGAACGACGAGAAAGATACGGAACTGGACAAGGACGACGCCGGCGGGGAAGAACTGGATGAAGACATGGCGGATGAAAAGGAAACCGCGGAGATAGAGAACGACCATGAGGACGCCATGGAATCGGAAGTGGACGACAAGGGCGACGAGGTGGAGAAAGACGAGCCCGAGATCGTGGAGGCCGGAGACTAGGCGACAGCGGAAGCGCAGCGCCCGGAGGTCCGACGGCGCTGCGCGGAAGGCGGCACAGCCAGGCACTTCACGGGAAAAGAAAACATGCGGCTGAGGTAGCGGTATGAGCTGTTTAAACAGGATTTTCAGGGCGGGACTGGCGCTTGTCCTGACGGCCCCCCCGGCTTTGGCGGGGAACCAGGAGGTCCTCCCGGCGGCCCAGGAAGCGCCTGCGGCCGGCAAAATGGAGATCGCTTCAACCGCCGAGGCGGAGCTGAATACTGTTCAAGAGGACGACCTTAAAGAGAGCCCTCCGGCGGGTAAGGAGACCCTGGGAGCGGATGGCGAGAACAAGCCGCTAGGGGATGCCGCGGACAGACTGGCCGCGCTGGAGCTGGATGAGAAGGAAGTCGATGACGATGTTGACGAAGCCCCCGCCGTGATTAAAGAGGTCCTGGAAACGGATATAGAAGCGGAACTGGATTCGGAGCCGGAAGACGAGGAAGCGGCGGGAGCCGTTGAAGCGGATCAAATCAAGCAGCAGGAATAAAAAATGAAAAACATAATAATACTCGCGGTTCTGATGTCGGCCGGGGTGCGGACCGTATCGGCGACCGACATCACGCTGAGGCCTTATCTCGGGTACGGTTTCGGGATGGCCCGGGAAGGCAGAGGTTCGGACCTGGCGGTAAATGCGTCCGGGAATACGACCAAGGATGCCGTGCTCTTATACAGCGCCGGAGCCGGGCTGAAGGTAGGGCTGGGCGCCGACGTGGGGCTGAACGACAGCTTCTCGATAGAGCCGGTGCTCGGTTACTCCAACGGGGCTGAGAAAGTGGTGGACAAGTGGAACGACCAGTCCGGCACGCCCAAGGTGGGTTCCACGAAGGAGAGCACCTCGTTCATCCCCTTCAGCGTTACGCTGAAGATCAGGGCGAAGCAGGGCGCGTTCACTCCTTACCTCGGATTCGGCCCGAGCTTCGCTTTCGGAGCCAAGGGCACCACGCTGGGGGAGGAGACTACGGCGGGCGTAGTTACGAAATCCGAGGTGGAAACGACCTACAACACCGGATTCGGGTTTCACGGAGTAGTGGGCACCGACTACAAGGTGTCCGACCGCCTGGTGATATTCGGCCAGGTAAGGGCGGACCAAATGAGCCTGAAACCTTCGAAAGGCAAGATGACCAAGTATACTGAAAACGGGGTCAATAAATTGGGCACCCTGAGCGTAAAGAACAGGAAAACGGTATATAAGGATAATGCCGGCGGGGCTTCCGGCGCGAACAATGTGCCGGATGTACAGCGGGCCGATCCGATAGCTGCCAGTTCGCTGGCTATCACCTTCGGTGTCGCCTACAAGTTCTAAAGCGGGCTTGGTCCCCCCGGCTCTGCCGGGGGGCTGAGGTAAGAGGCAAAGCCGCGCAATGAAGAAAAAGTCAGGTTTCGTTCACCTATAATTAAGTCCCAATTTGTATAATCATTGTAAGGAAGAATGATGCGTGTCGAGGGAGTGTTATGAACTGTTCAAATAGAATTCTAAGGGCGGGGCTGGCGCTTGTACTGCTGTGCCTGCCGGCTATGACAGGGCGGGCGGGGACCCTGCGCGCGGCGGCCCCGGAGCCGGCTTCGGCCGATAAAGCGGAGATCTCTTCAGCCGCCGAGGCGGACTTGAATGCCGTTGAAGAGGATGATCTCCATGGGACTTCCCGGTCAGGTAAGGAGGCCCTTGAGGCGGAGAAAATAGGCGCTGAGGAAGAGGGCGCCGCCGATGAACTGGCCGCGGCTGAGCTGGATATGAAGGAAGTTGATGACGACGCCGGCGAGCTCCGGGCACTGGAGGGCAGGGGGGCTGTGGACGCGGATCTCGAGTCTGAAAGAGAGGGCGGTGCGGATCAAAACGACGAAGAGCTCTCTGATATGAAAGAGGTCTCCGAGATGGATAATGAAACCGAGGGCGATTCCGAGTCCGGTGCCGACGACAAGGGAGAGCGCATAGAAGCGGAAGACGCCGGCGTTGAGGAGGCGGGCGATTAATATGGACATGATCAAAAATTTCGTAAGAACGATCCTTGCCGCGCTGGCTATAACGGCCGCTGCCGGGCTGTGCGTCGCTTCAGCGGCGGAGAAAGCGGCTCCGGCCCCTTCCAGGGCGGAAACGATAGGTTTCTATTTCAACCGCACGGTCCCCGAAATAGAGTCGCTTCGCGTCCATGGCTATGGCTACGGCGAGATCGTGAAGATCCTGGTGATCGCGGAAATGTCCAGGAAGGATATTTCGGCGCTTTTGGAAGAGAACAAGAAAGGGTACGGCTGGGGCACCCTCAGCGGCATGCTGGGGCTGAAAGTGGCCTATGTAAAGATCCGGGTGGACGAGGCCCGCCGGTCGCTGAAAATAAGAGTTCATCCGGAGGTAAAGAAAGGAGCAGTGAACTAGAATGACGGTATTATTCGGGAGAGGAGGACTTATGAAACTTGCAACTATGCTCTCTGTCGTTCTTCTGATGTCGTCGGTGCATGCGGGCGCCCAGGACGTGCGCTCCGAGAAAAAACCTCCCAAAAGCGAGTCCGCTTACCGCGCGCTCCCGAAGCCGAAAAAAGAAACAAAGCAGTGGGACGCCGCGGTCTCGGCCGGCATGATGGCGGATAATAATATCTCCCACCTGCTGACCAACTCCAATACTAAAAGCAACTCCAAAATAAAGGACAATGCCGTTAATCTGGGGGCGAGCCTGTCTTATGCGCCTTCATACGCCGAAAAAGCGGGGCTTGAGCTGGGTTATGAGTATGACTCCACCGATTACCGCAGGCACAAGACGTTCAGCTCCCATTCCCATTCCCTTACCGCCGACCTGTCGCCAAAACTGAGCCGGCACCTGGGCCTGGTCCTGGGCGGGGACCTTGGCTGGGTCGGCGATAAAAAAAGCATCATCTCTAAAGGGCAGGGCGCCGGCGCGGGGCTTATCTGGTACGGCCCCTCGAAGCTTCATTTAAAAGGCGGTTATGAATACAGCCATGAGAACGTGATCATAAACCACGCCAAGGACGCCAATTCCGGCGCCGCTTATCTCTCGGTAAACAAGCGCTTTTACGACAAGCACCTGGCCTTTGCCAGCTACCGCCTGCAGACACATAATGCCGCGGGGCCCAATTATTCATACCAGGCCAGATCGGCCGGGCTGGGGCTGGTAAGCCGCTGGACGCCGTATTTCAAACTTTCCCTCGCTTTCTTTCACCGGGAGAAGGCTTATTCGAACGTAGATACCAGGTTCCTTAAGAAGAGGGAGGACCGGACGGACACTCTGGTGATAAGGCCGACCTTTAAGGTTTTCGGGGGGCTGTCCGCTACGGGCTCGCTGGCGCTTTCCAGTAATCATTCAAAC
Source organism: uncultured Elusimicrobiaceae bacterium (assembly GCA_964622585.1). Taxonomy (GTDB): domain Bacteria; phylum Elusimicrobiota; class Elusimicrobia; order Elusimicrobiales; family UBA9959; genus UBA9959. The sequence goes on along the minus strand of CAZUQT010000130.1, from coordinate 1,581 downwards.
GTGGCGATAAAGAGCTATTCCGACAGGACCTATTCTATCGGGCTGGAGGGGCGTTTTTAGTCGGATTTTGCCGCGGGCGCGGGCGGAAGCAGTATTCTTACCGTCAGGCCGCGCCCGGGGGCGGCTGAAACCTCTATTTTACCGGAAAAACTTTCCACTAGTGCCCTGGCCAACCCCAGTCCCAGCCCCGAGCCGGAACTGGAATAGCCGCGCTCAAAAAGGCGCGGCAGGTCTTCGCTCCTGACCCCGGGGCCGTTGTCCTCCACCGTGATCACCGCTTTCCCTCCGGCTTCTCCGGTGCGCAGGGTTATCGTCCCGCCCTCCTGGATGTTCTTGACGGCGTTGTCTATTATATTGAGCAGGGCCTGCTCCAGCTTTCCAGGCTGTATTAGGGCGTAAGCTTTGCCCAATTCCGTTTCTATCTTCTGAGATTTAGGCCCTGCCAGGACCGCCGCTTTTTTCGCTATCCGTGTTATTAAGATCGACAGGTCCTCCGGCCGGGGCGGCGCGGTCTTGTCACCCTCCATGCGGGAATAGGAAAGTATGTCCTCGATGACTACTGTCATCGTCTCCAGTTCCGCCAAATTGCTTTCCAGAACTTTTTTCATCTCTCCCTCTCCCGGCTTGCCGAGGAGGAGCACCTCCGTCTCGCCGCGCATGATGGTTATCGGCGTTCTGAGCTGGTGGCTGACATTAGAGGCGAACTGGCGCATTTTAACGGAGTAAGCCTCTATCGAGGCCAGCATCCCGTTCAGAACGTTTATCAGCCGCCCGAGCTCGCCTTCGCCCGGCAGGCTTGGGATGCGCTCGCTCAGCGCGCCCCCGCTGACCGTTTCGGCCACCGCGGCTATGCGCTCTATCGGGGCCAGTGCGCGGCCCGCTATGACCCAGCCGGCCCAGCCCATCAGCGACAGGAGGGCCAGCGAAAACAGGGCTATATTGAAGACGGTAAAGCCGGGCAGGCCGTTCAGGGGGGTCTGTATAGGAAGGCTCAGTTCCAGCCATATCCCGCCGGAGACGGTCGGAAGGAAAAGCGCGGCGGTTCTCAGCTCCGCCCCGCCCGGTACGGAATAAGTCCTGAATTGCACGCGTTTTCGCGGAACAGCGGCCTGCATGGCCGTTTGCGGAGGCCGGGGCAGCCCGGGATCGGAGCTGTAGAGCGTATTTCTGGCGGCGTCGTAGATATCCAGGTAGATCCCGCCGGCTTCGTCGGAGAAAGCGTCCAGGCGGGGACGCAGCAGGTCAAGGCGCAGGCGGCCGCCGCCCTCAAGCAGTTCTGAGACCTCGTCGGCGGCCGACATCAGCCTTTTATCCGCCTGGGCGATCAGGCCGCGCCGGTACGAAATTCCTGCGGCCAGCGCGGCGACCAGGAAAAGCACCGCCGTGGAGGTTACGTAAAGGAGTGCGAGGCGTCTGCGCAGCGTCATTTTCCGCCCGGGCCGGCTTCGATCTTGTAGCCTATACCGTGAACCGTCTGTATCAGTTCTTCCTTGCCGCCTGCGGCTATTTTCCGCCTCAGCCGGCTCACATGCACGTCCAGGACGTTGGAGTCCACCTCGAAAGAGCCTTCCCAGGCGTGTT
>CAZUQT010000129.1:0-9021 GCA_964622585.1 uncultured Elusimicrobiaceae bacterium | reverse complement strand
CGCAAGCGTCGGCCTCCGAGAGGTCGCTCCGAACCCATACCCTTGCCACCCCTCCGTTCAGAACTTTGAAAGATCAGCCCTTCAAGAGTTTGCCGAGGTGTGAAGGGGCGTCGGGGAGCGGGATCGTTTGCTGGTCGCCGTGCTCTTTGAGCGATTTTACGGCGCAGGTTCCGGCTTTGAGTTCGTCCTCGCCGATTATCAAGGCGAAGGCGGCGCCGCTCTTGTCGGCGGAGCGCATCTGGGATTTCAGGCTGAGCTCGAAGTTGGAGAAGTCCGAACTTATGCCGGCGGCGCGCATGGACGTCAGCAGGGCGAAGGCTTTGTCCCCTGCTTCCTTGGCGGCGGCTACGATAAAAGTTTTGGGGGCGTTATCGGGGGCGGGTTTGTCCTTGAGGAGCATGGCTACCCGGTCCTCGCCGATAGCCCACCCTATGGCCGGGGCTACGGGGCCGCCCATGGACTTTACCAGGTCGTCGTAGCGGCCGCCGCCGCATAGCGCGTCCTGGCTGCCGAGCGCGGTGGTCCGCACTTCAAAGACGGTGCCGGTGTAATAGTCCAGTCCGCGTACCAGGCCGGGGTTGACCTTGTAGCTTACGCCGGCGGCTGCGAGCAGATGCTGGGTCTTACCAAAATGCTCCGTGCATGAGGGGCAGAGGGAGCGCTTGGGGCCCGCTTCAGCCAGGGCGGGGCCGTCTATTTTGCAGTCCAGCGCTCTGAGCGGGTTGCGCTCTATGCGGCCCCGGCAGGGCTCGCAGAGCTTCTCGGCCCGCGCCCGCAGGAAAGCCAGCAGGATCTCCCGGTAGGCTTTGCGGCATTCGGCGCAGCCAAGGGAGTTTATCTCCGCCGAGCAGCCTTCTACTCCCAGCTTCTCCAGCAGGCGGATCAACATCGAGATGCTTTCCGCGTCGGCTGCCGGCGACGGATTGCCTATGTGCTCCGCGCCTATCTGCGTGAACTCGCGGTAGCGGCCCGCCTGGGGGCGCTCGGCCCTGAACATGGTCCCGATATAGAAGTATTTGCCGTTGCGGCCGGTCTGTCCCAGATTATGCTCGATATAAGCGCGCACGATCCCGGGGGTTCCCTCAGGACGCATGGCGACCTCGCGGCCTCCGCCGTCGGTGAAGGCGTACATTTCTTTTTCCACTATGTCGGTGGTGTCGCCTGTGGATTTAACGAACAGCTCTTTCTTTTCCAGCGCGGGGATCCTTATTTCCTGGTAGCCGTACAGGCCGAACACTTCCCTCGCCGCGGCTTCAATGCGCGCGAAGAGGTCCGACTCGGGGGGAAGCAGGTCGCGGAAACCGCGCAGGGAGTTTATCATGCGGCGGCCGTCAGTTGGTTTTCCCGGCGATGGAATGCAGCCGGGCGGAGTTCAGGATGATCAGCTCGCCGCGGCGGTAGTCGATGACGCCGCTGCGCTTGAGCGTGCTGATGGCGCGGCAGACAGGTACCCGGGTGGTCCCGAGGTACTGCGCCAGCTCGTTCTGATTGATAGCCATCTTGACCGGCTTGGAGTGCTTGTCCTTGGAAAGTTCCAGGATAGCGTCGGCCAGCCTGCCCAGGATATTGTGGAACAGCATCGATTCCACGTCCTTGTTGCACTTGTTGAGCCTTTCGACCAGCGTGTGCAGCAGCTTGAGCGTGAAGTCGGGGTTCTCGAGTATCAGCTTCTTGAAGTTCTTTTTCGGGATGACGAACAGCTCGCTGTTCTCGGCGGCCTGGGCCGAGGCCGAGCGGGTCTTTCCGCCGAGCAGGGACATCTCGCCGAAGAAATCGCCTTTCTTCAGGAAGGCGAAGGTCTTTTTCTTTTCGGGGCCCACCGAGGTGAAGATCTTGATGCGGCCGGACTTGACCACGAAGAACTGGTTCCCCAGGTCCGCCTTGGCGAAGACCATCTGGCCGGCGGCGTACTTCTTTACGCCCGCTATGGCTAGCACTTTGTTAAGTTCGACGTTGCTCAGGCCGCTGAAAAAAGAAACCTGCTTGAGTAGAGCTGATACCATTTATTTTTTCTCCGTCATGTTCATTCCGCACTTGGGGCACTTGCCCGGCTTGTCGGATTCGGCGCATTTCATGGGGCAGGCGTACTTCTTGGAGGCTTTCGCCTCTTTTTTGCCGTGCTCTTCGGGGCAGCCCGCCTTCATGTGTTCCTTGGCGGAGGCGGCCTGGATCTTCTTTATGGCCGCGGGAGTCTTGCCGATGAGGAGGACTTTTACGCCGGTGGCGGTGTTCTCTACCTTGGACTCGGCGCCCTCTACCCTGGCGGGACACTCTTTGTCCATAGTGTCCTTGTTGCTGTAATGGACCAGGGTAAGCTCCTGCACCTTGGCGATGGTTTCCGGGTTTTTCGCGGTCATCGTTATTTCTACGCCGGTGGCCGTGTTCTTCGCGACGGTCTCCACGCCTTCCATCGCTTCGGGGCACATTTTGTTGGAGCACTTCTTGGCGGAGGCCTGTTTATGCATCGGGCAGTCGGCGCAGCTGCTCTTTGCCGGGGCCTTATGGGCCTCTACGGCGAAAGCCGGGCCGGCGCTTAAGGCCAGGGCCGCTATGGAAATCAGTATGGTCTTTTTCATTTTGTTTCTCCTGTTCTGGTTGTCGCTAAATCTACCCTATAATTATATATATTTATGCCTTTCAATAGAACCTTTCGCTGTAGGAGCCGGTCCCCCGCTTTTCACCTCTTCCTTGACAAGCCTCTCTTTAATTAGGATAATGATAACCGTTATCATTATGCCAAAGAGACCCTTTAAGATGCGCCGGGACTGCGATTCCCCGCTGACTCGCCGCAGCACCAGGCGCGAAGCGATACTGGAGGTCCTTACTTCCGGTCCCGGCCACCTGAGCGCTGAAGAGATCCATAAAGCGGCCCTGAAACGCCTGCCGCGCATAGGCATCGCCACGGTTTACAGGGCGCTCAAATTCCTCTGCGGCTGCGGCAAGGCCGCCGAGTTCATCCCCGCCGACGGCGTGGCCCGCTACGAGCCGGCCGGCTCCCGCGCCCATCACGACCACCTTATCTGCACTTCCTGCGGCCGCTTTATCGAGGCCGTAGATCCGGAAATAGAGCGCCTCCAGGTCAGGCTCGCGGCCAGGCACGGGTTCAAGCCCTCCAGCCATAAGCTTGAGATCTATGGCTTATGCGCGGACTGCGCCGGGAAGTAGGGTATATTTTTTTTGCCTGATAATGATAATGATTATCACAATCAATAATGCTTTGCGGATAAAACAAAGGAGATAAACAGTATGAACAAGAACATTAAAAGAAGAGTCTTCGCGGCAGCGGCCATAATATCGGCGGTCCTGGCGGCGGGCCCGGGGCCGGTAAAGGCGGATTCTCACGCTTATGCGTGGACGTACGGACACTCTACGGTCTGGGAAGGGCATGCCGAGCTTGAGTATTACTCCACTTCGGAGCTTCCCGACGCAGGAGATAAGAAAACCAGCGCCGTGACGCAGCAGGTAGAACTTGAATACGGCCTGACCGCAAAGACCGACATCGCCATCTACCAGGTCTTCAAGCAGGAGAATACCCCCGCCTCCAAGACCTTTAATTACGACGGGATGAAGCTTCGCCTCAGGCATAAGCTGGCCGAAAAAGGCGAGATGCCTGTCGACACTTTGCTCTATGCTGAATATGTGCGCGGCCCAGACCTGTCCAAACAGGGCGAACTGGAGGGAAAGCTGGTTCTTGGCCGTGATTTCGGGCGCCTCAACCTGGCTTACAACCAGGTGGTGGAATTCCCCCTCGAAAAGCTGGCGGCGGCCGGGCATTCCTTTACCGCCGGCGGCGCCTGGAGTTTCTCCGATGTCTTCAGCGGGGGCCTGGAGGCCAAGGGCGCGTACAAAACGGATGAATATTATTTCGGGCCGACTATAAGCTTCGGCGCGAAGAATCAAAAGGTGTGGGCCGTAATCGGTTATCTTGCCGGCCTGAACCCGGACAGCAAGGACGCGCAGCTGCGCCTGAAGATCGGAATGCCTTTTTAAGTGAAAGCCCGCGGGGGCCCCGCCCGGAAGGGCGGGCCCTTCAAAGGCGGGTTAAGACCGAGCTCTTGAAGAACTCAAAGAAACTGTCCCGGTATTTCTCTATATTGTCGACGATAGCGCTTCCATGGGTGTGGGCGGGCGTGTCGGTCACGAATTTGAAGACATAGCATTTCTTCCCGAACTTCCTGCAAGTCTGGATGAAGGAGGCGCTTTCCATGTCCACGAGCCGCGCCTTTTCCGCCAGGACCCGCCTTTCCGCGGCCGCCAGCGCCGGGCGGTCCTGGGTGGCGATAGCGGCCAGGGAAAAGCCTTTCAGGACTTCGGGACTGTGCTCGTGCGGCAATTTCGTTCTCAAGCCCGGCCTGTCGAATTCCACGGCGAGGTAGACGTGCAGGTTCGCGCCGAGCGGAAGCGCGGCGTCCGTGGCTCCGGCGGCCCCGAGGTTGACGAGGAGCCTCGGCCCGAGTTCCAGGCAGGCGTAGGCGGTCGCCATGGCGCAGTTGGCCTTGCCGATGCCGGAAATGACGGCGGCGAGGTTCCCGGCCCGGTATACGGGGAAAGGTTTCGAGGAGGCTCTTTTCAGGGAAAGCCCCTTTATGAACGGCTCCGCCTCCAGCAGCGTCGCCATTATGAGGCAGGTCACAGGCTTTCTTTGCATCTTTCCTCCAGGACCTTAAAAGCTTTTCTCCCCGCCTCGCCTATCGAAACCGAGAAGTCGTTCACGTACAGTTTTATGTGGGCGTCGATCATTTCATCGCTCGCGCCCGGGGCGTGGCCGCGGATGAAGGCGCGGGATTCTTCGGGATGGGCGCGCGCGCGGAGTACGGACTCCTTTATCAGCCGCTCTATGTTCTCCCGGTGGGGCGCGGTTTCCGGGCCTTTCCTGAGCGCGATGCAGCCGAGGGGTATCGGGAAGCCGGTTTCATTTTCCCACCAGGCCCCCAGGTCCGGGACCTGGCCGCAGTCGTAATCCCGGTAGATAAACCTGCCCTCATGTATAACCAGCCCCGCGTCGTATTTGCCGGCTTTTATCCCCGGAAGTATCCTGTCGAAGCGCTCCTCGACGAGGTTCTTCAGCCCCGGGTTCCAGCTTTTCATCAGCAGCAGGGCCGTAGTGTTGGCGCCCGGCACCGCTATCCTGGAGGCGGAGGACAAAGAATGACCTTTTGCCGACACCACGAGCGGGCCGCAGCCGAAGCCCATGGCCGCCCCGGAATCAAGCAGCTCGTAATGGTCCCTGAGCCGGAGGTAGGCGCCCGTGGAAAGTTTGGTGACCTGGAAGCGCCGGGCGAAAGCGGCCGTGTTCAGGGCCTCTACGTCGTCGATACTGGCGGAAAAGGAGTAATCGCCCGTGTCTATAAGCTTGTGGAGCAGGGCGTGGAAAATAAAAGTGTCGTTCGGGCAGGGCGAAAAGGCGAGGGTCAGCGCGGTCATTTCAGCCTCCCGTCGGGCCGCCGGTCCAGGATCTTATAGTCGGAATCCCGCAGGACCGGTATCTTTCCCGCGTTCTTTATAAGGTCGATGAATTCCGCCATTCCCGCTTTGGTCCCGGCGCCGGTAGCCTTCACCACTTTTTCCTCCGTCAGCACGCCGCCCATATCGTTAGCGCCCATTGCGAGGGCGATCTGCGCGAGCTTCAGGCCTTCCGTAAGCCAGCCGGCCTGTATGTAGCGGATATTGTCCAGGAAAATACGGGAGACGGCCACGATCTTAAGATAGTCGATGCCGGTAGCGGGAGCCATGCTCTCCATCTTAGTGCGCTTTGGAGAGAAAGACCAGGGGATGAAAGCCCTGAAGATGCCGGTCTCGTCCTGCACTCTTCGGACCACTTCAAGGTGGGCGATCCTTTCTTTTTGCGTTTCTCCCATTCCGTAGGTCATGGTGGCGGAAGACTTCATCCCATGGCGGTGCAGGGCGCGCATTACTTCAACCCATTCGTCCGTGCGGATCTTTTTGCGGCTGACTTTCGCGCGTATCCGGTCTACCAGCATGTCCGCGGCGCCGGGTACGGAGTCGAGGCCGGCGCTCTTAAGCTCGGCGATAACGCGGTCCAGGGGAACCGCGCTTTTCGCGGAGATATGCGCCAGTTCGCTCGGAGAAAAAGAATGGAGGCAGACAGCGGGGAAGCGTTTTTTTATTTCCCTGACCATCCCGGTATAGGTGGCGAGCGTGTGCCGCGGGTGAAGGCCGCCCTGCAGCATTACCTGCGTCCCGCCCAGCGCCTGGAGCTCCTCTATCTTGGAAAGGATCTCCGGCATGGAAAGCTCGTAGGGCTTAAGGGCCGCCCCGGCGTGGAAGGCGCAGAAGTCACAGGCGGCTTCGCAGACATTCGTGAAGTTGATGATCCGGTCCAGGATAAAACCTACCGTGTTCCCCGGGTGTATAAGCCTGCGCCTCATGTCCGCGGCTTCCCCCAGCTCAAGGAGGTCCCAGGAGAAAAGGGCGTCCGCTTCGGCGGGCGAGATGCGCCTGCCGGCGAAGATCTTTTTTTTGAGGCTTTCTTTCGCGGTCATAGGTTTACGAATTCAAGCGCTTTTACTTCCTTCAGCAGACCCAGCTCGGAGGCGGCCGAAAAATAATATTTTAAAGCGGCCTTCCGGTCGTCGGTGAACTCGTAGCGCAGGGTGTTCAGGTAATCGTTTATATCGCGGGTTACGCCGGGGTATTTAAGCGCGGCTTTGGCCGCCAGCGCCTGCTTTTCCTCAGCGAGGCAGCGCAGGGAGGCCCTGTAGGAGCCGACCACGGCCCTCACTCCGGAAGGGTCGGACCCGGCCGCCGCCTTTGTAACGGAGAAAACGGCGAAGACTACCGGGAGCCCGGTTTTCTTCAGCCAGAGCTCGCCCAGGTCGTACCTGTAAGGCGCCGTGTCGACCTCTTCGGTCATCGCGTCGTCCCCTATCAGCAGGGCCGCTTCGAAATCCTTAAGGTTTGGGCGCGGCCCCGCCGCGCGGTAAACCGGCTCGACGCCGTAAAACTTTTTCAGGATTATCCTTAGCAGCACGACGGAGGTGCGGGAGGCCGAAGTGAGACCGAGGGTTTTTTCGCCCAGGTCCTCTATCGGGAACCGGCTGGCCAGGATCACAGATTTCACCAGCCCCGTGGAACTGATGCAGAAATCCGGCAGCAGCAGGGCGTCCTGTTTTATGTCCGCGTAGGCCGCGGCGGAGACGGGGCTCATGTCCAGCTCCTTCTTCGCCATCATCCGGTTCAGTTCCGAGGGCAGCGCCGGGTAAACGGTGACGCCCCGCAGCGGCTCCTTTTCCAGCATATGGTAATAAAAGGGATAGCAGTTCAGGTAGTCTATGCGGCCGAGTTTCATTTGCGCGCTCCGTAGGCGGCGGTCGTGCGCACGGGCTTTAGCCCGGCGTTAAGTATCAGCCGCCTGAGGAAGGCTTCCGTGCCGCGGTCGGCGGTCGCGGCTCCGGCGGCGTGCACCACCTTTTCTCCCGAGTAGGTGCCGGAGAAATCGTCCACGCCGAACCGGAGGAGCACCTGCGCCATTTTCTCGCCCAGGTACATCCAGAGGGCCTTTATATGCGGCACATTATGCAGGAAGATCCGGCTGGCGGCGTAAATGCGGATATCGTCATAGCCGGTGGTGACGGCGCGCTTAGCGGCTATCCCGGTGTTCTCGCCGTGGAAGGGGAGCGGGACGAAAGTCTTGAAGCCGCGGGTTTCCTCCTGCAGGTCCCGGATCCTGCCGAGGTGGTCTGCGATATCGGCATCCGTCTCCAGGTGGTTGTAGAGCATCGTGGCATTGGTCTTGAGGCCGGCCAGGTGGGCGGTCCTCATTATTTCAAGCCAGCGTTTGCCAGGGATCTTGAGCGGGGCGATGGTTTTCCTTACGCGGGGAGAAAATATCTCGGCGCCCCCCCCCGGCATCGCGCCGAGGCCGGCGGCCATCAGCCTCCTGAGCGTTTCCTCCAAGGGGATGCCCTCGCTGCGGGCAAAATAATCTATTTCCACCGCGGTGAAAGCCGTTATGAAGATGCCGGGTTTTATGGTCTTTATCAGCCGCAGCATTTCCTCGAAGTAGGACAGTTTCAGCTCCGGGTTGAGCCCTCCCACTATGTGGACTTCGTCCACCCCGTCCGCGACGGCGTTCTTTACGCGCCGTTCGATATCGGCGAGCGCGAGCAGGTAGGCGCCCGGCTCTCCTTTCCCGCGCGAGAAAGCGCAGAGCGGGCAGCGAAGCTCGCAGATATTGGTGAAATTCAGGTTGATGCTTACGCCGTAGTAGGCGGCGTCGCCATGCAACTTCTCCCGGACATGAGAGGCGATCCTGCCCAGGTCCAGGATGCTGTTGGTGGCGAGCAGCCGGCGCGCGTCCGCAGGGGACACGGGCTTTCCCTCGTAGACTTTTTTAGCGATCGGGCGCAGCGCGCTGTCGCTTATGGTATCAGGGAGTTTTTTCATCTGTTGCTGAAATGGTCAAGGGGCTTTGCGCTTCCTGGTTTTAGCGGCGGCCGCTGAAGCCTGCTCTTCCCAGCTTTTGAAAAGGCGGTGCTTTACTCCAAGCAGGTTCAGTATTTTCCCCGTAACGAAATCCACCATGTCGTCGATGGTCTCCGGGCGGGAGTAAAAGCCCAGCACGGGCGGCAGCACGACCGCGCCGGCGCGCGAGAGCTTAAGCATGTTCTCCAGGTGTATCGCGCTGAGAGGCGTTTCGCGCGGGACAAGTATAAGTTTCCTTTTCTCCTTCAGGGCCACGTCGCAGGCCCGCGTGATGAGCGAGTCCGCGTAGCCGCTGGCCGCGGCTGATAGCGTCTTCATCGAGCAGGGGGCTACCACCATGGCTTCGAAGGGAGAAGAACCGCTGGCCAAAGGCGAGAAAAGATCATGGCTGTCGAATTCTTTTAAAAGCTTAAGAGAGGAGGTCTTCCCCCTCTTTGAAAGGAGCGCGGCAAGCGGGGCGGGCCCGGCTTTCGTATATGAAAGTTCGTGCGCGATCACGCTCCAGGCGGCGTCGGAAACGACGGCGTAAACGGCTTCTCCGGCGTTGAGCAGTTCCTCTATCAGCCTTAGGCTGAG
>CAZUQT010000128.1:0-9116 GCA_964622585.1 uncultured Elusimicrobiaceae bacterium | reverse complement strand
TGGGCACTGAAATAAACATAGTGAACCGCAAAGCCTTCAATATCCCGCTCCGCGCCGGCATCATAAAGAACATGGCCGAGAAGTCCTCGAAGATGGCCTACACGGCGGGCACCGGCCTGAATCTGCTGTTCATGCACTTCGACGTTTCGGCCGTGGTCAGCAGCGAAAAGACCCAGTTGGAAGACAAGAACATCCCGACCAAAGTCGGTTTGGCCGCCAGCTTCGGCCTGCTGTTCTAAAAGCGTAAGCTGCCGTATGAATAATCCCCGCCAGGAAGGCGGGGATTATTTTTTGTTTTTGCTAGAATTTAACTATGGCCGCGATCAAAACAGAAAATCTGGTAAAACGCTATTCCGAAGTCACCGCCGTGAACGGCGTGTCGCTGGAAATACCCGAGGGCGAAGTCTTCGGCCTGCTCGGTCCCAACGGCGCGGGCAAAACCACGCTGATAAGCATGCTGGCCACCCTGGTGCACCCGACTTCCGGCACCGCGCTGGTGGCCGGGCACGACATAAACACCCACCCGCTCGAAGTGAGGAAGAATATAGGCATAGTCTTCCAGGAGCCAAGCGTAGACGACCTCCTTACCGCGCGCGAGAACCTTTACCTGCACTCGATGCTCTACGGCATGCCGCGCCATGAGATCAACCCGAAGATAGACAAGATGCTCGCTCTCGTAAGCCTGACGGAAAGAGCCGACAGTTTCGTGAAAACTTTCTCCGGCGGGATGCGGCGCCGTCTCGAAATAGCCCGCGGCCTGATCCACGGCCCGAAGATACTTTTCCTCGACGAGCCCACGCTGGGCCTGGACCCTTCCAGCCGCAAAGCCGTCTGGAGCCATATCCGCGAGCTGAAAGAAACCCACAACACCACTATCATCCTGACCACGCACTATATGGAAGAGGCCGACAGCCTGGCCGACCGCATAGGCATAATCAACCAAGGGAAGATAATAGAGCTGGACACCCCGGCCGCGCTCAAGAAAAAAGTGGGGCAGGACCTGGTCTTCCTGAAGGGGGAGATCGACGAGGCGGCGCTGAAAGCGCTCCCCTTCGTGAACAGCGTGGAACGGGAGAACGGCCGGTATAAGATAGGGCTCGTGAATTCGGGCGCCAATTTACAGGCTTTGCTCAACGCGGGGGGAAAGATAGAGGAAGTGGAGGTGCGCCGGGTAACGCTGGACGACGTTTTCCTCAAATTCGCCGGGCAGCAGATCTCGGAGGACGCCGACGAGCACGCCGAGAGCATCTTCGAAAGGATCGCGGTCAACAGGAGCGCGAGGAAATGAACATTAACGCCGTCTACGCCCTCCTTTTCCGCGAAGCCAAGATCTTCTTCCGCGAGAAAGAGCGGATCATCTCCATCCTTATCTCGCCGCTCCTGTTCCTTTTCGTGATGGGCAAGGGCATGGCCTCGGGAACCAGCCCCGTGGCGGGCTATACCTACCAGCAGTTCATCTTTCCCGGCATAGTGGCGATGACCATTCTTTTCACCTCGATAACCTACGGGCTGTACATCATCTGGGACAAGCGGCTGGACTTCCTGAAAGAAGTGCTGGCGGCTCCGATCTCGCGCGCCACGCTTTTCGTCGGGAAGTCGCTGGGGGGGATGCTTGGGGCTATCGTCGAGACGCTTCTCCTGGTCATTATCGGGGCGCTCTTCATCCTGCCGCTGGATCCGGTAAAAATACTGCTTTCCCTGGCGGCGGCCTTCCCTATTTCCTACATGATAACCAACGTGGGACTCACGATAGGCGCGAAGATGAAATCGATGGAGGGTTTCGGGCTGGTTATGAGCTTCCTGACCTGGCCGCTTTTCTTTTTCAGCGGCGCGCTGTTCGACCTTGGCACGGCGGCGCATTACATAAAAATTATCAGCCTTTTCGACCCGGTCACCTACTGCGTGGACCTGCTGCGCATCATCATGCTCGGGCAGGGCGCTTTTTCTATCTGGGCCGATCTCGGGGCGATAGCTGTTTTCTGCCTGGCCACGACCATCCTCGGCGTCAGCGCCTTCGGAAAGCTGCAGCAGGAAAAATAGAACTATTTATATTTGTGGGGTTTGAGCGCGGCGGGGTCGCCGTAATTCTTCGCCATGAACCTGGCGAAGTCGTCCCAGGCGCCCTCGCGGGACCAGGCCAGCCCGTCGTAGAGAGGGTCGTACACATCCGGCACGTAAATTGAAAGGCCGTGGCTTACGGCGTCCTCGGACCAGTTCTCCAGGACCAGGTCCGTCTTCATGAAGCGCAGGACTTCCTGCCCCAGCGCCTTCAGGCCGCCGTCGGCGGTCGCGGCCCCTACCAGTTCCACGAAATTATAAAGGTCCTTGTACTCCGGGTCCTCGCCGAAGATCTTCGCTTTCTTCTTGGCCTGCTTAAGCGCCTCCGGCTCCGCTTTCATTGCGACCGAGGCCCAGGCGTCGAGCTTCGCCCGGAACGGGACAAGCTTTGAAAGGCGAAGCGCCGACTGCGTCGCCGGGGTTCCCTCGCTGTCGCCGCCAGCTAAGACAAAATAGTCCCTGTAAGTGCGCACGGTATTGACGGCGAACTCGGCCGCGCCCATTGAGGGCTTCGCGTTGAGCAGGCCCAGGAACTGGGCGTAGCGCACTATCATGCCCGGCTCCGACTCTTCCGAAGCCGCAAAGGTCTCGGCCAGGTCCTTTACTTCGTAGGCGACCGAGGCCATGGCCATATTGCAGCCGTCCAGCATCAGGAAATTCACGCCGCCGGCGGCCCTGAGGGCCAGCGCGATCTGCGGGGTAGAGATCTCGTTCCCGGTTTCCTCGTCCAGAGAAAAGCCCTTTTCATTGAAATGGACGGAGTTGGCCGGGTCCACGGCCTTCCAGCCATTGCCGTGGTCCCAGAGGACCAGAGCGTAGCGGCGGGCGGGGAAATTAGCCTTGCTCCAGTTGATAAAGGAAACCAGCTCCCTCCAGGAGCCCATATCCGCCCTGCCAAGGTCCTGCAGAACCGGGGAAGCGATCCTGGAAGTGTCCGCGTCCTTCTTTACCAGGTAGCGGCGCACGCCGGTCCAGTTCGCCTCTGTGTGGTCGTCCCCGTCGGGCTGCCCGTTCATGCGGCCCAGTTCCGCCGTTATGGCTACCCTGTCCGTGCTGCCGGCCAGTTCCATCTGGTTCATATCTATCATCGCGTAGGCTTCCAAATTGTTCTTTCCGTTGACGAAATACATCACGGTCCAGTCGCGGAGCGCGGCGGGGCGGGCGGCCGGCAGGGCGGGAAGTTCGGGCAGGGGCCCCAGGTCCGGGCTGAAACCGGCGGAGAAAACCGGCGAGGAAAGGGCCGCGCAGAAAAAGCCGCAGGCGAGACGCGTGGATCTTTTAAAATGCATCGTTAAATTATACCGGCTGCCGCCGGCGGGCGGTAGTGTCTAAAGGCCCAGGCGGGAGCTGGGCCCTATTCCTTGAACAGGCAGACCGGGGTGCGGCCTACCATGAGGCAGGCTTTCCGCTTCTCTTCCGGGAGGAAGAAACCGAGGGCCAGCAGCGCTACGGGATAGGCTGAAAGGGCGACGAGGCGGTACGCGGTCCACTGCCAGCCCGCCTGTATCCAGCCGGCCAGCGCCGGGAGGGAGAGCGCCAGGGCGACGAGGACTATAGTGGCGAGGCGCTTCAATTCATAGGGCACGGGGAAATACTTCCGTCCGTAAAAATATACCACCGCCGCCATCACGCAGTAAGCGGCGAAGGCGGCCCAAGGCGGGCCGAAGATGCCGAAGCGTGGAATAAGCGCGAAATTGGCCGCGACGTTCACCACCGCTCCGGCGAGCGTGGCGTACATTATCGCCTTGGTTTTTTTGGAAATGATAATTGGGGCGAGGAGGTTGACGTAGATCCCGTTGACCAGGTAGGCGAACAGCACCACCGGGATTATCGGCAGGCCCGGCCAATAGCTTTCATGTATCAGCGCGCGGCCGGCCACCTGCATCCGGGCCAGGTCCGGGATGAAAAAGGAAAGCGCCATTCCGAGCCAGACCAGGGCCAGAGTGAAGTAAGTCAGAACCCGCGCGAAAACAGCCGGGCCGCCCGGTTTGTCGGCGCGCTCCAGGAAGAAAGGGCGCCAGGCCTGGTCGAACATGCTGACTATCAGCACCATGAAGATGCCCAGCCGGTAGTTGGCCTGGTAGATGCCCACGGCGGACTCCCCGGCCAGGCGCAGCAGGATGGGGCGGTCTATGACCTGCACGGCCATCGCGCCCAGGCCCGCCGGCAGCAGCGGCAGGGAGTAAGCGGCGAGCTTTCCGAAAAGTTCTTTGTCGAAGGTGAAGGTAAAGCGCTTGGGGACCGCGGCGACGGAAAAGAGCGAGGAAATAAGGTTGGCGAGGAAGACGCCCTCAATGCCCATATGCAGCCGGGTCAGGAAATAAATATTAAGGACGACATTGAGGGTTATGGAGGCCATGCGCACGCCGGCGAAGTAGAGGGGCTTATGCGCCATCCGCAGGTCCGCGAAAGGCAGCACGTTTATGCTGTCGAGGAAAAGTATGGCGGCGGCGTAAAGCACCAGATCGCCGTGCCCGGCGCCTATGCCGCCGAGGCCGGCCCAGAAAGAGGGGCAGCAGGCCAGGACGGCGGAAAAGAACAGGGAGGTTACGAGCACGCAGGAGTAGGCGGTGGAGAAGGCCTTTTCCCTGTCGGCATAGTGGCGCATATAAGCCTGGTCCATGCCGTACTGGTAGAGGATATTGAGGAAGGCTATATAGGAGAAAACAGTGGCCACCACGCCGTACTCCGCGGGGAGCAGGTAATGGGTGTAGAACGGCATCAGGAGGAAATTAAGCAGGCGCGCGCCTACAGTGGAGAGGCCGTAGATCAGTGATTCTTTGCCGAGGGCTTTGAGGTCTTTAAGCATGGCTGCGTCGTTACGCTGATAGTTTAGCAAATGGCCGTTTGGCCGTCTAATGCGCATAGCGCCTGTTGCGGCATGGCCATAGGCCTGCCGCTCATAGCGCTTGATACCGTACGTGCGCAGCAATGACAAAGGTCAATAAATGAGGTATAATCATATATCCCTGCACGAGCAGGAGGGGGACAAATGGAAGGATTCACAAAAGAACAAGCACCGGACTGCGGCGTATGCCGGTTCAAAGCCAATTGCATCTACGTGCACCTCGACGCCGAGGGCCAGAAGGCCTGGAACGCCCTCAGGCTCGCGCACAAGTTCAAGGACGAGGACGAGATCTATTCCCAGTCGCAGCAGCCGCAGGGCCTGTTCACGGTCTGCAAAGGCCGCGTCAAGATCTTCTCCACCGACGCCAAGGGCCAGCAGATGATCACCTGGATACGGCATCCCGGAGAAACTTTCGGGCACATAGCGCTTTTCTCGGGGAACGACTATTTCTGCAACGGCAGGACCATGGGAGATACGATACTCTCTTTCGTGAGCAAGAAAAAATTGGAAGATTTCCTGGATAAGCATCCCGCCACGTATAAACTATTCCTGTTCAAGATCGCCACGGAGATGCACGCGATGCAGGCAAGGCTCAACGATACGGCCTACAAATCGGCCCGCTCCAAGGTCGCCAGGGCCCTCATCAACGCCATCTCCTATAAATCCAAGGACACTTCAACCCCCGCCATACACGGGCTGAAACGCACGGAGATAGCCGAGATCACGGGGCTGGCCCTCGAGACCGTAGTGCGGACCCTGCAGGAAATGGAAAAGCGCCACGTCATAAAGCGCGAACCGAAAGCTATCAGGATACTTGACTGCGCCATCCTGACGAAGATAGCGGACCCTCACTCGAAGAAATAGCCGCAAGCAGGAAAAGGGACAGGCTGCTTTATTCAAATAAAGCAGCCTGTCCCTTTTTATGCCCTGAGAATTTAATTCGTCCCGAACATCCTGTCGCCGGCGTCGCCGAGGCCCGGCACTATATAGCCCTTATTGTTCAATTTCTCGTCTACGGTCCCGACATAGATCGGCATCTCCGGGTGGGCGGCGGCCAGGCGCCTGAGGCCCTCTTTCGCGGCTATCATGCAGATAAAGCAGATATTCTTCGCGCCCCGGCTCTTCATTATCTCTACCGCCTCGACGGCCGAGCCGCCGGTGGCGAGCATCGGGTCGGCTATGACGACGAGGCTGCCCGACACGTTCTCGGGCATGCGCGCGTAATATTTCACCGGCTTAAGGGTTTCCTCGTCGCGGTAGATGCCTATATGGGCGAGCTTGGCCTCGGGGTACATCGTAAGCAGGCCGTCCACCATGCCCAAACCGGCCCGGAGTATCGCCACGAAGACCAGGTCGTGCGAAAGCTTCATGACGTTCGCAGTGCCGACCGGAGTGCGGACCTTGGCGCTCTTGACCTTGGCGTGCAGGAAAGCGTCGTGGGAGAGGAACATGGTCACTTCGCCCATCAGGCGCCTGAAATCGGCCACGCTTGTACGCTTATCCCGCAGCCGGGAGATCTTGTCCATGACCAGCGGGTGCTTTGAGACGTGAACGTTTTTCATAGGCCTCCTACTTGATGATCTCGCGGATGAGCGGCTCTTTGCGGGGCGCTTTCGGCCCGTAGGCCAGCGAGGACTCGAACATCTTTACGCCCTCGGCCAGCTTCGCGGGGGTGGAGGCGTAGGTCCTGGCGATAATGTCGCCCGGCTTAACGCCGTCGCCCGGCTTTTTCTCAAGGATGAAGCCGGCGCCGAAATCGACGACGTCCTCGGCCTTGGCGCGGCCGGCGCCCAGCGCGACGCTGGCGAAGCCCACGGTGCGCGCTTCCATCGCGGTGAGGAAGCCGGCGCGGGAAGCCCTGATATCCTTGAAAAGTTTCGCTTTCGGCATGAAACGGTCGGGGTCGCCCACGACGCGAGTGTCGCCGCCCTGCCACTTAACCATGAGGCGGAATTTCTCCAGGGCGCTGCCGTCTGCTATCGCGGCGCGGGCCTTCTCCTCGCCCTCCGCGGCGGTGCGGGCTTTGCCGCCCAGGTGGATCATCCAGCCGGACAGGACCTCGAGCACGCGCATAAAGTCCTCCGGGCCCTTCTCGCCGGCCAGGATCTTGATGGACTGGGAGACCTCGATGCCGTTGCCGACCGCCAGGCCGAGAGGCTCGTTCATCGCGGTCATAACGGCCACGCAGCGTATCCCGAGCAGCTTCGCCGTCTTCATCAGCGCCACGGCGAGCTCGCGGCTCCTCTTGAAATCCTTGAGGAAAGCGCCTGAGCCGTACTTCACGTCCATCACCAGGCCGGTGATGTCCTCGGCGTACTTCTTCGAAAGTATGCTTGCGACGATAAGCGGCAGGGCTTCCACCGTGCAGGAAGCGTCGCGCAGGGCGTAAAGCTTCTTGTCGCTTGGCGCGAGCTGTTCCGTCTGGCCGAACATGGACAGGCCGCTGGCCTTAAGCTGCTTCACTATATAGGAGGGCTCGAGCCGGACCTTGAAGCCTTTCATCGCCTCGAGCTTGTCCAGCGTGCCGCCGGTATGCCCGAGGCCGCGGCCGCTCATCATAGGCACGACCACGCCGCAAGCCGCCACGACGGGGGCCAGGGCTATCGAGACGCCGTCGCCTACGCCGCCGGTGGAATGCTTGTCGATCTTCATGCCTTTTATCGACGAGAGGTCCAGCTTCTTCCCGGAAAGGGCCATGGCCCTGGTAAGGGCAGCCGTCTCGGCGGGGGTGAGACCGTTGAGGAAGGCGGCCATAAGCCAGGCCGAAAGCTGGTAGTCGGGGATGCTCCCGTCGGCCGCGCCGGCGGAGATGAATTCAAGTTCGGCGGGAGTCATCTCCAGCCCGGAGCGTTTTTTAAGCAGCAAATCCAGCATTTTCATAAAAGCCTCTTTTTAAAAACTCTATTAGTTTCTACGGCCATCCCCGTGGGCCGGAACGCAAAAACAGGGTCTCGCACACCGTGCTCGCCATTCCCGCTCTCGCCCTCCGCGCTTACGCAAGCGTCGGGCTCCGAGAGGGTTTTGCTAACCCGGCCCGCGGGTCTGGCCGAGCCGCCTAAATCACTTTCGACTTCAGCAGCCCTTCCAGCAGGGCGCGCATTTTCTCGGAGACCTTCTCGCCGAGTTCTAGAACCTCGTCGTGGGTGAGGAGGGTCTTGGAGATCCCGCTGGTGAAATTCGAGACCCAGCAGAGGGCGGCGACGCGGATCCTGAGCTGGCGGGCAGTTATCGTTTCCGGGACCACGGACATCCCGGCGATATCGCCGCCGAGCATCCTGTACATCTTTACCTCGGCCGGGGTTTCGTAAGAGGGGCCGGTCACGGCGGTGTAGACGCCTTCCATGGCGCGGATCTTGAGCGCGCGGGCGAGCTTCACGGCCTCCCGGCGGAGCGGCACGTCGTAAGGGTCGTTCATATCCGGGAACATGGCCCCGAAGGCGTCGTTGTGGTTGCCCATCAGCGGGTTCGAGCCCATCAGGTTTATATGGTCCTTGAGGATGACCATGTCGCCCGGCTTTATGGAAGGCTTCAAAGAGCCCACGGCGGCGGTGAGCAGGAGGTTCTTTACGCCCAGCGCGGCGAGCACCCGGATGGGGAACGCTATGAAGCTGAGAGGCCGGCCCTCGTAATAATGAAAGCGCCCGCGCATCATCACTACGTCTTTTCCGCCCAGGCGGCCGAAAACGAGCTCGCCGGCGTGGCCCTTGACGGTGGTGACGGGGAAGCCGGGGATGGCGGAGTAGGGGATGGAAACCCTGTCCTCGAGGCGGGGAAGCGAGTTGCCCAGGCCGGAGCCCGCGATGATCGCGGAGACCGGCTTGAAGCCGGGAGCTTTCTTTTTAAGCCAGCCCGCCGTTTTCTGCACGTTAGAGAGTATTTCCGAGGATTCCATGTTGTATCTCCTTCCTTGCTAGAAGCCGAAACCGTCGGCGCTGAAAGCGTCCTCTATGTGCTCCGGCGCCTGGCCGGGCACTATTCCGATAAAATCGAACCTGAAAGCGTCGGCCTCCAGGCCGCGCGCCTTGATATAGGCCATGGCGGACTTTATTATTTTGGCGCGCTTGGCGCGGTTGACCGTTTCCGCCGGAAGACCGTACGCCGAGCTGGAGCGGGCGCGAACTTCCACAAAAGCCACCGTCCCGTCCTTGCGCGCTATTATATCCAGCTCGCCCATGGGGCAGGCCCAGTTGCGGTCCAGGATCTCGAAGCC
>CAZUQT010000127.1:0-9238 GCA_964622585.1 uncultured Elusimicrobiaceae bacterium | reverse complement strand
ACGGAAGTTTTGAAAGCTTCCTGACGGCGCTCTCTCTTGCGCTGGACAGCGCGGAAACCTGCGCTATCGCAAAAGAGGGCGCGGAGGAAGCGGGGCTTTTCTCGGAATTATTTAATTCCGGGACGGACCCGTTGCGCGCCGAGGCCGCGCGGGAGCTGGTAGAGCGCCGCGGCTCGGCCGAGTCCTGGCAGCATCTCCGCTTCGCTTTCCTCTCGGAAATCGCCGGGGCGGAAACCGGCATATTGGAATACGTGAAACTGCTTGCCGCCAAAGGCCCGGGAGCGGATAATATGCTGGCCGATGACAGGGTAAGGAAGATCCACCGCCTTTCGGCCAGCGTGGGCGGGGAGGCCCATATGTTCAAAGGCTTCGTGCGCTTTAAGGAGTTGGCGGACAAAACACTATATTCCAAGATAGAGCCTGACCACAATATCCTGGCCCTCCTGGTCCCGCATTTCCGCGCGCGGCTCGGGACCTTCAACTGGGTCATCCACGACGCAAGGCGCAATAATGCGGCGCTTTATTTCAAAGGCAGGCTTCTATACGCCCCGCTTGATTCAGCGCGGCTGCTTGAGGACGCGAAAGAAGCGGAAGTGCGGGAGCTCTGGCAGCACTTTTTCAAGACCATCGCGATCAAAGAAAGAATAAACCCGGAACTACAGCGCAAGAACGTGCCGCTTAAATACAGAAAAAACCTCACCGAATTCGACGCATAAAAAAAGAACCCCTCCGGTCAGGGAGGGGTTCTCTTCTATGTCGTCTTAAGTATTAGAACTTCACTGTCGCGCTTACGCCGCCGGACATATTGTCCCCGGCGGAACCCGCTTTGGCCTGCGCCAGCGAGGCGGAGGCGTCCACGGTGACGAACAGCATCTTCAGGCCCGCGCCGACGAAGTATTCGTTGGTCTTATTGTCCAGGCCGTCGATCTTGTTCTTGAGGTCGGCCTTCAGGCCGCCGCGGGCGAACAGGAAGCCGGGGATGACGGCCAGCTCGGCGCCGATCCTGGCCTGGTTCTTCTTGCTGTCTTCCAGCTTGGTCGTGGAGTAGTCCGCGTCCACGGTGACGATCTTGCCCAGCATCAGGGCCAGGCCGACGGTGGTGGTGGGGGCGAACTTGGTTATGGTCTGCTTCTTGGTGGGAGAGATCCAGTTCCAGGTATTGCCCGCGCCTACGGCGAAGTTATCCTGCCAGACTATATTGCGCTTCAGGTCGACGCTGCCTTTGAAGTTCTTGGCGGAGGCGCCGAGGCGCAGCGCGCCCATATCGAAGAGCAGGCCGGCGTCCATGGTGTAGCCGTCGAAGTTCACTTTCTCGGTGGCGTCGAAGCGGTTATTGCTGCCGGTATACCAAAGCGCCTGCTGGGTGCTGATCCTGCCGCGCTGGGTGCGGACCACGTCGCCCTTTATGCTGTTGTAATTGGCGCCCAGGGAAAGCTTCCCGATCTGTATGGCGCCAGTAAGAACCATGGTCTTGAGGTCTTTGGTGTCCAGCTTGTCGCTGAAGGTGTCATAGTTCATGGGGAAGTAGTCCGGCGCACGTATCTTGCCGTACTGTACCCGGGAGAACTTCTTATAGGTGGAAGTTCCTTCCGGCTGTTTGCGGCTGAGAGCCACCGCAAGGGGGCCGACATGCAGCGCGGCGCCGACCTGGGTGGGGACGAAGTTCCATTTGGAAGTTTTCTTGCCGGAGGCGTTTATATTGGTGTTGCGCCTGCCGACCGCCAGCCCGGAGATATTAATGTGGCCGAGCTGGGTAAGACCGGCCGGGTTGTATTCGACAGCGCCGCCCAGGTCATTGGCGACAGCGGTAAAAGCGCCGCCCATGCCCATGGCTTTGGCCGAACCGCCGGAGCTCCAAGGCAGGTAGCCGTCTATATTGATCTTTGACTCGGTAACGAGCGAACCAGGGTGAGCGCTGCCACCCCACACATAGTTCCAACCGGCGGAAGCGCTGGCTGCCATAGAAATACTGCATACTATCGCTAATATCGCTTTTTTCATTTTTTACCCCTTGCTGTGTTTAGACTTCCGCTAAGTCCGGTATTTTAATGCTTTTTCCCGGCCCCTAACTGCTATTTCCTGAATAATATACCAAAATTAAGATTCCCTCTCCATTGAAACTTTTTATACAGTTCAGCTTTTCCTGGCGGCTATTATCCTGGCCACATGCGGCGGGACCAGCTTTGAGACATCGCCTTTAAAATGGGCGATATCCCGCACTATGCTGGAGGAAAGGTAAGTATAGCGCTGGCGCGGCATGAAGAAAACGGTCTCTATTCCCGGGTAAAGCGTTCGGTTAGTGGCCGCTATCTGGAACTCGTATTCCAGGTCGGAAATAGCGCGCAGACCCCTGATGACCACGTCGGTCTTTTTCTTCTTTACATAGTCCACCAGCAGCCCTTCGAAGGAGTCCACCGTGACATTTTTCCTGCCTTTCAGGGCGGTCCTAAGCATACCCACCCGCTCCTCCAGGGAGAACATGTGCTTTTTAGAACTGTGCACGAAAACGCTTACGATAATATGGTCGAAAATTTTAGCGGCACGCTCTATTATATCGAGGTGGCCGAATGTGACCGGGTCGAAACTGCCGGGGTAAACCGCGATTCTTTTTTTCATGTTAAGGCAATTATACAAATAAAAATTGGTATCATCTCCACTATGAAGAAAGCCGCTTTGCTGCTGATACTAGCCCTCTCCGCGCAAGCCCGGGCGCAAGAACTTATCCCTTATAATTCCGGCGGCAAGTGGGGCTATGCGGCCCCCGGGGGCAAACTTGTCGTTCCGGCCCGCTACGACTATGCCGAGCCTTTCAGCGAAGGGCTGGCGCTAATACGCTCCGGCGCCAGCTACGGTTTTATCGACAAAGCCGGCAAGAAAGCGATACCCGCCAAATATCAGTCCGCCGGCTCTTTCAGCGAGGGCTGCGCGCCGGTAAAAGCCCGCGGCCTCTGGGGCTGCGTGGACAAAACCGGGAAAACGGCCGTCCCTTTCGAATACGAGGAGCTGCTTCCCTTCAAGGAAGGCGCGGCCCCGGCGAAGAAAGACGGGCGCTGGGGGCTGCTGCTGAAGAACGCGAAGGAATTCCGCGGCGGAATTTACGAAGAGATCTACGCCGTCAGCGAGGGCCTGGCCCGCGTAAAACTGAACGGCAAATACGGCTATATAGAGCTTTCAGGCAAAGAAGCCCTGCCGCCGGTTTATTCCGAGGCCTTCCCTTTCAGCGGCGGCTTCGCCTCGGCCCGGCTGGGAGACAAATACGGCTTCATCGGCCGCGGAACGCTCGCCTTCAAAGAGCGCCCTTATGTTTCCATAGGGCCTTACAGCGAAGGCCTGGCGCATGCGCAGACGCTGGAAGAGGAAGGCCGCTGCGGATTCATAGACCAGGAAGGGAAAGAAATTATCCCGGCGAATTTCGTCATGTGCGCCTCTTTCGAAGACGGGCTTGCTCCCGTCCTCAAGAGCTTCAAGGGCGGCTGGGGCTACATAGACAAAGGCGGCAAGGCCGTCATAGATTTCAAGTACGACCAGGCTTCGGGCTTCCGCGGCGGCCTCGCCAAAGTAACGCTCAAAGACCGAGCCTTCTACATAGACCAGAAAGGCTTCGAATACCGCAAATAACTTGTCGAGGCTTCGCCTCGCCAGGGCTATTGAGGTTGAGCCTCGATAGGGCCAAAATGAAGAGTCCGCTAACACCCGTTTATAAGGGCTGCGGACTCACTGATAGTTTAGCAGACAGATTCCAGTTGTCAAGGCCTAAAAGAGTCCTATCGAGGCTGAGCCTCGATAGGACTCTTTCTGTCGAGGCGAAGCCTCGACAGTTCAGATATTGAAATAGACCGCTTTCGGGTTATGGAAGACTATGGCGGACACCGAGGCCTCGGGGTCCATCATGAAGCCTTCGGTCAGGCGGAGGCCGGCGTCGGGCTCCGGCTTAAGCAGGTCGAAAAGGACTTTCTGGTTGGCCAGGTCGGGGCAGACCGGGTAGCCGAAAGAATACCTTTTCCCCCTGTATTTGCTCCGCAGCAGCGGCTTTGCCGGGTTCGTTTCGGCTATGCCCCATTCTTTGCGTATCCGGTAGTGAAGCACGTCCGTGAAAGCCTCGGCCAGAGTAAGCGCAAGCGCCTCCACAAGATAAGAGCGGACATAGTTCCCCGCTTCCCTCTCGTGCTTTGCGAGTTCCAGCACGCCCTCGCCGCAGGTTACGGCCAGGAGCGCGGCGTAATCCTTCCTGCCTTCGGAAGCCGGCGCGGCGAAGTCGGACAAACAGAGCCGCTCCCCCCCAGCCTGGCGCGGAAAATCGAAAGAGGCCAGCTTTTTCCCGCCCTCGTCGTAAAAATGCATTTCGTTCCCGGAGCTGTTCACCGGGAAGAACCTGTAGACGCCGCGCGCCTTGATCAGGCCTTTTTTGATTATTTCCTCTTTTATCCCCGCAAGCAGCTCATTGGCCTGGCGGCTTTTTTCCTCCTGCGCCTTCTTCAGTTTGAGGAAGCGCAGATTGAAAAGCCCGTCGTCGAGGTTCTCGAACAGTTCTTCAAGGGGCTGGTCCCCGGTAAAATGCCTCCGGAGGTCGGCCGGGACCGGGATATCGGGGGGCGAGAAAAAAGAACCAGGGTGGGCCGCCTCGGCCGCGGGTTTTTTCTGTTTCTGGCCCGTGCCGGGAGCGTTATGCTCCTGCTCTTTAGGATGCCCGCTCACGCGCGCCAGCGCGTAGTTCAAACCCTCCATCGCGTCTTTCGCGTAGAAGACCGGGCCGCCGTAATTCGGGACGATGCTGTTATCGGTAAATTTCTCCGTCAAGGCCGCTCCGCCCACCATCAGGGGGACTTTTACCCCGGCTTTGGCCAGCTCGCGCGCGGTTATGGTCATCTGCTCGCAGGAGCGCACCAGCAGGCCGGAGAGGCCTATAAAATCGGGCTTCGACTTTACGGCCGCGGCGACTATATCCTCGGGGGCCACTTTCACTCCGAGGTCCTCCACTTCGAAGCCGTTGCTCTCGAAAATTATGCCTACAAGGTTCTTGCCGATATCGTGCACGTCGCCTTTTACCGTGGCAAGCAGGACGCGGCCGCGCTTGGGGGCTTTCTGCGCCTTTAGCGCCGCTTCCAGCGCGGTAACCGCGGTCTTGGCGGCCTCGGCGCTCTGGAGGACTTCCGTCACTATGAGGTCCCCGGCGGCGAACTGCCTGCCCACCTCGGCCATGGCCTGCATAACAGGACCGTTAATGATAGCCAGCGGCGGCTCCTTGAGGAGCAGAGCGGCAACGGCCTCTTCGATACCGGCCTTGATGCCGTTGAGCACGCCAAGGCGCAGCTTCTCTGCCGGCGGGGCGTCCTGCGCGGCCGGGGCTGAAGAAGCTTTCTTCGCGTCGCGATAGCGCGCCGCGAAAGCCTGGGCGGCGTCCGGCTTCCTTGCGAAGATAAGGTCTTCGGCCAGAACGCGCTCCTCCGCGGAGAGGGAGGTATAGCGCTTAAGCTTCTCTATATTTACGATGGCCAGGTCCAGCCCGGCCTTTACGGCGTGGTGGAGGAAAACGGAGTTCAGGACTTCGCGCGAGGCCGGCGGAAGGCCGAAGGAGACATTACTTACGCCCAACACCGTTTTTACTCCGGGGAACTCTTTTTTTATGGTCTCAATGGCCTTGATGGTCTCATGCGCGGTTTTCGCGTGCTCGCCGCCTACGGCCACGGGGAAGACCAGGGTATCGAAAATAATATCCCCGGCTTTAAGGCCGCATTCGGCGGTAAGGAAAGCGTAAGCCCGGCGTGCGATGGCCACTTTGCGCTCCGCGTCCAGCGGCAGGCCGTTCTTCTTGTCCTCGTCTATGCAGCCGAACACCAGTTTGGCGCCATAGGTCTTCACCAGTTCGGCGGCGGCGCGCGGCTTCTCCGGGCCGAACTCGAAATTCACCGAATTAAGCAGGACCTTGCCGGGAACCAGCTTCAGGACTTCCTCCATCACGGAGATATCGGTGGTGTCGGTCATGATAGGCAGCCGCACCGCGCGAGCCAGCTTGGGCATGAGGGTTTTTACGTCTTCCAGTTCGTTCCGCTCCGGGTTGGCCAGGCAGACGTCGAGGATATGCGCCCCGGCGGCGGCCTGGGCTTTGGCGAGTGCTACCGCGCCGTCCCAGTCGCCGGCGGCGACCATGTCGCGGAATTTCTTGGAGCCTATCGAATTATTGCGCTCCCCCACCATGAGCGGCGGCTCCACCTCGTCGTAAAAAAGAGTTTCCACGCCGGAAACCACCCAGGGCGCGGCGGCCCGGGGCGCGCGGGGCTTGATCCCGCTCACGGCCCCTGCGAGCGCTTTTATATGCGCCGGGCCGGTTCCGCAGCAACCGCCTACGACGTTAAGCAGGCCTTTGCGGGCGTAGGCGCCCATTACGGAGGAAAAAATTTCCGGCGTCTGGAGGTAGCGGCCGTTCTCGTCGGGCATCCCGGCGTTCGGCATGGCGAAGACCGGGTACTGCGCGCGGGAGGCGAGGCGCTCCAGGCGCAGGGCGAGGTCCTCGGGACCGGTGGAGCAGTTGAAGCCGAGGGCGGCCAGCGGGAAATGCTCCATCGCGGCGTAGAAGGACTCGGCGTCGTGGCCGGAAAGCATCTTATTGCGGTTATCCATGGTGGCAGAGACCATGACGGGCAGCTCCCTGCCGGCCTTTTTGAAAGCGAGTTTGGCGGCGGCGAGGCCGGCCTTGAGGTTCAGGATGTCGTGGGCTGTTTCGAGGAGCAGCAGGTCGGCGCCCCCGTCGATCAGCGCGGTGAGCTGCTCCAGGTAGATGGCTCGCAGTTCGTCGAAGCTCAGCCCGCCGGTGACGAAGAGGGCTTTATTGGTGGGGCCCACGGAAGCGGCCACGAAGCGCGGCTTCCCGTCTTTAGAATATTTATCGGCGGCGGCCCTGGCCAGGCGCACGGAAGCCAAATTGAATTCCCTCGCGCGGGCGGCGAGGCCGTATTCGGCGAGGACGGCGGCATTGGCGCCGAAAGTATTGGTCTCTATGAAGTCGGCGCCGGCGGCGAGATAGTCTTCGTGGACTTTGGTTATTACTTCCGGTTTCGAAACGGAAAGTATTTCGTTCAGGCCTTCGTGCCCTGCGAAATCCGACTCTTTCAGGCCGAAGGTCTGCAGGTAGCTGCCCATCGCCCCGTCGAACACCGGAATCCGCTCCGTTAAAAAATTCTTCAGTTCATCAGAAGTCATTATCGCTCCAGGCTTTAAAATACCCCGAAAAGTTCGAAGGCATTGGCGGTGGTCCTGTCGGCCACGGCGCTGTTGCCGACCCCCAAATGCGTCGCCAGCATTGCGGCTATTTCGGGGATGAAAGACGGGTCGTTCCTTTTGCCGCGGGCGCTCTGCGGCGGCAGGTAAGGGCAGTCCGTTTCAAGGACGATATTGTCCAAGCCGGCTTTCCTCACGGTCTCCCGCAGGTCATGGTTGTTCTTATAGGTAAAAGTCCCGTTCACTCCGAGGAGGAGACCAAGATCCAGGCCGGCGCGGGCGTCTGCCCAGCCGCCTGAAAAACAATGCAGCACGCCCCGGAATTTTTTGGCGGGGCGGTAGGCCCATTGTTTCAGGGCTTCGAGCAGGTCGGCGTAAGCGTTCTTCCCGGCGGTTTTCCCGTTCCTCGCGTGAAAGACCGCGGGCTTTCCGAATTTGGCGCAGAGCGGCAGCTGGGTTCCGAGCAGGGCCAATTGTTCTTCCTTGGTCCCCACGTCCCACCAGTAGTCCAGCCCCACCTCGCCGAGCGCGACGGCGCAGGGCTTGGCCATAAAGGCTTCGAGCTCGGACATTACCGACGGGGAAAGCGTCTTCGTGTATTCCGGATGCGCCCCGAAAGCGCAGGCGACCCTGCCCGGGTAGGCGGCGGCCAGCTGCTCCCCCTGCGCCCATTCGCCCGGCGCGCAGGCGATCTCCACTATTTTCCCCACGCCGGCGGCAAAGACCTTCCCAAGGACGGCGGGGCGGTCCGCGTCGAAAGCCTTGTCGTTCAAATGCGCGTGCGTCTCCACTAAAATCATATATATATTAAACCATTTCCCGCAGCCCTGCGGAATCACCCGCTCCGCGGGCAGGAAACGGCGATATGGCGGGAGTCTGGCGGCTTGAACTAAGCCCTCGCCTGATCTTCGGGGCCGTCCAGCACCGCGCGCAGTTTACTGAAAAGCGCTTCCGCGGTGAAGGGTTTATTAATAAAAGCGATGCCCGGCTCAAGAACCCCGTGACTTACAATGGCGTCGTCCGTGTAGCCCGACATATAAAGTGTCCTGCGCGCCAGGTTTCTGCGTGCCAGTTCCACGGCAAGTTCTTTGCCGCTCATCCCGGGCATAATAACATCCGTCAGCAGCAGGTCCACCTGTTTGCCATGGCGCTCGGCGGCCGCCAGGGCGCTCCTGCCATCGGCGGCGGCTATTACTGTGTAGCCGCCCATGCGCAGAAGGCGTTCCGCCATGCGGCGCAGACTGTCGTCATCATCCGCGAGCAGCACGGTTCCCCCCCCTTTATGCATAATATCCGGGACTTTTTCACTGTCCTTATCCGCAACAACGCCTTCAACCCGCGGCAGATAGATCCGGAAAGTCGTTCCGCGGTCCGGTCCGCTCGACACTTCGATACTGCCGCCGCTCTGCTTGATGATCCCGAAAACCATGGGCAGCCCCAGGCCCGTGCCCTTCCCTTTTTCCTTAGTGGTAAAGAAAGGTTCGAAGAGGTGCTTCAGCGCTTCGGCGGTCATGCCGCGCCCCGTGTCGCTCACGGTCAGACAGACCAGCGGCCCGCGCGGCAGGTCCGGATGCTTTAAATATAGATCCGCGTCTCCGGCGATAAGTTCGGTTTTAAGCGTAAGCGTCCCGCCGCCAGGCATGGCGTCGCGAGCGTTGACCGCGAGGTTCATCAGCACCCGGCCTATCTGCCCTTGGTCAACCCTGACCGCACACGGCCGCGGCGCGAACACGGTCTCTATCACGATCTCTTCGCTGATGAGCCGTCTGAGCATGTCTACCATACCGCCCACGCACGTGTTGAGGTCTATGATCCGGGGATCGAGTATCTGCCTGCGGCTGAAGGCCAATAACTGCTGGGTCAGCCCGGCGGCCCGCTCGGCGGAGACCAGGATCTCTTTTGCGTCGTTTATCCCGGGATCGTCCTTCGCCAGCCCTCTGAGGAGAAACCCGCCGTTGCTATTGATGGCGGTGAGCGGCTGGTTGAAATCGTGGGCGAGCCGGGCGGTTAACTCCCCTATAGC
>CAZUQT010000126.1:0-9263 GCA_964622585.1 uncultured Elusimicrobiaceae bacterium | reverse complement strand
GGTGGACCTGACCTTCGTGGACGCGGACGATACGGTGCGCTATTTCTCCGAGGGCAGGGAGAGGATCTTCCTGCGGGCGCGGGCCATCATAGGGCGCAAGGTGCAGAACTGCCACCCGCCGCAGAGCCTGGGCGCGGTAGAGGCGATAATAAAGTCTTTCAGGGACGGTTCAAAGAACTCCGCCGAGTTCTGGATAAACATGAAAGGCAGGGTGATACATATCCGCTACTTCGCGCTGCGCGGCGAAGATGGAAAATATCAGGGTTCGCTGGAAGTTACGCAGGACATAACAGACATACAGAAGATCAAAGGCGAAAAGAGGCTGGCTTAATATGGCAAAAACAATTGACCTGGACAAGACGCTTTACGACCTGACCACGGAATATCCCGAGCTTATAGACATTTTGTTCGATATAGGTTTCATGGGGGTCAAGAACCCCGTGATGCGGGAAAGCCACGGCAAACAGATGACGGTCAGGACAGGCTGCGGGCACCTGGGGATCGACCTGACAGAGGTCTCCGCCGCCCTGCGGGCAAAAGGCTTTACGGTAAAAGAATAGGCGCCGCCGGGACCATGGACGCGGCGGTCAATTCCGCTTCAACAGCCCCGGGTCCATGCTTATCACATAATAGATCCCGTTGATATCGGCCATGGTGTCGCGGATGAATTCCCTCATGGACTGAGCGCTGCGGCCCTCTTTGCGGAAGTCGTCCACCTCGCGCGCCAGCGCGAGACGCATCGATTCTTCGGGCGACTTGTAAAGGCTCAGCCCTCCGAACACGTTCCAGTGGCGGCTCTTGTCGGAGCCGTCTTCCTTATTTCCGGGCAGCAGGAAATTCTCGAGCGCCACCGAAGTGGGGAGCTTCTCCCGCGGGATGGATTTGACCCAGGCGAAGGGGATCCGCACGGCCTCGTCTATCATCCCTACGGCGGCCAGTTTATTGCCGCCCTTTATGGCCAGGGCCTCGCGGAACAGGAGCACCATGGGCAGATTGTGATTTTCGAGCGGGAGGTCTTCGAGCTTGCGGTTGGTCTTCGCGGCCGCCCTCAGGTAGCGCCTGTCGTACTGGGCGAAAAGAAGGAATTTCCGGAAATCGCGGCGCGTGGCCGAGGATTTATAATACTGCCACCTGGCGCGCTGCACGTAATTATTCACGTCCAGGAAGTTGCGCGCGGGCGGCAGGTTGACGAGGTCGACCTCGATATCAAGGTCCTCCTTCGCGTAGCTCTGCATGCGGCGCAGAATGTCTTCGGCCGGGATTTTTCCTGCGAGGTATTGGCCGTAGTCCGCCGATTCAAGCAGGGCTTTCAGGTGCTCCCTGAAATACAGGACCCTGCCCACGAAGACCGGCTGCCCGGCCATGGTAAGGGTCTCGGCGTCCTCCGTAAGGCCCATGAGCTCCAGGAGAAGCTCGTATTCCTTCCCGGCCGCCCATAAGGCGGCGCAGCGGTCTATTTTCCCCTTCGAGTAAACGTCCTCTTTCGGCGAGAGGCCCGCTTTTCTTTTGGCGTACGCCAGGGAAAACCTGATCCCTTCGCTGTAGATCTCATGCCGCAGCCGCCCCGCGTAGCCGGCGGCCGCCCGGGCGCGGACCTGGGACAGGAACTTCAGCGGCGAAGCTTCCTCCGCCTTATGACGGAGGGCCAGGACGGGGCGCTGAACATATTCGCTTTCAGGCACATACCTGAAAAACTCGCGCGGGTAGGGGAAGGGTTTTCCGGCCCGCAGGAATTCCTCACGAACCTTGTACGGGTCGCCGCCGGCGTAGAGCGCTTTCAGGAAGGAAATATCCTCCTCGTCCAGCAGGCCGTCATGGTTCACGTCAACTTTATAGGCCGCTTCGGGAGACACGGAAAAAGGGTCGGAAATAAGCCCCACCAGGAGCGCGCCGTCCAGCCCGTCCCA
Organism: uncultured Elusimicrobiaceae bacterium; assembly: GCA_964622585.1. GTDB lineage: Bacteria > Elusimicrobiota > Elusimicrobia > Elusimicrobiales > UBA9959 > UBA9959. Next base: position 7,356 of record CAZUQT010000126.1, on the reverse strand, counting down.
CTTATTATCCGAGTTCAGGTCCCCCAGCATGACCAGCCCCGAGCGCATGTTCACCCGGTTGACCGGCAGGGTAAAATAAACTCCGGCGGCGAAAGCCGCGCCGGACAGGAGCAGGAGCGCCAGGATTTTAATTTTGAAAAATCTTTTCATAATGTTCAATCGTATCAAATTGCCTTTCCCCTTTCTATTTATTGCCCCCCGCAGATTGCTAGAATATAGCTATGAGACTAAAAGAACTTATCAGGGTGATCATAACTGAAGAGATGTTGGACGTTACCGTTTACACCGCGGACTCCAAGCTTTACAACTCGGACGAGAAGATCGGCGAGAAACTCTGGGACCTTTATACCAGTATCGCCCACGACAAGAAAACCAGGCTTAAAGCGCTCAGCAAGATCTCGAAGGAAGGCGTCGGCTTCCGCCAGCGGAAGATCCCGGGCGCCTGTTCCATCCAGGCGTCCCTGCGGATCCACGAGGACCGCGCAAAAAAAAGGGTGCTGCTCTACCGCGCCCTGCTGAAGCTGCTGGACAACCTGGAATCCAGGGAGCTCATAAAAGAAACTATTACCAAGGAAAAAGGCTACCTGGCCGCCCTTACCGCGCTCCGGACCGAGCAGAAGGAATCCTCCGAACTGCCGGAATAATAGCCGGCGAAAAACCGGTCAGGGCGCCGGGAGGCGCTCGAACTGCAGGGCCAGGTCTTCCGGGATCAGGGCGATGACCTCGCTCCTGGTAACGCGCTTGTCAGCCTTCAGTCCCAGGGTAGCCCCTATGATGTGGAAATTCTTTTTAACGTCGCCTCCCGGGGCAAGGCCGTTCACGAGGACGCGGTAATCCCCTTCAAGATAGGCGGGAACGGAAGGCATGAGGCTCAGCTTCAGGGCGTTCATCGCCGAATTTATCAGGGAATTGAGGACTATATTGCCCAGTTCCAGCAGCATGACTTCCTCGGCCTGGGTGGTGGCCGCCCCCCTGGGGTAGGAGTAGCCCATGAAGCATTTGGAGATGCACTCCATCTCGCTGGGGTCGAAGAGCATGATAGTGGTGAACGGGAGCCCGCCGCCGAGATTGAAATATACGGCCGAGGCGGCCGGGTTCACGAAATCGTGGAGTTTTATGGCGTCCTCGATGGTCCCCTGCGAAGCGCTGATGCCAAGCAGCTCCCAGGTTCCCGCGGAAACGCCGGAAAGCCGGGCCAGGCACTTCTTAAGGCTCGCCTCGGTCAATCGCAGCAATGCTCCCGGGTTTTCTGTCATATGGCTTCAGGAAACCTGCTTGAGGACCTCTTCAAGCTCCGAGTAGGAGAAAGGCTTATGCAGTATGGCCGTCGCGCCCTTCTCGAAAAGTTTCTTGTTTATCTCGTCCTGCTGTACGGCCGTCACCATGATCACTTTTGCCAGGGGGTTTATTCCCCTGAGTATCTCCAGGACCTCAAGCCCTGTTTTTCCCGGCATTATCAGGTCCAGCAGCACCAGTTCGGGGTTCAGTTGTTTATAGGCCTCTATAGCCAGGTCGCCGTTCTCGGCCTCGCCCACCACCTGGTGGGACATGTCGAGCAAAATATCTTTTATCATGTCCCTTGTCAGGGCATTGTCGTCCACGATCAGCACTTTCATAAAGGCTCCCTTTCCCCCCGCCGGCTATAACGGGCTCCGCAAACGCGCGATTAAGAAGATTATATTATATAAACGCGGCTACGGGTTGGCCGGCGCTCCAATATAATACAATAGGTGTAATGGACGGGCGAACACTTCATTCCGGGAACAGCGGCGCCGATATTATAGTCATCGGCGGCGGGCCAGCGGGGATCATGGCGGCCGGCCGCGCCGGCGAGCTGGGCGCGCGCGCGACGCTCCTTGAAAAAAACCCGCGCCTGGGAACGAAGCTGCTGATCACCGGCGGCGGCAGGTGCAATGTCACGAACAGCGCCGGGATCAAAGGCTTTATCGAAGCTTTCGGGAAGAACGGCAAATTCCTGTACCGGGCTCTGACCGTTTTCCCGAGCCGGAGCCTGGTCGGTTTTTTAAATTCCCACGGGGTTCCCACCCGGACGGACCCGGACGGGAAAATATTTCCCGCGGACGACAAGGCGCAGAGCGTCCTGTCCGCGCTGAGCGGCTACCTGAGGCACAACAAGGTCGGGGTGGCCTGCGGCAGCGCGGCCGCCGGCATCCTGCTTAAAGACGGCCGGATAGAAGGCGTCAAACTTTCGGACGGCTCCGTCATAAGCTGTAAAAAGGTGATCATCGCCACCGGCGGCAAGTCCTATCCCGGAACTGGCTCGACCGGCGACGGCTATGCCTGGGCTAAAAGCTGCGGTCACACCATCGTGCCGCTCAGGCCCGGCCTCACGGCCCTCGAAGCCGGCGACCCGTTCATAAAGGACCTCCAGGGCCTGACGCTCCAGAACGTAAAGATCTCGGTTCTGGTGAACGGTAAAAGAACGGCCGCCGAAAAAGGAGACTTGCTCTTCACCCATTTCGGCGTCTCTGGCCCGAAGCTGCTGATCATGAGCGGGCCCGCCGTGGACGCGTTGCTGGAGCCCGGCAACAAGGTCGAGCTTTCAATAAACCTGAAGCCGGAGCTGGCGCCTGAAGGGCTGACCGCGGCTATACAGGGATATTTCTCCGCCAACGGCGCGAAGATGTTCGCGAGCTATCTCAAAGAGGCGCTTCCGGCTTCGCTCGCGCCGGTGTTTGAGAAGCTCTCCGGGATAGACCGCGCCAGGCAGTGCGCGACGATCACCGGGAGCGAGCGCAAAACGATCGCTGGCCTTTTCAGCGACTTCCGGATACGCCTGACCAGGCCGCGCCCGCTGCAGGAGGCTACCGTTACCCGCGGGGGCGTGAACTTAACGGAGATAAACCCGCAGACAATGGAATCAAAAATAATTCCCGGGCTGTATTTTTGCGGGGAGGTCCTGGACCTCGACGGGATCACCGGCGGCTATAACCTGCAGGAAGCTTTTTCCACCGGCTACCTCGCCGGCCAGTCCGCAGCGGCCAAGTAAGGACCCCGGCGCGCATTATGAACCTTCTAAAAATACAGGAGCGGTTCCGGGCCGCCGGAGAATTTCCCGGCTCCCTTCCCCCCGGCTTCCGTGCCGCGCTCTGGCTCGGGGCCGCTTTTACCGCGGCTTTCCTGATCTATCCCGCCGGCGCTCTTTATCCCGGGGACGCTCCGCATATACTTCCGCTGATAGAGCATTTTCATTCACAGGCCAAGCCGCTGCTCTACTCCCTGCCCCTGCATAATACCGCGATGCCCCTGGCCGGAGTCTTATCGCTGCTCTCCGGGAACGCGGACTGGGCGGGGGCCCAGCTTCTGTGGTGGGCGCTCTCTTTCTTTATCTGCCTCTCCGGCTACGCCTTCGGCTGCCTGCTCGCGGGCAGGGCCGCCGGAGTCGCTGCCGCGGCCGCTTTATTCGCCGGGCGGAGTTACTCGACCGTTTTTTTCGATCTCGAGCAGCGCTTTTACTGCCTCTTTCTGCTGATAGCAGCCAATGCCCTGGCTATGGCCTGGCTCTCCCCCCGCGCCAGGCGGCTTACGGAGAGCTGCGCGGTCGGGCTGAGTTTCCTGGCCCGCTCCGCCCTTTGCTGGTTCCCGCTCGTCCTGGCGGCGCTCGAACTGATGCCGTCCGAAGGACGCGCCCTCCGCCGCCGCCTGCTCCCGGCCGCCCTCGCCCTGTCGCTCCCTTTCCTTTTTCTCCTCCCGTGGACCAGGCTTAATTTCTCGGCCTACGACAAGCTTGTGCTGTTCGACGGGCGCGGCGACTGGAACGTCGTTACCGGCGCAATGGGGCTCACCTCCACTTTCGAAGGGGATTACCGCAAGCTGGCCGGCATCGAACGGGGAGAAAACGCGGTCCTGTGGTCGGCGAGGCGGATCGCCTCCCGGCCCGGGGCTTACGCCTCGGGCGTGGCTAGGAGAACTTGCATGATCTCCTCCAAGCACCCTTTTATCTTCGCCTGCTGGCTGTTCTTCGCGGCTCTTCTTTGGCGCAGGCCCGGCTTCAGGCGCGTGAATCTGCTGATATTTTATTTCCTGGCCCTGCACCTCGCCTTTTCCACCGAAGAAAGATATTTTGTCGCCATCCTGCCCCTGATGGCGGCGACGGCCGCGGCGTCCGCTTTCGCCCTGGGCGCGGGAAGCGCCCCGGAAAAGCCGGAGGGCGCCTGGCTGTCCGCCGCCGGCGCGATGCCGGTTTTCCTGGCCGGGATCTTCTGCATGTTCCTGCTCCTGCGGCATCCAGGCCGGCTCGCCGGCGACGGGCGGGCCGCCTTCGGCCGGGCGCTCGAACGCCGCCCGGATGACGCGTGGCTGCTCCGGGAATACGGCAGGCTGCAGCTTTCGCGCGGGGACTATGACGGCGCCTACCGCAGCCTGGGGAGGGCCGTGACCCTTTCTCCCGACGATGTGCCGGGGAAAATAGACCTCGCGGCGGCAGCTTTTATAAGGAACCGGCGCTCCGGCCGGCCCTCCGGCGGAGCGGACCTCATCGAAAAGCTGCCGCTCGCCTCGGAGGACTGGATCACTTACTATCCGGGAAAAGATTATATGCTGCGGGCCCTTTACGAGCTGGACGCCGGGCTTGTCGAAAAAGCCGCGGAAAGCATCAGCCTCGCCCGGCAGGCCAGGCGCGAATTCATTAATTTCAAGTTCAAGGCGGATACCACCGAGGCCGGGGAAGAGCGCGTGCGCGGTGAGGATACTTACGTGACTGACGCCGTCCTCCCGGAGTTGCTGGACCTTTTGCCGGAAGACATGCGGCAAAAACTGGGCCCTGCTTTCACTGAGCTCTATTTTGGAGAAGCCACCCCCGCCGCAAAAAAAGTATCGTACGGGAGAACCGCGGCTTCCACACGATCCGCGGCGACGGGTTCCGCCCGCGGCGGCGGTTTATCTAAAAAACTCTCGGACGAGGCTGTAGAACTTATAAAGAAAGGCGACCTGCCCGGGGCGGGGTCCCTCCTGGCCGAAGCCGTGAAAGCGGACGGGGATAATTTTGAAGCAAGGATGGACCTGTGCTTCCTGGCGACGAAGACCGGCGACCTGCGTCTGGGTGAAGAGAACTGCGGCGAGGCCGTCTTCCTGGCCCTGAAGCCGCCGAAGCATTCCGTAATTTCAAAGGACCGGCTCCCGGCCGCTCTTTACTCCCGGGCCGATTTCTATTTTAAGATCGGAGACAAAGCTAAAGCCTGCCTGGACCTGCGCAGGGCCTCGGAAGCGTCGCCGCCGGCCCGGTCAGGGGGGCGCAAAGCGTTCCTGGAATCCTGCCCGCGCTGATCTTAATTTTTAGTTCCAGAGATCTTCCAGCGAAAGCTGGTTGTCCGGAACCTTTACCGCGGTTTTCTGCCTCGGGCTCCTTGGCAGGAGCTTGCTTAGAAATTCAATGGTCCGCGCTTCTTTGGGATGGCTGCAGATCTCTTTGGCGGGGCCCGCCTCAACGACCTTTCCCGCGTCCATGAAAATTATCCTGTCCGCTATGTCCCTGGCGAAGGATATCTCGTGTGTGATGACCAGCATGGTCATCCCTTCGTAAGCGAGCTTCCTCATAACGCCCAGCACGTCCTCTTTGACTTCCGGGTCCAGGGCGCTGGTCGGCTCGTCGAAAAGCATGACCTCCGGCTTCATGGCCAGAGCGCGCGCTATCGCCACGCGCTGCTGCTGGCCGCCTGAAAGCTGTGACGGGAAGAATTTAGCTTTCTCGCCAAGGCCGACTTTTTCGAGAAAATCCATGCCAAGTTTTCTTGCTTCGCCCGCGTGCATCCCTTTTACTTTCGTCGGCGCGAGGGTAATGTTCTCAAGGGCGGTCATGTGCGGAAAAAGGTTGAAGCTCTGGAAAACCATCCCGACGCGCATTCGCAGCTCGTGCCGGCTGGCCTTCCAAGCTTTGGAAGAATGGTCGGAGGCGGCGTCCAGGGTAACGCCCGCGACGCTGATCTTGCCGGAATCGAAAACTTCGAGCTGGTTGAGGCAGCGCAAAAGCGTGGTCTTGCCGCAGCCGCTCGGGCCTATCAGGACGACCTTCTCGCCCCTGGCCTGGCCCATGCTGATGCCGTCCAGGACCTTGTGGCCTTTATAGCTCTTTACCAGGTTCTTAACGATGATCATATGCGAGTTTTTTCTCCAGGTGCCGGGCCGCCAGCGAGGCCGGGTAGCTGAGACCGAAATAAATAGCCGCCGTCAGCAGGCCGAGGCCCATGTAATTGTAAGTGGCGTTGGCCAGCATCCCGTACATCTTCGTCAGCTCGACCATGGTGATGACCGAGACCAGCGAGGAATCCTTGAACAGAGCGATAAAATCGTTGCTGATCGGCGGGATGACTATGCGCATAGCCTGAGGCAGGATCACGTGCCTTACGGCCTGCATCTTTTCCATGCCGAGGGACATCGCGGCCTCCATCTGGCCGCGCGGTATGGCCTGCATGCCCGCTCTGTAGTTCTCGGCCTCGTAAGCGGCGTAGTTCATGCCAAGGCCGAGTATAGCCGCCACGAAGGCGCTCAGCTTTATCCCGATATTCGGCAGGCCGTAGTACAAGATATAAAGTTGTATAAGGAGAGGCGTGCCGCGCACCACTTCCACGTAGGCCGTGCTCAGCCAGCGCAGCGGGGCGGCGCCGTAAAGCCTGGCCAGCGCCAGCGCCAGCCCGAGGCCGACGGCGAGCACCATTGAAATGACAGAAAGCTCCACCGTGATAACCGCGCTCTTGAGCAGCATCCAGAGGTATTTCCCCCACGGCAGCCCGGAAACAGCGCTTTCCTCCACCACCGCGTCCTCTTTGCCGTAGCGCTTCATTTTAGGGCCCATGCTCTCTTCCCACATTCCCCATTTTTTATAGATCGCTTTCAGCTTTCCCTCCGCCAGAAGCGCGTCCAGCGCGAGGTCGATCTCCCGCAGCAGTTCCGCATCGTTTTTGGGAACCGCTATCCCGTAATAGCCGTAAGCGAAAGGCTTGCCGGTGAATTTAAGCTCGCGGTAGGGCTTGGCGTAATAAAGCGCGATCGGAAAATCCATCAGGGAGGCGTCAAGGCGCCCGTTCTTCAGGTCGCGGCAAGGCTCGGAGTTGCCGGCATAGGCCACTATCGTGACCCCGCCCATTTTTTCCAGAACGCGCTGCGACATGCTGGCCGAAAGGACGCCTATTTTTTTGCCCTTGAGGTCCTCCGGCGCGTTTATGTCTTTTCTGTCCTTGGTGGTTACGATCTGCTGGCTGTAGATATAGTAGGGCCGGCTCATCCCCACCTGCTTCAGGTGTTCTGGGGTGATCTCCAGCCCGTTCATGATGAAGTCGAAGCTGCCGCGGCCCAGCGCCGGGATGAGCCCGTCCCAGTTGTTCTGCACCATCTCGGCCC
>CAZUQT010000125.1:0-9324 GCA_964622585.1 uncultured Elusimicrobiaceae bacterium | reverse complement strand
CTCCGGAACCCCTTCGACGCCCCGGCGGTTCGGGCACTTCTCCGCCCGAATCGTCGGTGATATGCCTGATGGTGTACCTCGCGGAGCCATAGAGGTAGCTGAACCTGTCGTCATGCCTGCGGAAGTAAGCTTTCCGCATCACCAGGATCGAGTTCTCGTCCCCGAATTCCGGAGCGAGGCTGACGAACCTGGTCCTGGTATGCTCTCTTTCATCGTTTATGACCGTGCCGTAAAAATGCGAGGCGCCGAAATCCTTGTCCAGGTAGGCCACGGTAAAGTTCACCTCGCCCCCGGGAACGTCGAGGGTCGAGCGCGAGAACAGGTTCTCCGACCTGTGATCGGTGCCCTTCCTGTAGCCGCCGGAGGCGTCCTTCTCCAACGAGAGCTTCTGCCCGAAGCCTTTCCATTTCCTCTCGCAGGAGGCGAGCGCGGACCAGGTCGAGAATTCTTCGACGCCCAGCCTGGCCGCCGTCCTGTCTTTGTCCGGTCTTCGCGTAATAATGTTCACCGCCCCGGCATAGGCGTCAGGCCCGTAGACGGAGGAGTATGGCCCGCGAAGAACGTCCAGTCTCTCAATATCGAAAATAGTGAGCGGCAGGTCCATGTTATGGTGGGCGGTCTGAGGGTCGTTCATCCTGATCCCGTCGAGGAGCACCAGGTTCTGCTGGAACGAAGAGCCCCTTATAGAGATATCCCCCTGCGTTCCGGGCGCGCCGCGCCGCTGCACGTCCAGGCCGGCGGCGGATTCCAGGGCTGCCCCGATGCTCCCGGCGCTTTTTATTGCTTCTGACGATATCGATCCGGCATAGTCCTGTCCGTACGGAAGCGAGACGGCCCGGCGCTTCGCCGGGGCGGAGATCTCCAGCGCTAAGTCCGACGCGTCGGCGCAGGTTACGGCTGACAAGACCAAGGCTAGAACGAGGTGCAGTTGTTTCATATTCAGGTTTGTGGGTTTCCTTTGCCCGCAGTTTAACTTAGCCGCCAGGGCATCCTATTATATCAAAACAACGTAGTACGCTGTTATGTCCGGAAAATTGTATAATAAGAATATAAAGGAAGGTGGATCATGGAAATCGCTTTGAACAGGGATGTGGTGGAGAGCGCCGCGGCGCGCAGGACTATCGCCGTAGTTTTCTTCTTGTCGGCCACGGTCATGGGGGCTTTTGTAAGGATCCCCCTGCCGTTCACGCCCGTCCCGGTGACGCTGCAGACCTTCTTCGTGCTCCTGGCGGGCGCGTATCTCGGCGCCGGGGCCGGCGCTTCGTCACAGCTGCTGTACGTCGCGCTGGGCGCGGCGGGCGCGCCTATCTTCGCAGGCGCGGCCTGCGGGCTCTCCCCTCTTTTCGGCCCTACCGGCGGCTACCTCCTGGGCTTCGCGGCCGCCGCCTTCGCTATCGGTACTCTTAAGCGTTTCTGCGAAGACAGTTTCCCGCGCCTGCTCGCGCTTTTTCTCCTGGCCTCGTTCATTATCCTTCTCTGCGGCACGCTCTGGCTTAAAGCCGCGCTGAACCTGCCGGCGGGAACCGCGTTCCGGCTGGGCATGGTCCCTTTCATCGCCGGAGATCTGTTCAAAGCCATCGCGGCCTGCCTGGTCTATTGGCGCTTCAGGGCCGGGCTGGCGAAGGCCTGCTGACAAGCCGGGGCGGCGCAGTTTTATGTTAAGATAGTATCTCGGGGAGCTTGGTAGCAACCAGGCTGAGAATTCCGGTATCGCCGGAAGACCCTTAAAACTTGAACTGGGTAATGCCAGCGGAGGGAAAATGAGCGCTTCTATTCAATACCTGCCAACCGTATTCCTGCGGTTGGCTTTTTATTGTCATTTCTCCCCCGCTGAAACCAACGGAGGAAACAATGACACAATTAGAATCCGCGCGGAACGGCGCTTTAACTCCTGAGATAGTGACCGCGGCAGCCCGCGAAAAAGCCGAAGCCGGCCTCCTGCTTAAAGAGACGGCGGCGGGCCGCGCCGTAGTGCCGGCGAACATCAACCATAAGAACCTTGTACCCGCGGCCATAGGCAGGGCGTTCAACTGCAAGATAAACGTGAACCTCGGCACTTCGGATATGGGCTCCGGGCTCAGGAAAGAGCTGAAGAAGCTGGAGCTCTCTGTGAAGCTGGGAGCGGACACGGTTATGGACCTGTCCACCGGCGGAGACCTTGGAAAGATCCGGTCCGAAATAATTTCCCGCAGCCCCCTGCCCGTCGGGACGGTCCCGCTTTACGAAGTCTTGAAGCGTGCCGGCAGCGTAAAGGCCATCACGCCCGCGCTTATTCTCGAGGTCATAGAGGAGCAAGCCGCCTCCGGCGTGGACTTCATGACCATCCACGCGGGCCTGCTGCGCGCGCATCTGCCGCTCGTTAAGGACCGCGTGACGGGTATAGTCTCGCGCGGCGGCGCGGCGCTGGCGAAATGGATGGAGCTGGGCGGCGAAGAGAACCCGCTCTACACCGCCTTCGACGAGATCTGCGCGATCTTCAGGAAATACGACGTAACCTTCAGCCTCGGCGACGCTCTGCGGCCGGGGTCGCTCGCCGACGCCTGCGACGCGGCGCAGTTCGCGGAGCTGGACGTCCTGGGCGGGCTTGTGCGGCGCTCGCGGAAGGCCGGCGTGCAGGTGATGGTGGAAGGACCCGGCCATGTCCCGCTGGATAAAGTCTTCTTGAACATAGAGAGAGCCGAAAAAATATGCGGCGGCGCGCCGTTCTACGTCCTGGGCCCGCTGGTGACCGACATCGCCCCCGGCTATGACCATATAACCTCGGCGATAGGCGGCGCCGTAGCGGCCTGGGCCGGGGCGTCCTTCCTCTGCTACGTTACCCCGAAGGAGCATCTCGGCCTTCCAGAACTGGAGGATGTCAGGCAGGGGCTGATCGCTTCTAAAATAGCGGCCCACGCCGCCGATATAGCCCGGGGCAGGCCGGGGGCGGCGGGCCGCGACCTGAAGATGTCGAAAGCGCGCTACGCTTTCGACTGGGACCGGCAGTTCAAACTCTCGCTCGATCCGGACAGGGCGCGCTGCCTGCATCAGAAAGGCCTGGCGGAGAAAGCCGGCCTGAAAAACAAATTCTGCACCATGTGCGGCCCTGACTTCTGCTCAATGCGCATGTCCCGCGCCCTGGGCAAAAAGGTTCCGGCATGATCCCGCGGGTTCTGACCATAGCGGGCTCGGATCCCGGCGGCGGGGCGGGCATACAGGGCGACCTGAAAACCTTCGGCGCTTTCAGGGTCTACGGGCTGTCGGTCATCACCGCCGTGACCGTGCAGAATACCCTCGGCGTGCGCGGCGTGAACCCGGTGGCCCCGCGGCTGGTGGCCGCGCAGGCGGAGGCGGTATTGGCCGATATCGGCGCGGACGCCGTGAAGGTAGGCATGCTGGCTTCCCCGGCGATAGTAAAGGCCGCGGCCGGCTGCCTTAAAAAATACGCCATTAAGAAAATAGTGCTGGACCCGGTCATGCTCGCGAAGGACGGCAGCGCTCTTCTTGCGGGAAACGCGGTAAGCGCGCTGATAAAAGAAATGCTTCCGCTCGCTTTAATGGTTACGCCGAACGCTCCCGAGGCCGCCAGGCTGGCCGGGATAAAGGTTGAAACACGCGCCGATGCCCGGAGAGCCGCGAAGATCATAAGCGGCTTCGGGCCGCGCTTCGTGCTGGTCAAGGGCGGCCATCTCCCGGGGAAGGTCTGCCGCGACCTGCTCTTTGACGGCCGGGAATTCACGGAATTCAGTTCCCCCCGGCTGGCCACGCCCAATACGCACGGCACCGGGTGCGCTCTTTCAGCCGCTATCGCGGCCTGCCTGGCGCTTGGCCTGGAGCCGCGCGCGGCGGTCAAAGAAGCCGGCCTCTATCTCGCCGGCGCCCTACGCGGCTCTTTCAGCCTGGGCGGAGGCTGCGGCCCGCTTAACCACTTCTGGAGGCGCGGATGAAGATCCTCCCCGGCGGCCTTTACGTTATCACCGATGAGCGGCTGATGGGCAGGAAGGACTTTATAAAGAAGATCGCCGAGGCCGCTTCCGCCGGCGCCGGCATCATACAGCTCCGCGAAAAGGCGAGCCGGATAAGCGACCGGCTCGAGCTGGCGAAAGAGGCCGTAAGGACCGCGCACGCCCACGGCGCGCGCCTGCTGATAAACGACGACCCCTGGCTGGCGGCGGCCATAGGCGCGGACGGCGTGCATATCGGAAAGGACGACGCTACCGTCGAAGCCTCCCGCGCGCTGCTTGGGCGGCGCGCTATCATCGGCGTCTCCTGCTACGGCGACGTCGGGCTGGCCCTGCGCTCGCAGGAGGCCGGGGCGGATTATGTTTCCTTCGGCGCCTGTTTCCATTCTCCTACGAAGCCCGGCGAGCTTATAGTTCCGCTCTCGGTCTTCGGCGAGGCGAAGAAAAAAGTCAGGATACCGCTGGTAGCCATAGGCGGGATAAACCGGCGGAACGCGGGGCGGGTTCTGGCCGCCGGGGCGGATATGCTTTCGGTAGTGTCCTCGGTCTTCGCGCTCGGGCGGATAGCCGGCGCGGTAAGAGAGTTAAAAAAGGAGATCATAAAATGATAAAGACAGAACTTCCCCCCATAGGAAAGATAAACCCGGCGGTCTTCGACGGGCTGATCTACCCGCGGCTCGGCGCGCCTTCCAAAGACATCCTGGACGGGCCGATGCACGGCGTGGACTGCGGCGTGGTGCGGGTGGCGCCGGGCAAAGTGATGGCCATGACGGCGGACCCTTTCTTCATAGTTCCTGATTACGGCTGGGAGCGGGCGGCCTGGTTCGCTTTCCACATACTGGCCTCGGATATCACCACCACCGGCCTGAAGCCCTCGCATTTGGCGGTGGACCTGAACCTGCCGCTCTCGATCAAGCGGGAGGAGCTGGAAACAATGTGGGAGACCGTGCACCGCGAGTGCCTGAAGTACGGCGTCAGCGTCGTGACCGGCCATACGGCTAAATACGCCGGCTGCGATTATCCGATGGTGGGCGGCGCTTTCATGACGGCGCTCGGCGACGAGGATAAATATGTCACCACCAGGATGGCCCGCCCCGGCGACAAGATAGTGGTGACCAAGGGCGCGGCGATAGAGACCTGCGGGCTTTTCGCCGCGGCCTGCCCCGGGCTGATAGAGGAGGCTTTAGGCCCGGAATTGCTGAAAGAGGCGGACGGCTTCTTCGAAAAAATGTCCACGGTGGAGGACGCCCTGACCGCGGCCGACGGGGATGCCAGGAAAGCCGGGATCACCTCGATGCATGACGCTACCGAATGCGGGATCTGGGGCGGGCTCTTTGAAATAGCCCGCGCTTCCGGAACCGGCATGCGGATAGAGAAGGAAAGCATTATATTGGAAAAGGCCCCTGCCCTTATCTGCGCGCATTTCGGCATAGACCCCTACGCCTCTATCAGCGAGGGAACGCTGATAATCACGGCCAGGGAGTGGGCGGTTCCTGCCCTTCTTGCCAGGCTGGCGGCAAAAGGGATAAAAGCCTCTGTCATAGGCGAAGTGAAGGAAGCGAAACACGGAGTGAAGGTGGTCGAGAGCGGCGAAGAGCGGAACCTCGAGCACCCGGTGGCGGACCCGTTCTGGGCCGCTTTCGCCGGGGCGATGGAACTAAAGGCAAAGTAAAGTCTATGGCCGTAAAAAGAAACACCGCGCGGCTGCGCGGTGTTTCTTTTAGGTGTGTAAAACTGCCGAGCTTACAGGGTTCCCGCTGCCAGGAAGAGGAGTCCGCCGATAAGCAGGCCGACCGGGCCTAAAAGCACGAAGCCGATATAGGCGCCGATGCCGCCGAGAAGCATGTTCCTGGCGTTGTCGCCTATAAACCCTTTTATAGACTCCATAAGGGTGGGTTTCGGGGCCGGGGCCGGCGCCGAGGCGGCCGGAGCGGCGGCTTTCATCGCGCCGATATCGCCCAGGCCTTTATTGTCGGACGAGACGCTGGAGGACCTTCCGTCGCCGAAAGGGCCTGCCTGAAGCTGGCCTAAAGCCCCGGCAAAAGCGGAGCCGGTGGCAAGAAAGAATGAAGCGACGAGTATAAGGGAAAGGGCTTTAGTGTTTTTCATACCAATATTATACGGTATGATCGAAATCTTTGTAAGAGTAATTGGTACCAAGCGGGCATAGGACTAAAGTCCTATATTGGAAGGAGTAGAAGATGCGGTGCGGTCAGAAGAGCTTATCCTGGGTCGGTTTTTCCTTTCTTTTTCCGGCTTTCTTGGCGGCCACCTCCGCCTCGGTGAGGCCGAGGCGGAAGATGTCTACTATCTGGTAGCCGTCTTCTCTTAGCTGCTTAAGTTTCACGGTGTCCTCTTCAGACAGAGAAATGACTATCTGGTAGCGTGGTTTCATTTTTACCTTCCTTTTCCAGTGTAGTTTAAGGCAAGTTTGATCCGGTCGGCGCGGGCGATGCTGGTCCCCATTTTGCCGTCCTTTATAAGGCCGAGCGTAGCGCACATCCACACCTTGAATTCCTTCGGGAGCATGTACTTTTGGGTATTCATAATATCCTCCGTTCGCTGACCTGTTCGCTTCTGTGTATAGTATAGCATAGGATAGTATAGGTTGTCAAGGGGTAGTTTCCCCCCCTCTTAAATAAGTGTTGTAAAACAAGCATATTTTATTCCCCCCTCAAGCGGGCTGCGGATGCTGCTAAGTGATTATGCTGTCATGGCGGGATTTTAATTGCTAAAATTTAACGATGAAGAAACTGGAATTTCCTCCCGGCCGGACTCTGATCTGCGGGATACTTAATGTCACTCCTGACTCGTTTTCGGACGGCGGAAAATGGGCCTCGCCAGATGAGGCCGCGGCCCGTGGAATTGCGCTGGAAAGAGAAGGGGCCGACCTTATAGATATTGGCGGCGAATCCTCAAGGCCCGGCAGCGCGCCGGTCAGTTTCGAAGAAGAGGGGCGCCGTGTCATACCTGTTATCCGCGCTTTGGCTCCGCGGCTTAAGATCCCTATTTCCATAGATACCTGCAAGCCCGAAATAGCCCGCCTGGCCGTGGCCGCCGGAGCGGACATAATAAACGATATAACCGGCTTTAAAGACCCCGCTATGATAGAGGCCACCGCGGCTTCAGGCGCCGGCGCGATAATAATGCATATGCAGGGCGAACCCCGCACTATGCAGGCCTCCCCGGTTTACGGGGACGTGGTAGCCGAGGTCAAAGCTTTCCTTGCAGAAAGGGCCGCCGCTCTGGAGGCCGCCGGAGTAAAACGGATAATACTCGACCCGGGCATCGGTTTCGGCAAAACGCTCGAGCATAATTTGGCGCTGATAGCCCGCCTTGACGAGATCCGGGCGCTGGGTTACCCGGTGCTGCTTGGCGTATCGCGAAAGAAATTTATTGAAACGCTCGCCGGCGGCAAACCGGAAGAGCGCCTGAGCGGAACTATAGCCGCCTGCGTCGCCGGGGCCGCTAAAGGTGCGGATATCGTGCGCGTGCACGACGTGGCCGAGTGCCGCAAGGCAATGCTTGTCGCCGACGCTATAAAGGCCGCCGTAAAAAAATGAAGGTTTATCTCTCGCTGGGCTCGAACCTCGGGGACAGGCTCTCAAACCTGGACCGGGCCCTGCTTCTGCTCGGCCGCGGCGGCTGCAGAATTGTAAAAAGATCTTCGGTTTACGAGACCGCCCCTCTTTATTACCTTAAACAGCCGGCCTTCTTTAATATGGCGGCCGCCTGCGAAACTTCTCTCTCCCCGGAAAAACTGCTTGCCCTGATCGCGCGCGTAGAAACCGCTTTAAAGCGCCGCCGCCTTATCAGGAACGGGCCCCGCACTCTCGACGTGGATATCCTTTTTTACGGCGGGCAGGCGCTAAGCCGCCCCGGCCTCAATATCCCCCACCCGCGCCTGGCCGAAAGAGAGTTCGTCCTGGCCCCGCTGGCGGAGATAGCTCCTGGCCTGCGCCATCCCGTCACCGGTCGCAGCGTCGAAAAAATGTTCTCCGGGCTGAAAGAGCGCGGCGGCGCGCGCAGGCTACCCAAAACTTACTCCGATCTTGAGGCCTGGCTCAAAGCCCTTCCTCCGCCGGCAGCGGACGCGCATTATTCGCTGGGCCCCATTAAGGCCGCTCTTGCGGCTCTGGGCGGTCCTGAAAAAAGGATGGGGCTGGTCGTGCATATCGCCGGCTCCACCGGCAAGACCAGTTCGGCCTGCATGGCGGCCGCTGCGCTCTCGGCCTGCGGCCACAGGACCGGGCTTTATACCAGCCCGCATGTCAGGTCAATGCGCGAGCGCATAAAGATAGACGGCCGCGATATTACGGAAAAGGATTTCCTGGATTGCTTCCTGCGCGTTGAGTCGCTCAGCGCCGGCGAGCTTTCCTTTTTCGAAACTCTCACCGCTATGGCTTTTCTTTATTTTTCACGGAATAAAACGCGCTTCTCGGTCGTAGAGGCCGGCCTGGGCGGGCGCCTGGACGCCACAAATGCCGCCGACGCCGACGTAGCCGGGATAACTTCCGTCAGCCTCGAACATCTGAATTTGCTCGGCCCCCGCCTAGTGAACGTGGCTTCCCATAAAGCCGGCATAATCAAGGAAGCCAGTTCCGTCCTGGCCGGCTGGGCTGTCCCGCCGGCGGCCCTGTCCGTTATCGCCCGCCGGGCCGAGGAGATGAACGCCGGTCTTTCGCGGCCGTCGAGGTTTACGGCTTTTCTCGGTCCCGCGGCGAGGAAGGGCGGAAAGTTCCAGGGGGTTAACGCCGCCTTCGCCCTGAACGCCGCCGTAATGGCAGCGGAGCGCGCCGGCGCGGACTTCAGTTTGAACAAGGCCGCCTCGGCTTTGCCGGCGGCGATCCCGCCGGGACGCTTTGAGCGTTTCCTCCTGGACGGCCGGATCGTTATCGTGGACGGGGCGCATAATGCCGAGGGAATGTCGGCGCTCCTTAAGGAATTCGCCGGAGTCCGGCCGGTTTGCGTCGCGGCTTTCATGAGCGACAAAGCTCTCGCCCCCCTGGCCGGATCCCTGGCCTCCGCTTCGTCGAAGCTGATCCTTACCCGCTCACTTTCCTACAGGTCGGCCGAGCCCGAAGCCGTGAAGAAACTCCTTCCTCCCGGTATGCGGCGCGGGGTAAAAATTATTGAAGATCCTCTTAAAGCTCTGAAACTGGCCCTCCGCCTGGCGCCCAAAGGCGGGACGGTTCTCGTCGCCGGCAGCCTTTATCTCGCCGGAGACATCCTGTCCGGCCTTAAAGGCCGCAAAGCCTTCCATCCCCGGGAAATGCTTGTAAAATAGAAAAACCGGGAGATGCCTTCTCCCGGCTCCTGAAAATTAAGTGTCCCCACCAGGAATCGAACCTGGATTGCCTGCTTAGAAGGCAGGAGCTCTATC
>CAZUQT010000124.1:0-9424 GCA_964622585.1 uncultured Elusimicrobiaceae bacterium | reverse complement strand
AGGCGGGGCACCGGCAAGAACATGACACATTTACCTCGGCACACCGCAGAAATTAATTTTCCGCGCGCATCAACTCTTCGCTGTTGTAAGACGCACTTTACCGCTCGGCTGTTAGGCTATAACCTGTTTTGGTTTATACCTAAATAGGTTATATACTATTTACATGGGCGAGTCAATACACTCAAAAGAGTATAGGGAAATAATTCAGAAATTGATTGCTGCACGGTTAAAGTCTGGCGTCACTCAGGTCCAGGCCGGCCAGAAACTCAAAAAGCCTCAGTCCTACATCTCTAAAATAGAGCGTAGGGAACGGCGTATAGATGTTGTTGAATTAAAACAACTGCTAAGAATCTACAAGCAGAACCTTAAAGACTTTTTCTAATCCATTTTTCCGCTATTACTGTGGGAATCATATGGGCCGGGGTTCTTTAACTGTCCTTCTACCGTTTTCATGGACCCAGCCCTCCCGGTCATGAGTTTCTGCATGGCAGTTAGCACATAGCAAATCGCATTTGTTCGCTTCTTCCAGCAAAGTTTCCCAGGAATGCTTGTTTAAGTTCTGCCCGGAAATATTAAACTTTTTGGTCTTTTCGTCGCGATGGTGAAAAACCAGCGCGGAAGCGGATTTCTTATATCCGCACTTAACACATCCGCCGCCTTTTACTTTGATAATATCCTCTTTGCGCTTATTCCTGCGTTGCTTTTGATATGCCCCAGGCGTTTTAGCCACGGTGGCTTCTTTCTCGGCATTCACGCGTATAGAGCAATGCTTATGCTCGGCAAATTCCACCCCGGCGGCTGTGGGGCGAACATCTTTGAAAAGCTGGAGCGCATCCGCTGACAACTCAAGGCAGATTGCTGGACCGCCAGCTGCCCTATCCCTTCGCACAAAGCCTGAACGATTCTTTCTAAGGAAGGATACAGGAACCGTAAGATGATGGAGCATGTTACTCCGCTGGTCATAAAGCAAAAGCCCTAACTCTATGCCGCGCTGGAGATCCAAGGCCGACTCAGGAATATCAAGCCACCACACCTTTCTAAGGCTGTTTATGTTTGAAAAAAAGAAGCGCTGATTTCTAATCGCAGGCCCCTCATGGTGGCCGACAATAATGGATATGGCATCAGATTTCGTAAATCTTTCCGTCGGAGTTTTCATTTGGCCTCCCCGTTGCTACCCCTGGCTGGCAGTTCTTTTCTGTTTTGCTAAACCTATCTCACGTATTTTTATTAAATATCTTAGGCGTCCAAGTGTGTAATTGAGCCGGCCGGGGGTAAGAGCATGCTCCCAAACCCGCCAAACAGCAAACCCCCGTTCCACCAAATGCCGCCGTGATTTAATATCCCGCGCTTTATTTCCCGCTAATTTAGGAGCCCAATACTTTTTATTGGATTTTGGGATATGCCCGTGTACCGGGCACATGTGATAAAAGCACCCATCACAAAAAACTACAGCCTTCAGGCTCGGAATATAAGCGTCCACCGAAACCCCGGCAAGTGATTTATGGGGCACTATCTTCCGGCCAATAGCCAGCGACTTAATAGCTTTTAGCAGCCTAACTTCGGGAGCAGTTCCCTTACTGCGGATACTGCTCATAATTATGGAACGTTTTTTCTTGGAAAAAATATCAGCCATTGAGCTTTGACTCAATGCGCTGGCAAAATTCTTCCTTGGATGGCGGTGTCTTGTATAAAATTGCGCTTTGGAGATTTGCGTGGCCTGTTCCCACTACCCTATCAAGCTCCATGATGTATTCGCCTCGATCATTAAGATTTTTTGAGAACTTATACACCATAAAAACAATATTTGCGTTAGCGTCTTTGGCGGATTCGGCCTTCATAAAGGGAGTGCGCTGCTCCATGTTATTAAAGACGACATCCTGTATCACAGCAACTATCTTTGTCTTCCAGTGTGAATGATAATAACCTTTGGCAATAAGCTGAGTGATGAATCTTTTGTAGACATTGGCTTGATTAAAGCCATATGCCGGCTTCTTATCAAGAGTTTCGGAATTCACCAGGGCGTTATATGCCGGCAAATAACTGCCAGTTATATCCACTGCCTGCAGTTCGACAGAAATGAATTCCTTTACATTCCCATTATCCGCCACGTCGGCGACCACACAATCCACGTTGCCGATATGGCCCTTTCCCGCGCCCATTTTAACTTCATGGACAAGCCGAGGATTAGCCGGGGGAGTGCCAGGCCAGCAGTTGGCAATAACATCCCCCAGTAAATCTATCGCAAAAAGACGTTTAGGGCAGACACAAACAATATCGGATTTTTCAGGCTTCCCTTCGTGGGCACGCCCATGCCACTGAAAAACAGAACAAACCGGAAACGGCCCGGTCATTCCTTGGCTGCGCTTCATACAAGTAGAATTTATAAAAGGGCACTGATTTTCTGCATTTACGGGATTCCGCATCTGCGCGGCCGGCTGCCCGAGAACCTCACCAATAATATCTAGGGGATCAACGGGCACAGGCGGCCTCCTTGGCTTCTTTAGGGCAAGACTTCAGGGCTGCAATAACACTCGTAGCAACCGCCTTTGCAAGAAGCGGAGGAACCGCATTTCCAACCTGCCTGTACTGTTCCCCACGCGGGCCGTGGAATTTGAAATAGTCAGGAAAAGACTGCAAGCGGGCAGCCTCACGGACAGTAAGAGTCCGGTCCTGGGTGGGATGGATAAACGCTCCCCAGTGGGGGTCGCATTTCGTCAGAATCGTGCTGGCAAGCCCGCTTTTTTCCAAACGGCCATATCTTTTCGTGTGGTCACAGCGGCGCGCGCTCTTCATGCCTGCCGGCAAAAGGCGCACAGGGATATCCCTCCAGCTACCGCCAGCAGAAATATGCTTTAACCGCTCCATGTTTATGGGGGCGAGATAAGGGGCTACATGGTTATATAGCTTAGGGGAACCTTTTCTTAACATCTTCTGGTAATCAGTTTTAGGATTGGAAGGATACGCCCGCTCCTCGTCGCCGTCAACAGTCTTTAGCGGCGGTAAATCGCTTATCGCATCCCAAACCGTTACAAAAGGAGAAAGCCCTTTGCCTTCCCCATGTGTTTGCTTCGGCCAATTAAAAGTTGCGCCAATGCGGTTCCCGACAAAAAAAACTCTCCGGCGTTCCTGCGGGATTCCATACTCCTCGGCCTTTAAAACCCGGTGTTCAACAGTGTAGCCCAACTCTTCAAGGCGCGTATGAATTTCCTGGACAGCCTTGCCATCCCCAAGGGAGAGAATTCCTGTAACATTCTCCATCACCACGAATTTCGGCATTACTTCTGCCACAATCCGCAGATACTCGCGGAACAATGCGCTCCGATAATCCTGAAAACCGCGCTGGTGATTGTAGACACTAAATGCCTGGCAAGGAGGCCCGCCGGACAAGACATCCAGGTTGCCTTTTTTAAGCTTGGCTTTTTTCAGGAGATCGGTAGCGGTAATATTTTCGATGCGGTCAAGGAGCACATCCGTATCGGGATGCGTAGCCTTCATTGTTTCTGTAGAGCACTCGTCAAAATCGTTAGCAGAAACAATTTGAAAGCCGGCTGAGCGGAAGCCTTCAGATAATCCGCCAGCACCACAAAACAGTTCAGAGCATGTAATCATATCACCACTTCTTTCGGGGAGATTAAATACAATTCTATCATTGTTGCTCCCTGCCGTCAATTTATCAAAAAGTCCCGACTGAATAAGCATAATGCCCCCTTTTTATGCCAGATTCTTAGTAATAGTGTAGCAGACCAACCCGACAACCGTCTGTCGCGTTAAAAATACGGATTTCAGAATATTTTCCCCTAAATTGGGTGGGTAAATACGCAGTATCATAAATGGGCGGGGGCAGGAAAGGCGGGCCAGGCCGGGTGCGGCGGCCCTCACGCGGCCAGACGCTACCGGCCTGGCCTTTCCTTACGGTCTTTTGCAGTTTCTGTTCCCCGCCGGTGGCTACAAATCATTCACAGAAAAGACCACCGAGGCGGCCGCAGCAGCGGACGCCGGGGTGGTTTTTTATAAATACGGGGCCACCGGCATAAATGCAGTTGAACATTATAAGGAACAGGCCCGCGCCGCGAGCGTATTCAGTAGAATACGCTGGCGAGCGCGGGCAGAATCTGTATATAATAAACTCAGTTCTTTGCAGTGCGCGCGGAAAATTAATTTCTGCGTTGTACGGACGCCGAAGGCGGACGGGAGCGGCCAGCAGGCCGCGCAAATGAGGTGGCAATAAGATGCCGCCTACCTTGGGAGCAGGTGCAAGGCGCGTTAGTGCCGCCGCCCTGCGAACCGCCTTCTCGCGGCAAGCATGGGAGGCCGCGCCGCGTGGCCGACCGTGCGGCTTCTCGCGGATAAGATCGGGACTCCTTCGCTAAAACTGATCGAAAGCGGTATTTACAGTGTTTCCTCGGGATGTTGCGCGAAGTAGCCTCGAACTTTGATAGTGAAGCTCCGAATTTTTTTCTTCGAAAAATATTCTTTGTGTCCGGGAAGAAGCGCAGGATAGCGTAGTCCACCCCGAATTTTTTACTTCTCAAAAAGTTCTTTGTGTCCGGGAAGAAACGCAGGATAGCGCTGATTAAAAAGCCCCGCAGGGGGCTTTTTAATTGCCTGGGCCGGGGCCGGCTTTATCGCGGGGCTAATTTTATACAATTGTTCTAACCTATGACCAATAAAGCCAGCATCCTCGTGGTGGACGATGAGCCGCAGATAGCGGAGATGATCTCCGCCTCGCTGCAGCTGCACGGCTACGCGGTCTCGGTGGTCTACGACGGAGACCAGGCGGTGAAGAAAATAGCCGCCGAAAAATTCGACCTGGTGATCACGGACATCCAGATGCCGGGCATGGACGGCATCACCGCCCTGGGCGAGATGAAAAAGATAGACCCGGAGCTGGAGGTAATAATCGCCACCGGGCACGGCACCATGAGCACGGCCATACAGAGCATGCGCAAGGGCGCCTTCGACTATCTGCACAAGCCCTTCGAGATCAAGGAACTCCTGGCCGTGGTGGAAAAGGCGCTCGAGAAGCGCAAATTCAACGACATCACGCGCGCCATTTTCTCCACCATCAAGCCGGAGGAACTGCTGCGCGTTACCATCGACTCGGTGACGAGGATACTCAAGGCCGAGGAATCGCTGCTGGTGCTGCCGGATAAGGGCGGCCGCCTGAAAGTGGCGGTCTCGGAGGGCCTGGAGGACGAGGCGCGCCTGAACTCGAGGCTCGGCCTCTGCGACAGGATGATGGGGCGCCTTGGCGGGGAAACGAAATCCGTCATACTTATCGACGAACCGGCCAGGGACAAGGCCTTCTCCGACCTGCCCGGCATAAGCGGGATAAAATGCGCGCTCTTCCTGCCGCTGATGGAGGAGAACAAGCCCTCCGGCCTGATAAACATAAACCGCACCCAGGAGGGCGAATATTTCACGGAGGAAGATCTGCAAAGGGCGAAGATCTTCGGCTCCCTGGTGAACCTGGCGCTCAGGAACTCCAACCTCTACCGCCAGCTGCAGGAGACCCAGTCGCAGCTGATCCAGGCGGAAAAGATGTCCGCGCTGGGCCAGCTCGCGGGCGGGCTCGCGCATGAGATCAACAACCCGCTCTCGGGCATACTCGGCCTTACCCAGCTGGTGCTGGAAAATACCAAGCCCGACAGCCAGAATTTTACGGACCTGAAAGATATAGAGAAAGCCGTCTTCCGCTGCAAGAAGATCATAGTCTCCCTGCTGTCTTTCGCCCGGCAGGAAAAAACGCGCATGGAGCCGGTGAACATAAACGAGGTCATAGAGGAAACCCTGACCCTCTGCGCGCGCCAGATGGAGCTTAAGAGCGTGCGCATAGCCAGGGAGTTCGGTCAGGGCCTCCCGATGGTGACCGGGGACTACCAGCAGCTGATGCAGGTTTTCCTGAACCTGTTCACTAACGCGCGCGACGCGATGCCGGAGGGCGGCGAGCTTACCGTGGGAACCAGCCTCCTGAAAGACCCGGCGGGCCGGGAGCTGATAATGACCACGGTCTCCGATACGGGGACCGGGATAAAGCCTGAAATACTTGCAAGCGTTTTTGACCCTTTCTTCACCACCAAACCTGTAGGCAAGGGCACGGGCCTGGGGCTTTCGGTCTGCCTTGGCATCATAAACAGGCATAACGGCACGATAAAGGTTCACAACCGCCCCGACGGGGGCACGACCTTCACCATAGGCCTGCCGGCCTGACGGCTTTCCGTTTATGGCAAAACGAATACTTATAGTGGACGACGAGGACCTGGTCCGGAATTACGTGCGGCGCGCGCTGGCCAGCCGCGGCTGGGAGATAAGCGAAGCGGACAACGGGGCCGCCGCGCTCGAGCTGCTGAAACAAAAAGATTTCGACGCGGTCGTCTGCGACCTGAAAATGCCGGATATGCGCGGCGAAGAGGTCATAAAAAGGATCCGCGATATGCTCCCCGCCATGAAGATCATAGCCATCACCGGCTCCGTCTCCAATATAAGCACCCCCCTGGTCCCGGGCGTGGAGCTGGAGGGCTTCCTTATAAAACCCTTCGGCATAGACGAGATCAGGGACCTGCTGGAAAAAGTCCTGGGCCGCTGACGGCCGCCTCCTGTTTTTCCCCTCCGCTTAATGCAGCCCGCATTCGTCGGAGATCTTGCCTTCCTCGTCCATGATCGTGATCACGGCGTTCATCTCCGGCACAGAAAGCCTGGGGAGCTCCGGGGAACGGTGATAGGCCTGGAGCAGGGCGTAGAATTTCTTCCTGTCCTCATTATTCTTTATTTCCCCGCCGGGGTTGCGGGTGAGCTTCCTGCTTTTGAAGTTGGGGTCGCGCATCTGCAGCGCCCAGTATTTCGCTTTGGCGTCAAGGGCCGCCGTCTGCATGGAAGCCAGGCGCGCGCGGCGGGTATTGCAGCTGTCGGTGTTAAGGCTGGCGGGCGCGTCGCGGAAATTGGACAGCTCGGGCCTGAGCTCCGGCTCCTCGTCGCTGAACATTGCCGCCACCATCCGCAGGTCCGGAACCTCGAATTCGAAATCGGGCCGCTCCGGCAGTATCTCCCACTGCCTTTCGGTCTGGCCCTCGACGGTATGCAGCACCGCGCCCGTGACCGGGTCTATCATCTTGGCTATTATTTTAAGGTGTTCTTTAGTGCCGAAGATGGTGCCCACGATTATGGCGTTGCTCGGGTCGATCTTCTTCCTGCCGCCGTCCGCGCCCTCCTCCGCCACCCCGGAGGCCGAGAGGCTGCGCTCCTCCAGCACTTTGTCCAGCTGCGACCGCTCGAGCAGGTTGACCTTGCCGGAGGCCACCAGGCAGGAGATGAGCTTCTCCGAGAAATATTCGCTCTCCTCGCGGGAAGTGCGGGCCTTGCGCGAGAAGCCGACCACGGTGACGTTCTTGACCTTTTTGTCGGTGGAGTACTTGGCGAAGTCGTTCGCCATTTTCTTGTAAGCGTCTTCCGCGAAGGAGTTATGGGGGGCGCCGAGGATCAGCCCGAAGGCGGCTGCGAAAGTTATTTTTAAGGCCGAATTTACCGTTTTCATAACCCCTCCTTTCCACGTTAATACTCTATCAGAGGGAAATACGGTAAAAACCAAAAAATTATCAAATTTCGGTCAAATGTAACTTTGGATACTTTGCGCGGGAAGACGGGCGGGGTGACGCCTACTCGAATTTATAGCCGTGGCCGGTCACGCTTGTGATGTGTTCGCCTATTTCATGGCCTAGCTTTTTACGGAGGGAGGAAATGTGCACCCCGACCGTATGCGGGTCATTGTAGCTGGCCGGGTCGTAGCCCCAGACCGTCTCCAGGAGGTGCGGGATGCCAAGCAGCCGGCCCTCTTCGGTTATCAGCGCCATCAGCAGGTCGAACTCTTTGCGGGTAAGATTTATCACGGAGCTCTTGATCGTCACGGTCCGCCCCGAAGGGTCGATCACCATGCCCAGCTTCTTTATCTTCTCCGTTTTCTCCGCCACGCCCTCGTAGCGCTTCATGACCGCCTTCACCTTGGCCAGCAGGACCGGGAAAGAAAAAGGTTTAAGGACATAATCGTCGGCGCCCTTGTTATACCCGGCCAGGATATCCTCCTCGCTGATCTTGCTGCCTGAAATTATTATGACCGGAACCCCGGTAAAGCCTTCGGTCTCCTTTAAGGCCTTGCAGAGCGCGAAGCCGTCCAGCCCCTTCATCTGCGCGTCGGTTATGACCAGGTCCGGTTTCGACTCGCGCGCCAGGGCCACCGCCTCGGCCCCGTTGTCAGCGGCGGCGACGGTGAAGCCGCGGTCCTCGAGGTAGCGCCGGGTGGAGTTCAGCACCAGCTTATCGTCGTCGACCAGCAGTATTCTTTTATACATATTTCACCGCCATCTCCACGTCGTCGGTCCACACGGCTTTGGCGCCCAGATCAAGAAGGCGGCGCACGTCCCGCGGGTGGTTGGCTATGCCCGCGGAGATCTCCACTCCGGCCAGGGCCGCCTCTTCCGCCTGCTTTTTAAAATCGAACGCCGAAGCGCCGGCGTAGAAAAGCTGCTTCGTCAGCGGCCAGTCTATCCACCCTGCGCAGACCTTCGAGGCGCCGGCCTTCACGGCCGTGGTAAGCATGTCCGAGGGGAAAAGCGGCATGACCGCCAGGCCGATACCGGGCACGGCCGCGCGCGCGGCCGCAAGGAAGCCGCTCCGGCAGGAGTAGGTAAGCAGGAAGGCGCGGCTCTGTACGCCCGCCCTTTTTACCTGCAGGGCCAGGTCCGCGGCGTCGGCTTCTTTTTCAAGCGCCATCTCGAAATAAAATTCCCTGCCGGGATGCAGTATCATAAGGTTAAGGATATCGTCCAGGTGCGGGATGGGCTCCTTCCCGAGCACGCGCAGGCTTTTCAAATGCGGCCACGAGGTGGCCGCGATCTTCCAGTCCCGGCCGCAGACCCTGCCGGTACCGGAGTCATGGAAGGCCACGAACTGCCCGTCGGCGGTGCGGCGGATGTCGCACTCCACGGCGTCGGCCCCGGCGGAAAAAGCCGCCTTGAAGGCGGCCACGGTATTTTCGGGGGCCTTAAGCATACCCCCCCTGTGAGCGTAAACGGAGACAGAGGCCATAGGCTTATTTTCCTTCTTATGCGCCGCCCGTTATAAAGTACCAGATAAGCAGGGCTATGATGAGGGAGAGCAGTTTTATCTGCCAGTTCCGGGTAAAAAGTTCCTGGATATTCATACGTTCAGGCCTGCGGCGGCGGCGCCGCGTGGGGAGCGGCCTGGGCCTCCGGGCGCGGGGCTTTCCTGAGCAGGGTCTTCTCGGCTTTAGAGCGGTAGAGCTGGTACAGCATGGCCTCGAGGTCCTTCGGATCCACGGCCTGCTGGAGCTTCCCGTTGCGGGCCACCGACAGCGTCCCGGTCTCCTCGGAAACTATGATTATGATCGCGTCCGCCACTTCGCTGAGGCCAA
>CAZUQT010000123.1:7308-9433 GCA_964622585.1 uncultured Elusimicrobiaceae bacterium | reverse complement strand
TCGAGGCCCTCTCCGCCCGCGCCGCCGACGGCGCCGTGCTGGTGATGGAGAACCTCGCTCTCGAGGCCCCCAAGACCAGCGCTCTTAACGCCCTGCACAAGGGGATCAACGCCAAGAGCATCCTGTTCATAACGGACAAGATGGACAAGAACTTCAAGATCGCGGCCAGGAACAGGGCCGACTTCGGGTGGTGCCTGGCCAACAACCTGAACGCCTACGAAGCGATGCGCAACGAGAAACTCGTTTTCACCACTGCCGGCCTGAAAGTCCTGACCGACAGCGTCAAGGAGGCCAAATGAACTTTACCGAAGTGCTCGTTTCCCCGATCCTCAGCGAAAAAAGCATGACCATCAAGGACACGCAGAACCGCTACACGTTCCGCGTCAACCCCAAGTCCAACAAGATCGAGATAAAGAAGGCCATCGAGGCCCTCTTTAAGGTCAAGGTTACGGCCGTACGCACCGCCATCTACAGAGGCAAACTGCACAAAGTGGGCCGCCACGAGGGCTACCGCTCCGACTGGAAGAAGGCTATAGTGACGGTGAAGGCCGGGCAGAAAATAGACGTGACCGAACTGCCGAAATAAGGCGAATAAATAGGAAGAAAGATATGCCAATCAAATCATACAGACCCTACACCCCCTCCCGGCGCACGATGCAGATCGCCGATTTCTCGGAGATCACCAAGCTGGATCCCGAAAAGTCGCTGGCTACCGGCCTGCGCAAGCACGGCGGCCGCAATAACACCGGCCAGGTAATGGTCCGGCACCACGGCGGAGGCCACCGCCGCCGCTACCGCGACATCGATTTCAAGCGCGAGAAGTACGGCGTGCCCGCGCGCGTCGCGGCCATCGAATACGATCCCAACAGGAACGCCCGCATAGCCCTGCTGTTCTACGCGGACGGCGACAAGCGCTACATCCCCGCCCCTCTCGGGCTCGGCGTCGGCGCCAACGTGATGAGCGGCCCCCAGGCCGAGATCCGGCTGGGCAACGCGCTGCCTATCACCAATATCCCCGACGGTACCTTCATCCACGCCATCGAAATGATCCCGGGCAAGGGCGCGCAGTTCGTCCGCGCGGCCGGAACCCAGGCGCAGCTGATGGCCAAAGAGGGCGACTACGCCCTCATCAAGATGCCCTCCGGCGAGATCCGCAAAGTTCTCAAGGCCTGCCTCGCCACCATCGGCCAGGTCGGCAATATCGAGCACAATACTATAACCCTCGGCAAGGCCGGGCGCCAGCGCCACATCGGCGTGAAGCCCACCGTGCGCGGCGGAGCCATGAACGCCTGCGACCACCCGCTCGGCGGCGGCCGCGGCCGCTCCAAGGGCAATAACGTGCCCCGCTCGCCGTGGAACCAGCCTTCAAGAGGCTACAAGACCAGGACCAAATCAAAGATCTGGGGCTGGATGATAGTGTCGGACAGGCGCAAGTCGACGAACGCTTAACAGGAGAATATAAATGAGCAGATCATCTAAAAAAGGCCCTTACGTAGACCAGAAACTTCTGGCGAAAGTACAGGCTGCCGTGGCCAGCGGCAATAAAGTCCAGATAAAGACCTGGGCCCGCGCCTGCACCATCACCCCCGAATTCGTCGGGCAGACCCTTATGGTTCACAACGGCCGCAAGTTCCTGCCGGTGTACGTGAACGAGCGCATGGTCGGCCACAAGCTGGGCGAGTTCTCTTTCCCCAGGCTCTTCAAAGGCCACGGCCAGTCGCATACCAAAGAAGCGAACGCTCTTACCTAAAGGGTAGAGAGCCTGAAATCGGGAAACTGAAACGGAGAAATTTATGGAAGCTATATGCAAACTCAGGTACCAGCGCTTCGGCCGCCGCAAGGTGGCCCAGCTGCTCGACGCCGTACGCGGTAAATCCATCTGGGAGGCCCAGTACATCCTGAAGAGCCTTCCGCGGATCGCCACCGACATCGTCGACAAGGCCATCCGGTCCGCCGGCGCCAACCTCTCGGTGAAGCTCGGCCGCAAGGTCGACCTGAAAGCCGTCTGGGTGACGGCCGCCAGCGCCGACCAGGGCCCGATGAAGATGCTGCGCCGCGTGCAGCCCGGCCCCCAGGGCCGCGCGATGCCGTTCAAGCGCAAGATGTGCCACATCAACGTCACGGT
>CAZUQT010000123.1:0-7208 GCA_964622585.1 uncultured Elusimicrobiaceae bacterium | reverse complement strand
GAAATAATATGGGTCAGAAAATTCATCCCCGCGGTTTAAGGCTCGGCTACATCCAGGACTGGCAGTCCCGCTGGTTCTCCCCCAAGAAGATGCCCGAGCTCATCGGCGAAGATTTTGAAATAAGGCGGATGGTCACGGAAAGGTTCCAGCTCGCCTCGGTCAGCTGGGTCGACATCGAACGCGCCGGCGCCTACCTTAAAGTGACGATCCACACCGCCCGCCCCGGCGTCGTGATCGGCCGCAAGGGCGCCGACATAGAGAATCTCAAGAAAGACATAGAGCGCCTCACCAAGCGCAAGGTCTACATCAACGTTTCCGAGATAAAGATCCCCGAGCTCGACCCCCGCCTCGTCGGCCAGTCGGTCGCGCAGCAGCTCGAGAAGCGCATCTCTTTCAAGCGCGCCATCAAGCGCGCGATGGAGCGCACGATGGGCTCCGGCGCCCTCGGCATAAAGGTGATGGCCTCCGGCCGCCTCGGCGGCGCCGAGATCGCCCGCCGCGAGTGGTTCCGCAAAGGCCGCGTGCCCCTGCAGACCATCTCCGCCGACATCGATTACGGCTTAACCGAAGCCAATACCAGCATGGGCAAGATCGGGATAAAAGTGTGGATCTTCAAGAAGCTGTTCTTCGCGAAGACGCCCCGCGAGCTGCGCGAGCAGCTGATAAAGATGGAAGCCGAGAACCCCACCGAGATACCGGTGATGGACGAATCCGGCCAGGCCCGCAGGGACGCGCACCCCGGCGCTTAAGCTATTTAAGGAGCAATAACTATGTTAATGCCAAAGAGAGTAAAATACCGCAAGACGCATTCGGCCCCGCGCATCAAGGGCATGGCGAAGAGCGGAACCACGCTGGCTTTCGGCGAGTTCGGCCTGAAGGCCCTCGAGCCCCGCTGGATCACCGCGCGCCAGATAGAAGCCTGCCGCGTGTGCATCGTGCGCTACCTGCGCAAGAAAGGCAAGATCTGGATCCGCATATTCCCGGACAAGGCCGTCACCAAGCACCCCGCCGAAACCCGCATGGGTAAAGGTAAGGGCGCGCCCGATCATTGGGTGGCCGTCGTGAAGCCCGGCAGGATGCTGTTCGAGGTGGAAGGCCTGGACCACGCGACCGCTAAAGAAGCTTTCATCCGCGCCGGCCACAAGCTGCCGATAAAGACCCGGCTCGTGTGCCGCGAAGAGAATTAAGGAGCGCCTACCATGAAAAGCAAAGATAAAGAGACCTTGAAGAACATGAACGACGCCGAAATGAAGGCGCAGGCCGCGGACCTCAAGAAGCAGATCTTCCAGCTTAAGTTCAAGCGCACTACCGCGCCTATCGAGAACCCGCTGGTCCTGCGCACTTCCCGCCGCAAGATAGCCATGATAAACACTTATCTCCGGCAGCGCGAGATCGCGAAGACCAAAGCCGCCGAGGTTAAAAAATGAAAGAACAAACTGAAACCACCGAATCCAGAACCAACAGGAAAGTCCTGCGCGGCGTCGTCGTCTCGGACAAGATGACCAAGACCCGCGTCATCAGCGTGGACCACGTCATCAGCCACGCCGTGTACGCCAAGACCCTCAGGCGCCACCGCAAATTCTACGCCCACGACGAGGCCAACGAATCCAAGGCCGGCGACCTGGTGGAAATCGTCAGCACCCGCCCCCTGTCCGCGCTCAAGCGCTGGCGGATCAGCCGCATAGTGGAGAAGAGCAAGAAGTAACGGCTCCCGGGTGATAAGCAGAATTCAGTGAAAAGGAACGATCTATGATACAGTTGAGAACGATGTTGAACGTGGCCGACAATTCCGGCGCCAGGAAGCTCATGTGCTTCCACGTGATGGGCGGCAGCTACCGCCGCTACGCTTTCCTGGGCGACACGGTGGTCTGCTCGGTGAAGGACGCCACCCCGCACGCCGCGATAAAGAAAGGCGAGGTCGTGAAGGCCGTGGTGGTCCGCGTCAGGAAGGAAGTGCGCCGCGCCGACGGCTCCTATATACGCTTCGACGATAACGCCGTCTGCATAATAGACGAGAACGGCGAGCCCAAGGGCACCCGCGTTTTCGGGCCCGTGGCCCGCGAGCTGCGCGCGAAGAACTACCTTAAGATAGTCTCGCTCGCTCCGGAAGTAATTTAATAAGGCGGAAAAATCATGCTTAAACTCAGGAAAAAAGACACTGTCATAGTTATAGCCGGCAAGGACAAGGGCAAGAAAGGCGAAGTAAAAGAGCTCCTGCCCGTGACGCGCAAGGTGGTCGTGATGGGGATCAACATAGTCTCCAAGCACAAGAAGACGACCAAGGAAAAGCCCGGCGGCATCCACAAGATGGAAGCGGCGATGAGCATTTCCAACGTGCAGCTGGTCTGCCCCAAGTGCAACAAGCCCGCCCGCGTTAAAGTTCTGGTACAGGGCGGCGAAAAGATGCGCGCCTGCAAGAAATGCGGCGAGACGATAATCTAAAGAGGTAATTTACATGGCGAAGGATACACCCAAAGAACCGAAGAAAGAGCATAAAGAGCACTCTGCCACTAAAGAGCAGCAGAAAGCCAAGAGCAAGGAACAGCACCAGAAGGTGCAGGTGACGGAGGCCCATAAAGGCGCCGTCATCCCCATGCCCAAGGGCTACAAAGTTCGCATGAACGAAATGTACCTCAACACCGTGAGGCCGGCGCTCATGAAGGAATTCAACCTGACTTCCCCGATGGCCGCCCCCAAGATCACCAAGATCGTGATAAACATAGGCGTCAGCGAGGCCAAGGAAAATATCCAGGCCCTGGACCTGGCCAAGGAAGACCTTACGGTCATCTCCGGCCAGGCGCCCCAGGTGCGCCGCGCGAAGAAGTCCATCTCGAACTTCAAGTTGCGCGAGGGTATGCCCATAGCCGTGCGCGTCACGCTGCGCGGTTCGCGGATGTACGAGTTCTTCGACCGCTTCGTGTCGGTCTCGGTCCCCCGCATGCGCGATTTCCAGGGCGTCGACCCCCGGTTCTTCGACGGGCGCGGCAACCTGAACCTCGGCCTGAAAGAGCACCACATCTTCCCCGAGGTCAACATGGAGAAGTCTCCCAAGGCGCGCGGCATGAACATAACTTTCGTGACTACCGCCGGCGACAATAAAAAGGGCCAGGCCCTGCTGGAATATATGGGCATGCCGTTCAAGAAGCCAGCGAAGCCGGAAGTGAAGCACTAAAGTCGAACGTTTTAACTAAACTAGGGGTGGAGCGAAGCGACACAATTAAGTGTCAAGTTCGGCAGCAGTTTTAAATAAATACAGGAGAAAGAAAGACATGGCTACATATGCTTGGATGGCGAAGATGCGCAAACCCCAGAAGTTCTCTACGCGCTTCCGCAACCGCTGCCAGATCTGCGGCAGGCCGCGCGGCTACTACCGCGACTTCGGGCTCTGCAGGATATGCCTGAGGAAGATGGCGCACGAAGGCCTGATCCCCGGTCTCAGGAAGTCGAGCTGGTAATACGGAAGTCACAAGTCACAGGTCACAAGTCACAATCAATTAGGGCCGCGGCCTGCGTAAGTTTTCAGATTAAGAGGTGAAAAAATGGATCCTATAGCAAACATGCTGTGCGCGATAAAGAACGCCACGACCAAGAAGAAAGAGCGGGTGGACGTCCCCTTCTCCGGCATCAAGGTCGGGCTCGTAAAGGTCCTCAAGGACGAGGGCTTCGTTTCGAATTTCAAGGTGCTTGATCCGAAACTGGACAAGACCATAGACCGGCGCGGCGTGATCCGCATCACGCTGAAGTACACGATGGACAAGCAGCCCGTGATAAACGGCATCCGCCGCGTGTCTAAGCCCGGCCTGCGCATCTACAGGGCCCACGACGAGATGCCCCATGTGCGCGCCGCATTCGGCGTGACGATAGTCTCGACTTCGAAGGGCCTGCTGACCGACGCGGACGCCAAGAAGCAAAAGCTCGGCGGCGAAGTGCTCTGCCAGGTCTGGTAAGAACCGGATCACGGAGTCGGGAGTCTGGAGTACGGAACTGATTTAAGAAAGAGGTAAACATAATATGAGCAGAATTGGAAAAAAGCCGATAGCGCTTCCGGAAAAAGTAAAGGCGAGGGTGGATAACAGGAAGGTCCTTGTCGAAGGCCCCCTGGGCAAGCTTTCGTTCTCCCTGCCCGACGGCATAGACGCCGCCGTCTCAGGCGCGAACATCAATATCAGCATAGCCAAGGGCGCCGCCGACAAAGGCGCGCTTTTCGGCACCGCCAGGGCCCGCGTCAACAACATGGTGTCCGGCGTGACCAAAGAATTTGAAAAGGTGCTCGAGATCAGCGGCGTCGGTTTCAAGGGAGCCGTAGAAGGCAACCGCGTCTCCATGCAGCTGGGCTTCTCTCACCCCGTGATCGTGGATATACCGGCCGGGATCAAGATGTCCTTCGACCCCAAGCAGGTCGTCCTTACCATAAAGGGCATAGACAGGGAAGCCGTGGGCAACCTGGCCGCCCAGATAAAGCGCATTAAACCCCCGGAACCCTACAAGGGCACCGGCATCAAGTACCAGGGCGAGCACATCATCCGCAAGGCCGGCAAGACGGCGGCGGGCGCCAGCGCGGGTGCGGCCGGCGGTGCGGCTAAGAAATAATCAGGGAGATC
Organism: uncultured Elusimicrobiaceae bacterium; assembly: GCA_964622585.1. Taxonomy (GTDB): domain Bacteria; phylum Elusimicrobiota; class Elusimicrobia; order Elusimicrobiales; family UBA9959; genus UBA9959. The sequence goes on along the minus strand of CAZUQT010000123.1, from coordinate 2,607 downwards.
TATTATGATAAGCAAACAAGAACGCTACGAATTCCGCAAGATCCGCTCAAGGAACGGCCTGTTCGCCAACGGCATCCACAAGCTGAGGCTGAGCGTCTACCGGGGCACCAAGTACATCTACGCCCAGGTCGTCGACGACAAGAAGGGCGTGACCCTCGCGGCCGCCTCCAGCCTGGAGAAGGACCTGAAGGGCAAGTTTAAATCGGGCAAGAGCCTGGATTCCGCCAAGACGGTCGGAGCCCTCCTCGCCAAGCGCGCCATAGCCAAGGGCGTTACGGAAGTCTGTTTCGACCGCGGCGGCAGGATCTACCACGGCCGCATCAAGGCCCTCGCTGACGCCGCCCGCGAAGCCGGCTTGAAATTCTAAGGGAGACTCCAAAATGCTCAGAAACCAGAAACAGCTTAAGACCAGCAAAGAACTCAACGCCCAGGGCAAGACCCCCGGCGAGGCTATGGAGCTCGACCTGACCGAAGCCAAAGAGGAAAAAATAGTGACCGTGGTCGTCAACCGCGTCACCAAGGTGGTCAAGGGCGGCAAGCGCTTCTCTTTCAACGCCCTCGTGGTGGTCGGCGACAATAACGGCAAGGTCGGCGTAGGCCTCGGCAAATCGAACGAGGTGCAGGGCGCCATACAGAAAGGCACCGCCGGCGCCCGCAAGGAAATGTTCCAGTTCCCTCTCGAAGGGGCCACTATCCCGCACGAGATCGAAGGCAGGTTCGGCGCGGGCAAGGTCTGGATGAAGCCCGCCGTGGGCGGCACCGGCCTGATAGCCGGCGGCGGCGTGCGCGCCGTGCTCGAAGCGGGCGGGGTCAAGAACATCCTTACCAAGAACCTCGGTTCACGCAACGCTTTTAATACGGTTTACGCCACTCTCGACGCCCTCAAGAGGCTCAAGAGCAAGGAAGAAGTAATGAAGATCCGCGGCAAGGAATAGGGCCGCCGCTTCGGAACTACGATTTCGGGAAACACAGGAGGCCGTCTGATGCGCATAGCGCCCGATACGGCACCTCCAAAGGAATGAAACACTATGATCTCACTTCACAATCTTAAGCCTCATTACGGCTCCATGCACAAGCGCAAGCGCCTCGGCACCGGCCAGGGTTCCGGCCACGGCCAGACCTCTACCCGCGGGCAGAAGGGCCAGCACGCCACTTCCGGCGGCACCAAGCCCGTGGGTTTCGAAGGCGGGCAGACCCCGCTGCTGCGCCGCATCCCCAAGAGCGGCTTCAGCAATGTGCAGTTCCGCCAGTACTACGAGTGGATCAACCTCTCCTCGCTCGAAAAGAACTTTCCCGCCGGCGCCACCGTCACCCCGGCCGACATGCTCAAGCGCAGGCTGATCAAGCACGACACGCTGGTGAAGGTCCTCGGCAACGGGGAAGTCACGAAAGCCCTCAATGTCACCGCTCATTCCTTCTCCAAGGGCGCGGCCGACAAGATAACCAAGGCCGGCGGCAAGATCACCCTGCTCGTCGGACTTAAAGCGGCCAAGCAGGCCGTCGTAGACGCCCAGAACGTCTCCAAGAAGGCCGCCAAAACGGACAAGAAATAATGCAACAGATAACCGACATTTTTAAGATAGAGGATCTTAAAAAACGGATATTCTTCGTGCTCGGGGCGCTCGCTGTCTACCGCCTCGGCGCGACTATCCCGATACCCGGCATCAACACCGCGGCGCTGCAGGCCATTTTCGCGGCCCAGAAGGGCTCGATCCTGGGCTTCCTGGATATCTTCTCCGGCGGCGCGCTCAGCCGGTTCTCCATCTTCTCGATGGGCGTGATGCCCTACATCAACGCCTCCATCATCATGAGCCTGGTCCAGGGCGCGCATATTTTCCCGGTGCTCGACCGCCTGCAGAAAGAGGGCGAAAGCGGCCGCAAGAAGATAACGCAGTTCACCAGGCTGTTCACCCTGTTCCTGGCGGCCTTCCAGTCGCTGGGCCTGACCATCGCCATGACCAAGATGGGCGCCGGCGGCAGCGGCCCCCAGATCGTGGCCAACCCGACCCTCGGCTTCTATTTCGTGACCGTGATCACCCTGGTCACCGGCACCATCTTCGTGATGTGGCTGGGCGAGCAGATCACCGAGCGCGGCATCGGCAACGGGATCTCCCTCATCATCTTCGCCGGCATCGTGGACCGCATGCCGTCCGCCGTGATGAGCATGATAAAGCTTATCCAGATCGACGAAATCAGCCTGCTCACCGGCATACTCATCCTGGCGGTCGTGCTGCTGATCATCGGCTTCGTCATCTGGGTGGAAACGGCGCAGCGCAAGATCCCCGTGCAGTACGCGCAGCGCATGGTGGGCCGCAAGATGTACGGCGGCGCCTCCACTTTCCTGCCCCTGAAAGTCGACCAGTCCGGCGTTATCGCGGTCATCTTCGCGGTTTCGCTGCTGAGCGTGCCCTATACCATCGGCTCTTTCAACCCCGGCGCGCCCTGGGCCCAGAAGCTGATGGCGGTGATGAACCACTCCAGCATCCTTTACCAGATGGTTTATGTCGCCCTGATCATCTTCTTCTGCTACTTCTATAACTCCGTCAGCATCAACCCGAAGGACCTGGCCGAGAACATGAAGAAATGGGGCGGCTTCATCCCCGGCAT
>CAZUQT010000122.1:0-9506 GCA_964622585.1 uncultured Elusimicrobiaceae bacterium | reverse complement strand
AGAACGAGGCCGACACCGTCCTCTATACCACCGAGAAAGCGCTGAAAGAGCACGGCGACAAGATCAGCCAGGACGACCGCCTGGCCGTCGACCGCGCGATCGGCGAAATGAAGGACGCGATGAAGGGCGACGACATGGAGAAGGTGAAGAAGGCGAAAGAAACCCTTATCCAGGTCTCCCAGAAACTCGGCGAGGCTGTCTATAAAGCCTCCCAGGCCAAGGCCAACCCGGCAGGCGCCGGGCCCGCGCCCGAGGGCGCCAAGACTTCCGCCGGCGGCAAGGACGACGTCGTGGACGCCGAAGTCGTGGACGAAAAGAAGAAATAAGCTAAAATTGGGAATAGGGGTCGGGAACCGAGGATCGCGGAAACGCGCTTCCTGGTTCCCGGCCCTTTACCAAGTTCCATATTCTCGGTTCCCGATTCCTGACTCTCGATCTATTTTATGGCTTCAAACGATTATTACCGCACCCTGGGCGTGGCCCGCAATGCCGGCCCGGACGAGATAAAGTCCGCGTACCGGAAGCTCGCGATGAAACACCATCCCGACCGGAACCCCGGCAACAATGATTCCGAGGCCGCCTTCAAAGAGATCAACGAGGCCTACGAGGTCCTGTCCTCCCCGGAAAAGCGCCAGGTCTACGACCAGTACGGCGCCGAGGGGCTTAAGGCCGGCGCGGGCGGCGGCCGGGGCGGTTTCGGCGGCTTCCAGGGCGCCGACCTGGGGGACATGTTCGGGGACCTTTTCGAGAACCTCTTCACGCAGGGCCAGGGCGGGGGGCGCGGCAAGCCGCGCTCGCGCCGCGGAGCCGATTTAAAGGAAGAAGCGGAGATAACTCTGGAGGAGGCTTTCACGGGCGTGAAGGTCCCTCTCGACCTGGAGCGCACCGAGGTCTGCCAGGAATGCGACGGGACCGGCGCGCGCGGCAAGACCGGCATCCGCAAATGTCCAGCCTGCCGCGGGGCGGGGCGGGTCCAGTATTCTCAGGGCTTTTTTTCCTTCAGCCAGGCCTGTCCCGAATGCGGCGGCCAGGGCGAGGTCATCTCCACCCCGTGTAAATCCTGCGAAGGGGCCGGCCGCCAGAAGAAGAGGGCTTCTATAAATATCAAGCTCCCCGCCGGCGTGGAGGAGGGGGCGGTGCTCCGCGTCTCCGGCGGCGGCGACGCCGGCCTGCGCGGCGGAGATTCCGGGGACCTTTACATACAGGTGAGGCTGAAGCATCACCCGCATTTCGAGAGGCAGGGCCGCGACCTGGTCTACGTGTGCCAGGTGGCCGTCTGGCAGGCCGCTCTCGGCGGCGAGGTGGAAGTCCCGGTCATCGAAGGCGGCCGGATCAAGATCAAGATCCCGCAGGGCACCCAGCATGGCAAGGTTTTCCGCGTGCACGGCCAGGGTATGCCTACGACCTCCGGCAAGGACCGCGGGGACCTTCTTGTGCAGGTAAAGCTGGAAGTTCCGCACGAGCTTAATCCGCGCCAGCGCGAGCTTTTCGAGGAGCTGGCGAAAATAGCCGGCCACGAAGCGCCGCCCGCGGACAAAGAGAAAGGTTTTTTCAAGAAGATACTGGGCTAGCCGCGCGCTTTACCTGATATGCCTCAATACCTTATACCCGCGGAAAATATGCGCGAAGGCGAATTCTTCGCCGGGCCTGAAGAGGCCGCCCATATCGCGAGGGCGGCCCGCGCCCGCGCCGGCGACGAGATAGAGATCTTCGACGGGAAAGGGAACCGCTACCGCGCGGTGCTTAAGTCAGTCATAGGCGACCGGGTCACCGGCTCGGTCAAAGAAAAACTGCCCAGCCCCGAGTATAGAACAAAGCTCACTCTCTGCTTCGCCGTGGTGGCGAAGCCGGCCCTGGAGAGCATTCTTGAGCACTGCACCGAGGCGGGCGTGGATATTTTTCAGCCTGTTATGGCCTCCCGGGTGCAGTTCGACCTTTTCAGCGATTGGGACAGGCGCGCCGGCAGGCTGGGCCAGATACTGGTAGCCGCTTCAAAGCAGTGCGGCCGCGGCGTCCTGCCCGAGCTGCGCAAGCCGGAGAAATTCGACGATCTCCTGACGGCGGGAGGAGCCTCCGTCCTCGCTTCGCCCGACGGCCCGGCCCCTGACGAAGCGGTCAAGGGGCTTGCGGGCGCTGCCGGGCTGAAGCTTTTTGTGGGGCCGGAGGGCGGCTTTACGAAAGGGGAGCTTGAATTCGCGCGGTCAAAAGGCGCGGCGTTCATGAATCTTGGACTCTATACTTTAAGGGCGGAAACAGCCTGTCTTGCCGCAGCTTCGGCTCTTCTTACACGCCTTGGCTGAAGTCAGAACGAGGCTCGGCCTCGGGGAAATGAGGCCAAGCCTCCGGGAGACGGCCTGTCTATCGGCCGCCTCCGCCCTGCTTACCCGCCTCGGGTAATAAATAATCAATCGAACCTGGTTTTTAAGGAATTGCGCAGAAGCAGTTTCTTCTTCGCCGCTTTCTCGAACATCATCGTCACGGCTTTCTTGAGGTCGTCGATGCTTATAGGCTTGTTCAGGAACAGGTCGGCATTCGCTTCCATATTGCCCTCTATCTTGGCATTGTTGGAGGTATTGCCGGTCAATATTATTATCGGGATGGACCTCGTCTTTGGATTGTCCTTGATGCTGCGGCAGACTTCGAAGCCGCTGATATCCGGCAGCCCCAGGTCCACTATGGCCAGGTCCACGTGGATCTCCTTGATCCACTCGATCGCGGTTTTGCCCTTGTCCGTGGTGACGACAAGGTGGCCTTCCGACTCGAGATAGAGCTTCAGGAGTTCAGTAATGCTCTCTTCGTCCTCTACTACCAATATCTTGCTCATGTTCGTTCCCCTCTAACCTTAAACAAAATATATCATAATTTGCGCGTTTTTATATTGATTTTTTGTTAACTTTCGTAAATGTAACCAATGTTACAATATGGGCGTTTAAAGCCGGCGCGCGGCGTAAACGGGTCTCAAAGCCTGAATTCCCGCGGATTTTATAGAATTGAGCGAAGTTTATCTTGCTATGGGGACAGGCATTTGGTAAAAGATATATAGGGGTTTTGGCGTCCCATCAGCGCATCTTCGCGGCAGCTACCCGCGGATTTAAAGGCAGAACGCAACTATGATCGATCTAAAGCCGATTTTCCTTAAAAAAGTTAAGAATATCCTTGCCGGCCACGTTCCGGAGTTCGACGTTCTCGTTTACGGCTCCCGCGCGGAGGGCACGGCCAAGAAGTTCTCCTACCTGGACCTCGCGGTGCTCACGGAGAAGCCTCTCGTGTCGCCGCGGCTCGAGAAGATGGCCGCCGCCTTTACCGCGGCCAGCCTCCCTTTCCGCGTCGAGACGATAGATTGGGCCGCCACCGGGACCTCCTTCCGCAAGGTCATTAAAAAGACGGGCGTCCTCATCCAGGAATCCCCTAAAAAATAAGATAACCGCTTTTATGATAGACCTGAAGCCGGCTTATCTGAAAAAAGTCAAAACGATCCTCGCCGCCAATGTGGGGGAATTCGACGTGCTTGTCTACGGCGCGCGCGCCGCGGGCGTCAATAAGAAGCATTCCTACCTCGACCTGGTCGTGATGTCGGATAAGCCGCTCGCCGCTGCGAGGCTCGAGAAACTGGCGGCCGCGTTCAGGGAGGCAGGCCTCCCTTTCCGCGTAGAGACCATCTGCTGGGCCGCCACCGGCGCCAATTACCGCAAAGAGATGAAAAAGACCGGCGTCCTTATCCAGGAAACCCGGAAGAAATAGCGGAAAATGGTAAAATTGGGTTAATGAAAGATTTTGACGCTGTTATAAAGACGGCCCTCCGGGAAGATATAGGCGCCGGCGACGTCACGACCAGGTTCTTCGTTCCCATGGGAACGCGGTTTTACGGGGAGCTGCGGGCCAAGGACAGCGGCGTGGTCTGCGGCCTGGAAGTGGTCAAGCGGGTGTTCGAACTGGCGGCGCCCGGCTCCAAAGTCAAAGCCCTGGTCAAAGACGGCTCCCGCATCGGGAAAGGCGCCGTCCTCATGAAGATCGAGGGACCGGCCTCCATCCTTACCGCCGAGCGCACGGCTTTGAATTTCCTGCAGCATATGAGCGGCGTGGCCACCAGGGCCGCGCTTTTTTCTTCCGTCTTAAAAAAAGGCCGCACCAGGATCTACGATACCCGCAAGACCCTGCCCGGCCTCCGGGCCGTGGAGAAGTACGCTTCGGCCTGCGGGGGGGCGGCGAACCACCGCATGGGGCTTTACGACATGGCAATGATAAAGGATAACCATGTCGCCCTGGCCGGCGGCAGCCCGGCCAAACTCGCCGGCAGGATAGCCGCGATGAGGAAGGCCAGGCCGGGGCTGAAGATAGAAATAGAAGCGCAGAGCCTGGCGCAGGTAAAAGCTTTTCTGCCGCTGGGCGCGGACGTCCTGATGCTGGATAATATGGATTTCGCGGCGATGAAGAAGGCCATTGCGCTCATACGGGCGCATAAAGGCAAAAAGCCGGAGACGGAGATCTCCGGCGGCGTGGACCTGGCGAAGGCCGCGCGCTATTCCAGACTTGGAGCGGACCGGATCTCCGTAGGGTCCATAACCAGCGGGGCGAAGCCCCTGGACATCTCTTTTGAGGTAAAAACAAAATGAAAAAATGCTATTGCGAAAATTTAAATCTTGAGACCCTGCCCGGCATAGGCAAGATAGTCTGCCTGGAAGAAGTCGATTCCACCCAGTCGGTGGCCCGCGAGCTGGCCCTGGAAGGCACGGCCGAGAAAACCCTGGTCCTGGCCGAGACCCAAACCGGCGGCAGGGGCCAGCAGGACCGCGAATGGGAGTCAGGGCGCGGCGGCCTTTATATGACCCTGCTGATGAAGCCGGAGACCGGGATCAAGTTCCTGCCGGAGTTGAGCGTCCTCAGCGGCGAGGCCGTGGCCGAAGCAATAACCGCGCTTTACGGGATAAAGACCCGCATAAAGAAGCCGAACGACGTTTACGCCTGGCATCCGCGCCGCCGCAAGTGGCTTAAGATCTCCGGGATCCTTACCGAATCTTCCTCCGTAAGCGGCGACATAAGCTGGCTGCTGGTCGGCGTCGGCGTGAATCTCAACAATACCGTTAAGCTCGACACCGCCGTAAGCGTCCAGGCTATCAAGGGCGCTAATGTTTCAAGGGAAGAATTTCTGAAGGAATTCCTCAAGATCTTCTGGCTGCGCTACTCGGCCTGGGCCTACGGCAGTCAGGCCAAGTCGTGAACAAAGCGCGGGTAAAGGCCATAGCGCTGGCCTGCGGCGCGTCCGCGGCCGGCATAGCCGGCGCGGCGGACCTGGAAGAGTTCGAAAGATTTTCTGAAGCCGTAAAGACCGCGCCCGGCGGCCTGGCCTACCTCAGCCGCGATCCTCTTAAAAGAAAAAATATAAAGAACTGGTTCCCGCCCTCGGGTTCGGTCCTTGTCTGCGCTTTCAGGTACTGGGAGCCGGGCATGGACTATGCCGCGGAGTTGGCCAAAGCCGGAGAGCCCGCGGCTTATCTTAAGCGCACCGGAAGGAAGCAACACCAGCCCGAGCTCCTGGCCGCCCCCGGCGCCAAGATTTCCCGTTACGTTCTTTGCCGCGACTATCACCTCACGGTCAAAGAAAAACTTTCGTCTATGCTGGAGGCGATAAAGAAAGAATTCCCGGCCGCTGACGGAAAGATCTTCTGCGATACTTCGCCCGTGATGGAAAAAGAGCTGGCCCGACTTGCCGGCCTGGGCTTCAGGGGGAAGAACACCCTCCTGCTTTCTCGCGAACTAGGCAGCTATTTATTCCTGGGCGGCATCGCTCTGAATCTTGAACTTGAACCCGAAGCTCCCGTCGTTGATTCTTGCGGCGCCTGCGACCTCTGCCTCAAAGCCTGCCCGACCGGCGCCCTGAAAGCCGGCGCCCTCGACGCCGCTCTCTGCCTCTCCTACTGGACCACCCAATCCAAAGAAAAACTCCCTCCTGCCCTCGCCTCCAAAACCTGCGGCTACGCCTACGGCTGCGACCTCTGCCAGGAAGCTTGTCCCCTCAATAAGCGGTAGTGGCCTATCGAGGTTGAGCCTCGATAGAAATAAAAAAGGGAAGCTTTTGGGCTTCCCTTTTTTATTGGGCAGTAGCGATTTATTTCTTCGCGAGGCCGTTTTTGACGGCTTCCATCAGGTCGTCGGTGTTGAAGGGTTTGGTGAGGAAAGCGGCGACCTGGGAGAAGCGCTGGAACATCGTGCGCGAGGGTTCGAGCGCGGAGAGGACCACGATGGGGAGCTTGCTCAGTTCTTCGTCCTCGGAGATCTGGGTGGCAAGCGAGTAGCCGTCTATGCCGGGCAGCATCACGTCCAGCACCAGAAGTTCGGGTTTATAGGACTTAAGCATGTCCATCACTTCGCGGCCGTTATCGCAGACTTTTACGGTGTGGCCAAGCGATTCGAGCGTGTACTGCACCAGGCTCGAGATTTCAGGATCGTCATCGACTACAAGAATTTTGTTCCCCATATATATCAAATCTAACACATTAAGCCGCTATTTGTAAAGCAGGAATTTCTCCGCGCGGGCCCTGAAATCCGCGTTGTTTTTCTGGAAAGCCGCTATTATTTCCGCCGGTTTCGCGCCCGCCTCGAGCATATTGTAAAGGTCCGATGAACCGGTCATTTTGCGGATCTCCACCGGGTTAAGTTTGAACTCCGCGCCATTGTATTTCCTTAGCAGGTACGCCGCATTGACGAAAATATCGAGCGCCCTTACCGCGGATTTGTCGGTAATTTCTATGTTTATTCCTTCGCAGGGTTTGCCCTCGAAGACGTCTTTATCGGGGGTCAGTTTCAGGACTGTGAATTTAACGCCCTTCAGCCCCGCCTTATTGAGCCTTTTGGCTATCTTCCCGGCTTTCATCCACGGCGCGCCGAACCAGCGGAAAGGCCTGTCCGTGCCGCGGCCTACCGAGATATTGGAAGCTTCGAAGCAGCCGAGGCCCGGGTAAAGGACCTCGGCGTCTACGTCCCTGATGTTCGGCGAAGGATTGGTCCAGACCACGCCGGTCTGGTCGAAGAACAGGTCCCGCGTCCAGTTCTCCAGAGGGACCACCGTCAGGTTTAGGTTAAGGTTTAGATTCGCTTTATGGAAAAGCGCCATTTCGCCGGGGGTAAAGCCGTGGCGCGCCGGAACCGGGAAATAAGCGGTGAAGAAGCTTATGCCCGGCTCAAGCACAGGGCCTTCCACCAGGCCGCCTATCGGGTTCGGGCGGTCCAGAACCATGAAAGGCAGGCCCGCTTTAGCCGCTTCTTCCATAGCGTAGCCCATGGTGGTCAGGTAAGTATAAAACCGCGCGCCTATATCCTGTATATCGAAGACCAGGACGTCCAGGTCCTTCAGCATTTCAGGGGTCGGCCTCTGCTTATTCTTCCCGTAAAGGCTGAAGACCGGGACCCCGGTGACAGGGTCCGAAGAGCTCGCTATGTAAACCCCGCCCTCCTCGGTGCCGCGGAAGCCGTGCTCGGGCGAGAAGATCGCCGCAAGTTTGAAGTTCCCGGCTTTGTGGAAAGCGTCCACGGCATTGACGCCGTTCAGGTCCACGGAAGTGTGATTGGTGATAAGGCCGACGCGTTTACCTTCCAATTGTTTGAAGCCGTCGCGTTCGAGGACGTCGAGGCCGCTCATTGTCAGTTCGGATGCTTTGAGCGGGGTGAGAAGCATAAAGAGGGCGGATAGTAAAAAGCAGCCTGTCCCCTTTTTCATTGTTTGCTCTCTTTCAGGACGAGGAGGTGCATGGTTCCCTGGTCCCAGAGCTTGAAGGCGAAGGTGCGGGCTTTTTTGCCGTTGCCGGCGAAGAAGTCCACCCGGCCGGGGCCTTTGATCGCGCCGCCGGTGTCCTGGCAGAAAACAAAGCGGCTGTTAAGCTTGCGGCCGAGCAAATTCCCTTCCTCGTCCACGTCCGGCATGGTCGTCCGCATGAAGGCTATGGCCCCCATGGGGACCAGATTATTGTCCATGGCCACCGAGCGCCAGCCGGTCAGCGGCAGGCCGTAGGTCCCGGCCGGGCCTTCTTCCGGGTCCCCGTCCATTTTCAGCTTGAAGAAAGTGTAGCGGCGGTTGGCGCTCATTATCTTCCGCTCCTGGTCCGGATGGTCCAGCAGGTACTGCTTGCCCTTTTCGTGGCTGATGCCTTCGCGCGGCATAGCGCCGGCTTCCACCAGCGCGCTCAGCCAGCCCTTGAACTTCAGGCTGTTTGTGGAGGCGAAATTCGCCTTTATCTCGCGCCCGTCAGTAAGTTGAAGGCGCCCGGAGCCCTCTATATGCAGGTCCATGATGTCGGCCCTATCTTTGAACCAGGCGAGCTCAAGGCCTTTTCCGTCCAGGGCTCCTTCGAAATCTATCTTTTCGCGGTCGATATAAGGAACCAGCGCGCCGCTCTTGAGCTGCCCGGTCAGTTTCTCGCCTTTGAACTTCTCGTTGAAATCCTCGAGGTTTATAGTGATCAGGTCCTCCGGCTTGGCGTAGATGGGGTATTTATATTCTTTGGTCTTGGCAAGGCTGGCCTCAAGCGTGGGCTCATAGTAAGAGCTGAAAACCACCGTGCCGGTGGAATCCCGGCCGGCCATCTGGTAAATCTCGAACCTTTCTTTCACCAGGCGGTCGAAGTCCTGCGCCGTAGGGGACGACTGGAGTATCTTTATGAATTCTTCATTGGTGTCGGCCAGCTCTTTAGGCGTTATTTTGCGGTTTCCGAAGGTATAGGCCGGGACGCCGTTCTTCAGGCCCTGGAAATAAGCGCGGTTAAGCAGGGCGGCTTTCATAAGGGGCTTCAGGTCGTCGCCGTCCTCGAAGACGGGAAGGTTTTCCGGAGCGGCCAGGAACATCGGGGCGGCCTCGGGGGCTTTGGTGGAAACAGCTACTGCCGGGCAGGTCGGGCAGGGGGGGCAGACCGTTTCAGTCTTCATCGGTGCGGTGGCGCAACCGGCCAGGCCCAGCGCGAATATAACAAAGGTTAACTTCTTCATGGTGTATCTCCCGTGACTTTTATGCCTGAAATAGGACCGTCTCCGTCCTTATCCGTCGTGGCCGCCGCCGACGCGCCTGCCGCCGCCGGCAGGGCGAGTGACCCTTATCACACTTGACCGCGGTTACAGCCGCGGCTTTTTCATAGGGAAAAAACCTCTCCCGCTGTTCCAATTATCCCAAAAAAGTCATGTTGACACAAGGCGGATTTTCTAATAAACTCTCATTATGAGGACAAATATTCTTTTATTATTGTTTTTTATAGCGCTGCCGGGGGTAATTCTGGCCGAGGAGGCCAAAATTCTCTCCATGAGCGGCGAAGTCGAGGTACGCCCAACCCGCGAGGGGATCTGGATCCCGGCCAAAGACGGGATGGAGATAGCCGAAGGCGGCGCCGTCCGCACCGGGGCCAAAGGCGGGGCCGTGGTCCTGATGCCGAACAAGACGAAGGTCTGGTTCAGGAAATCCACCACGCTCGAGATAGAGCAGCGCCAGACCCTGGCTTCGCGCCTGATGCTGGTGTTCGGCAAGG
>CAZUQT010000121.1:0-9552 GCA_964622585.1 uncultured Elusimicrobiaceae bacterium | reverse complement strand
GTCGTGCTCCTCAATTGAGGGCGCCGGCCTTGGCAGCATCGCGGGCCTTGGCGCTCGCATCGTGGTCGAGGGGGCGGGCCCCATAGCCTACGCCCTCGGCGCCGGCGCGCTGCGCTCGACGCTTTTCAGCATACGCCCTATTTTCGACGGAAAGAAGCCGAAGCTCTTCGTCCTGCGCGGCATCGGGACCGGCGAAGGGAACGGGCTGTGCATCCTGGGCGCGCGCGGCATGGCCAAAGCCAGGGGGGCCAAGTACCGCGACATCCTTAAGCACTATTTCCCCTTATATAAGGTAAGCGGCCGCGGGGCGCGCCCCTGAACGGCGCGGCATGGCCTTGAAGCAATGATCAAAGTAGCGCACATCATAACCCGCCTCGATTTCGGCGGCGCGCAGGGGAATACCCTTCACACTGCGCGCACGCTGGATAAGTCCCGGTACGACGCCATGATCATCTGCGGGTGGAAAGGGGACCTGGACCACCGGGTCTCCGACGCGAACATAGTCCGCGCGGAACACCTGGTCAGGGAGATCTCCCCGCTCGAGGAGACCCGCGCTTTCTTCGAGCTGCGCCGCCTTCTGAAGGAACTGAAGCCGGACATAGTGCATACTCACTCGTCTAAGGCCGGCATACTCGGCCGCCTTGCCGCGCGCTCGGCCGGCGTGCCGGTCATCGTCCACACCTTCCACGGCTTCGGCTTCCACCCGCTGCAGAACCCGCTCGTGCGCGGCCTCTACGTCTTCCTGGAAAAGGTCTGCGCCCGGTTCTCCGACGCGCTTGTCTTCGTCTCCAGGTCCAATTTGGAGACGGCCCGCGCCGCAGGCATAGGCGACCCCGCCCGCTACCGCCTGATACGCAGCGGCGTCGCGCTGGCAGCCTACCCGGCAAAAGTGGACAAAGAGGTAAAGCGCGCCGCGCTCGGGCTGGACGGGTCGGACACTGTGGTCCTTTGTGTCGGGAATACCAAGCCGCAGAAGAACCCTGAGCACTTCATCGAGGCCGCGCGGCGGCTGGCGCCGAAATTCCCGTCGGCGCGCTTCGTATTCGCGGGCGGCGGTAGCGGCCTGCCGAAATACCAGGACAAGGTCCGGGAGCTGGGGCTCGGCAAAGCGTGCAGGTTCATCGGCTGGCGCGAGGATACGGCGGAGCTGCTGGCCGCGTCGGACATCTTCGCGCTGACCTCGCTGTGGGAAGGCCTGCCGCGCGCCCTGGTCGAGGCCCTCAGGACGGGCCTGCCCTCCGTCTGCTACGCGGCCGACGGGGTCTCCGACATCCTCGCAACCGGGAAGAACGGCTATCTGGTGCGGGCCGGCGACCTGGACGGGTTCTGCTCGTCGCTGGAGAGCCTGCTCGGAGACGCCGCGCTGCGCGGGAAGCTCGCGGCAGGGGCCGCGGCCACCGACCTGCGGGAATTCGATATAGATTTCATGGTACGGCAACAGGAAAAGCTATATGAGGAACTCCTGGAAAAGAAAGGATTAAAAAAATGACCCCCCTGATCTCCGCCGTGATCCCCGTCTTCAACGAAAAAGAGAACCTGCCTGTTTTCAAAGCCGAGCTCAGCGCCGCGCTGGCCGGGATGAAAGTTCCCTATGAAGTGATCTGGGTCGACGACGGCAGCTCGGACGGCTCCTTCGGCGAGCTGGCGAAATTCTCCGCCGAACCCGCCCACCGGGCCCTGCGCCTTTCCAAAAATTACGGGCAGACGGCCGCGCTGGCCGCCGGCATCGCCGCCGCGCGCGGCGAGTGGATAGTCACGCTGGACGCGGACGGGCAGAACGACCCGGAAGATATCCCGCGCCTCTTCGCCGCCGCCGCCGCCGGAATAGACGTGGTCAGCGGCTGGCGCAGCAGCAGGCGCGACGCGTTCTTCTCGCGCGTACTGCCTTCGCGGGCCGCCAACTTCATCATTTCCGCGGTCACCGGGGTCAGGCTTCACGACTTCGGCTGCACCCTCAAGGTCTACAGGGCCTCGCTGCTTAAGGAAGTCGACCTCTACGGCGAGATGCACCGTTTCCTGCCGGCGATACTCGGCTACGCCGGGGCGTCGATAACGGAGCTCGCGGTGAACCACCGCCCGCGCACTTCGGGCAAGTCGAAGTACGGCCTGGCGCGCACCTTCAAGGTCGTCCTGGACCTCTTCACCGTCAAGTTCATGGGGGATTTCATCACCAAGCCGATCTACCTCTTCGGCGGCCTGAGCCTCGCGCTCCTGGCCGGGTCCGGCCTGATGGCCGCCTGGACGCTCTACAATAAGTTCTTCAACGGCATCTTCGTCAAGGACCAGCCGCTTTTCCTCGTCGCTATCTTTTTCGCGCTCGTCGCGGTCCAGTTCGCCTTTATGGGCCTGATCGCCGAAGTGCTGATCCGGACCTACCACAGCGCGAACCGCAAGCCTCCGTACGCGGTCGCCGAAAAGATCAACTGTTCCTGAGCGGCCGGCCCGCCCTGAAATTACCGCTCCCGCCTTGCCAAAGCAAGCCCTGCGGCATTGACTATTATCCGGATAGTTGATATCTTATTATTCTTATGCAGGAAAAAGACCCGCTGATTTTTAACTATCTTGATATCAAAGAGGAGGAAGGCCTCAATCTCAGGCTCGAGCCGCCCGTGGCCGGCTACGCGGCCCTCTTCGACCCGCCCGTAACGCTTAAAAAAGTCAGCCTCGAGCTCAATTTCACCGTCGGGCTGGACTCCATATTCCTGGAGGGCAAGGCGAGCGCAGAACTGGAGATGATCTGCGCCCGCTGCGCCGAGCCGATCGTCCGGACTTTCGAGGACTCTTTTGACGAGGTATACCCGGATACGGTAGAATATATAGATACGCGCGAAGTAATAAGGGAAACAGTCGGTGTGCTCGCGCCTATAAAGGTTTTGTGTTCCGACAGCTGCAAAGGGCGCTGCCTTGTCTGTGGAATTAACCGCAACAAGCTTGTCTGCGCCTGCAGATCAGAGAAAGCGAACGCCTTCGACGGCCTTAAAGGGCTGAAGCTGCCGGACCAGGACAAGCCCGGGAAGTGAAGATATCCAAGTCTAATTAACGAGGTACTACTATGCCTAATCCTAAAAGAAAACATACCCCAATGCGCAGGGACAAGCGCCGCTCGCAGAACTGGAAGCTGGAGGTAAAATCCCTCTCGGCTTGCGCCCAGTGCGGAGCGCTCCGCCTGCCGCACCGCGTCTGCCCTTCCTGCGGTTTCTACAACGGAAAGCTGGAAGTGGCCGCAAAAGTCAAAAAGACCGAAGAAGGCAAAGACCAGAAATAAGCGCCGGGACCAACGATGCGAATAGCGCTTGACGCTCACGGCGGGGACCTTGGCCTTAAACCGAACGTTGAAGGGGCTTTGCTCGCCGCAAAAAAGCTGGGCCACGAGGTTATCCTCGTGGGAAGGGATCCCGAAATCCGGGAGGAGCTTCGCCGCCTGGGCGCGGAAGATCCGGAGAGGATAACCATAGTCCACGCGCCTCAGACGGTGGAGATGGCCGGCGAGCCCGTCGCGGAGTGCCGTTCGAAGCCGAACTCCTCTCTGATGGTGGGAGCGGGCCTTGTTCACGAGGGCAAGGCCGACGCTTTCATTTCAGCGGGGAATTCAGGCGCGATCATGGTGGCCTCCCTGCTTAAGCTTAAGCGCATACCCGGCGTTATACGACCGGCGATAGCGGCCACGCTGCCCACGCTCAGGGGCACGACCCTGCTCCTGGACGCCGGGGTCAACATGGACTGCAAGCCCTGGCACCTGGCGCAATTCGCGGTGATGGGCTCCATCTTCATGAAGTCCCTCTACAAGATAGAAAATCCCTCCGTGGGCCTCCTCTCCATAGGCGAAGAGGAAACCAAAGGCAATTCCCTGGTGCAGGAAACCCTGCCGCTGATCAAGAACATGGGGCTGAATTTCCATGGCCCTGTCGAAGGCCGCGATATCCCCGAGGGCCTTACCGACGTGGTCGTGGCGGACGGCTTTACCGGCAACGTGGCGCTCAAGCTCTACGAAGGCTCCGCCAAAGTAATTTTCAAAATGCTCAAAGAGCAGATAATGCGCAAGTTTACGTACCAGATCGGCGCCATGCTGATGCGCAAGGTTTTCGCCGAGATGAAGATCAAGATGAACGTCGATATCTACGGGGGCGCGCCCCTCCTGGGAGTTAACGGGGTGGTGCTGGTCTGCCATGGCCGCGTCACCGCCAACGCTATTTACAACGCCGTGCGCGTCGGCGGCGACCTCGCCGCTTCGGGCATGGTCACCCACATTAAAAAGCAGATGGAACAAGTGAAGGACAAGATCACCGCGGCGAAGGAAGAAGAATGAAGAGCCTCGAGGGAAAAACCGCCCTTATAACCGGCGCCGCCCGCGGCATAGGCTTCGAGATAGCCGCGGCTTTCGCGGCCGAGGGGGCCTCGGTGGCCGTCGCCGACCTCTCGCTGCAGGACTCCGCCGCGGCCGCCGCGGACATAGCCTCGAAGACCGGCGCGAAAACCATAGGCCTGGCGCTGGACGTTTCGAAAGAGGCGGACTGCGATAAAGCCGTCGAGGAAGCCGTAAAAGCTTTCGGGAAGCTGGATATCCTCGTCAACAACGCGGGGATCACCAGGGACAACCTGGTGCTGCGCATGAAAGAGGCCGATTTCGACGCCGTCATCGACGTCAACCTGAAAGGCGCGTTCCTGATGTGCAAAGCGGCCTCCAGGCTCATGTTGAAAGCTCGCGCCGGGCGCATAATAAATATTTCTTCCGTAGTAGGGCAGAGCGGCCAGGCGGGCCAGGCGAACTACTCGGCCTCCAAGGCCGGCCTGATAGGGCTCACCAAGTCGCTGGCCAGGGAGTTCGCGCCCCGCCAGGTACTGGTGAACGCGGTGGCCCCCGGCTTCATCCGCACGCGCATGACCGAGAACCTGAAAGAAGAGGCCAGGGCTAAGATCTCAGAGATGATCCCGCTTGGCCGCATGGGCGAGCCCGGCGACGTGGCGAAGGCCGCGCTCTTCCTGGCGGGCGGCGACTCGGCCTATATCACCGGCCAGGTGCTGTCCGTGAACGGCGGACTGTACATGTAATACGGGGAAACCGGGAGCCGGGAGTCAATAAATTTTCAGCGGATTTACAATACTAAGCAGGAGGGTACCGAAATGGCAGTTACAGAAAACCTTGAAGAGAGAGTTAAGAAAATAATAATCGAGCAGCTGGCCGTCGACGCCGCGGAAGTCACCCCGCAGGCGCAGTTCGTGCAGGACCTCGGAGCGGACTCCCTGGACACCGTGGAGCTGGTAATGGCGCTCGAGGAAGAATTCGACATCGAGATACCCGACGAGGACGCGGAAAAGATAAAGACCGTCGGCGAAGCCGTCCGCTACATAACCGAAAAATCCGGAAAGAAAGACTAGGCGGAAAAAAGGCTAGGCGGATGAAGGCTTAAGGATAAAGTGGGGCGATCCCCATTCTGTTCTTCGGCCTTTATCCTTGATACCTTAGCCTTCCGATAACCGGAATGTCTTCTCTCGAAGAAGTAATAGGATATAAATTCAGGGACAGGGAGCTGCTGGCCGAAGCCCTCACCCACAAGTCGCACGCGACCGAGCGGGGCGCCCTCCGGCACAACGAGCGCCTGGAATTCCTGGGCGACAGCGTCCTCGGCCTGGTAGTATCCTATTACCTTTTCCTTAAGAACCCCTCTGAAAACGAGGGGTTCCTTTCCAAGAGCAAGTCAGCCATCGTCTCCCGGGCCAACCTGGCCCGCTGGGCGGAACTTATCAAGCTGGGCCACCACATAAGCCTCGGGGCCGGCGAACACCTCAGCGGCGGCAGCAAGCGCCACAGCATCCTGGCCAATGCCATGGAGGCCGTGCTCGGAGCCGTCTACCTCGACGGAGGGCTGCCTTACGCCGAGAAACTTATCATCCCCTGGCTGGAAAGCCAGGTTCCCGAGCTTCTCGACATCGACCACAAAAGCATCCTGCAGGAAATAATACAGAAAGCCCACAAGCGCCCGCCGGACTACGAGCTCATGAGCGAAACCGGGCCTGAGCACCAGAAGCTTTTCACGGTGCGGGCCTGCCTAGGGAAAAAGACGCTGGGACTGGGCTCGGGCAAGAACAAGAAAGAAGCCCAGCAGGCGGCGGCGAAGAACGCCCTGGATTACCTGGCCACGCACGACGTGCCCAGGCATGAAATTTGACGGCGCGGGGGGACACGGAAATGAAAGATATCAGGACAAAAAAAGATTTTGACGCGGAGCTCGCGGCCGGCGGAGAAAGGCTGGTCCTTTTTTATTCCGGCTGGTGCCACTTCTGCTCCTCCTTCATGCCCGCCCTTGAAAAAGGCGCGAAAGCGAGCCCGGCAGTCTTCATAAAGCTTTGCGTCGACGACCTCCCCGCTATCGAGGAGCATTTCGCCGTGGAAGTGGTGCCCACCGTGCTTTTTTTCAAGGACGGCAAACTAGTGAAGCGCCTGGACGGGGTCCTTGGCCGCGGACTCACGGAGGAGAAGCTCATAGCCTTCGCCGAGTCCTGCGGGATCAAAACCGTTTAAGCGAAGGGTCCCCGCCACCTAAGCTCGTGCCGGCCGAACACATCCTATGCAGAGCCAGCTTAAAATAATCCTGGTAAGGCCGCGGAACCCTGACAATATCGGGGCCGCGGCGCGCGCTATGGCGAATTTCGGCCTGGCAGAGCTCGCCCTGGTGGCGCCATTCGAATCAGACTGGAAGGAGGCCGCGGAGGCCTGGCGCAGCGAAGCCTCCGTCTCCGCTATCGACGCCATGGACGTGATAAATTCCGCGAAGATCTTCGACAGCATCCCCGAGGCCGCGGCGGACTGCTCCCTGCTGCTCGGGACCTCCTCGCTGCACAGGGCCATCCCGGGGCGCGACGTGATACTTCTTTCCGAAACCCCGGCCTATATCTCCGGCTGCGCCGGGAAAACCGCGATCATTTTCGGCCCGGAAAAAACCGGCCTCACCAAGGAGCACCTTTCTTTCTGCAGCGCTACCATAAATATTCCCACGCGCGAGAAGCAGCCCTCGATGAACCTTGGCCAGTCGGTGGCGGTAGTAGCCTACGAACTAGCGACCCGCGCCCATGTTCTCAAGCCTTCCGCCCAGCGCGAGGCGCGCGAGCCGAAGCCGATGGAGATAGAGCGCATGGTAGAGCGCATCTGCGCCAGGCTCCGGCGCTCGCACGGGCCGCATTGGGGGGAGGAAGCGCAGGCGCGCTCGATCAGGCAGGGACTGCTGGACGCCCGCCTCACGAGGGCGGCGATGACCGCGCTGATACTGCTGCTGGAGGAAAAACAGTCTCCGCCTGATTTATGAAAGATAAACAAAGATGCCCGTGGGCCTACGGCTCCAGCCAGTTTTACATCCCGTATCATGACGCCGAATGGGGCGTTCCGGTGCGCGACGACCGCGTCCAGTTCGAGTTCCTCACGCTGGAGAGCGCGCAGGCCGGTTTAAGCTGGTCCACCATCCTGAACAAGCGCGAGGGCTACCGGAAGGCTTTCGCCGGTTTTGACCCCGTAAAAGTGGCGAAGTTCACGCCGGCCAGGATCGAGGCGCTCCTGAAAGACCCCTCGATAGTCCGCAACCGCCTTAAAGTCAACGCCGCGGTGAACAACGCGCGGCGCTTCCTGGAAGTGCGGAAAGAATTCGGGACCTTCTCCAAGTATATCTGGTCTTTCGTGGGGGGGAAACCCAAAGTAAACCGCTGGACCAGGCTCGCCCAGCTTCCGGCCTCATCCAGGGAGTCGGACGCCCTCAGCGCCGACCTCAAAAAGCGCGGCTTCAAATTCGTAGGCACGACCATAATCTACGCCCATATGCAGGCCACCGGCCTGGTGAACGACCACCTGGTAACCTGTTTCAGGCACAAGGCGTGTTCTAAATAGCCGGCTTTTCAGCCGGCTTCCCGCGGATTCCCGCATAAGTCAACACACATATAGTAAAACAGGGGTTACTGAAATTTAAATTATGTAGTAGAATGTAACCGATGCGACAATACCTTGCTTTTCTTCTTACCGCCGGCTTCGGCCTTGTCGTCGCAGTGGCGATGCTCATCCTTTCCGTTCTCTTCGGGCCGAAAAAGAAAACTCCGGTAAAGCAGGAGCCTTTCGAGTGCGGCATGCCTACGGCAATGGAGCCGCGCGGCGCGGCCAGGGTCAACTTCTACCTTATCGCCGTCCTTTTCGTAATGTTCGACATAGAGATAGCCTTCCTATACCCCTGGGCCGTCTCCTTCAGGGACCTCGGCCCCGGCGCTTTCTACATCATGGCCGGGTTCCTGGCGGTTCTTGCCGCCGGCCTGGTCTATTCAATTAAAAAGAGGGCCCTGGAATGGGATTAGAGACCGTCTTCGGGCACTCCTTCCTCACCACCCGCCTCGACGAAGCCGTCAACTGGGGCAGGAAATATTCTTTCTTCCAGTATCCTTTCGTGACAGCCTGCTGCGGCATGGAATACATGTCGGTTTTCGCCTCCGCCTACGACATCGCCCGCTTCGGCGCCGAATACCCGCGCTTCTCGCCCCGCCAGGCCGACGTGCTGTTCGTGGTCGGAACCGTCAACGAGAAACTGGCGCCGGTGCTGAAGCGCGTCTACGACCAGATGTGCGAGCCCAAGTGGGTGGTCTCCTTCGGCGTCTGCGCCACCTCCGGCGGCTTCTACGACAATTACGCCACCGTGCAGGGCATAGACAAGATCATCCCCGTCGATATCTATATCCCCGGCTGCCCGCCGCGGCCCGAGGCCATCCTGGACGCCCTGATAAAGCTGCAGGAGAAAGTCTCGAAAGAATCCGTGCTGGACCGCAAATATAAATGAACAGCTACCTGCTGGAAACCTTTAAAGCCAAATTCCCGGACGACGTCCTGGATACGCACGCCTTCCGGGGCGACGAGACCGTGCTGCTGAAAAAGGAGGCGCTGCTCAAAGCGGCCGCTTTCCTGAAAGACGAGCTGGGCTTCGATTTCCTGATGGACCTGACCGCCGCGGACTATTTGCCGCGCGAGCCGCGCTTCGAGCTGGTCTGTCATTTCTATTCCTCGAAGAACAATTACCGCCTGCGCCTGAAATGCCCCGTCGCGGAAAATGACGCCAGGGTAGACTCCCTTACCGCGCTGTGGGCGGGGGCGAACTGGTTCGAGCGGGAAGCCTACGATATGTACGGGATAAAATTCGAGGGCCACCCCGACCTGAGGCGCATCCTTATGTACGACGGTTTCGAGGGCCATCCGCTGCGCAAAGACTACCCGCTGAAGAAAAGGCAGCCGAGGATACCGCACAGGGAGTAAGGGAACCGGAAGTTTTAATTTGCAATGGAAAAGAAGATAGAAGCACAGAAAAACTGGAACCTGGAGACGCTCGAGGACGGGCGCATGGTCCTCAACATGGGTCCCTCGCACCAGGCCATGCACGGCATCGTCCGCGTGCTCCTGACCGTGCAGGGCGAGCGCGTGCACGACGCCGACGTGGAGATAGGCTACCTGCACCGCGGTTTCGAGAAGACCTGCGAGAACGTCACCTATAACCAGTGCGTGCCTTACACCGACCGACTTAACTACGTGTCCCC
>CAZUQT010000120.1:0-9576 GCA_964622585.1 uncultured Elusimicrobiaceae bacterium | reverse complement strand
GACGGCCAAAGCGGCCGCTCCCGGAGCGCTCCCCGCGGAGCAGCCCGCGCCGGCCGCGGAAGCCGCGGCCCCCGCGCAGGAGGCTCCCGCTGCGGCGCCTGAAACGCCCGCCGCCGCCGGGGGGGAATGAACCTGATTTTCGCGGTTTAATAAAATTATGAAAAAGGAAATCCTGAAAATTCTCGCGGTAGTCCTGCTCGCCGCGCCGCTGGCGGGCTGTTTCGGCGGCCTCAAGCGGCTGAAGGTGGTCGATTATACCGACCAGCGCGTGGGGGACCTCTCGCTCACGAAGAAGATGGTCGGGAAGCGCGAATTCCTTTTTTTCTCCACCACGAAGATGAGCCTTTTCCTGGACGGAAACCTGCAGGGGGTGGTGACGGATTACCAGGGCAACCCTATAGAGGGCGTTACCGTAAAGGTGATGCCTGAACTTAATAAAGCGGGGGGGGGCGGGGACGAGTTCGCGGCTACCGAGGAGAACGCCAATTCCTCCGTGAACCTTTCTTTCGCGCCCGGGATAAGCGACACCACCGGCCTTTTCAAGATACATTTCTCCCTGCCCGTGACCGACGACGAGGTCGACGTGCGCGGCAAGCTGGTCTACAATCCCGGCTGGGACCAGCAGAGGATGAATTTGGGCAAGGCTTACGAGCCGCAGATGAAAGAGTCCCCTTTCCGGCTTTACTTCAACCTGAAAAGCGGTTTCCTCGCTTTCGCCGAAGGCGTGCGCAAGGTGATCGTCCAGCCCGTCGGCGAAGGCCAGGGCAGGATGAAGAATTTGCCGGGCGCAAAGGGCCCGGAGCCGATCAAGCCCGTCCCCGCCACGGAGGGCGCGCCCGCCGCGGCCGGCGCCGCGGGAAACGCGGAAGAGGACCTGTTCAAAGGCTTCGATTTCGGACAGTAAACCGGCCGCCCTGCGGCCAGGGCGGGACAGCGGCGCGGCCGGAAGGCCGGGCCGCTTTTTATTTTCCGCCGCCAAGCCGCGCGGCCAAAAATACTAAAATATAACTATGAAGAAAGTCGTAGTCGCAATGTCCGGCGGCGTGGATTCCTCCGTCACGGCCGCGCTGCTTAAAAAAGAGGGCTACGAGGTCGTCGGGGTGACCCTGCGCCTTTTCGCCGAGCGCAAGGACGCCGTGAAATGCTGCGGCGGGGCGGACAGCGCCGCCAAGGCCAGGGCCTCGGCGCAGGCGCTGGGCATACGCCATTATTTCAAGAGCGCGCAGGGGCTGTTCTCGAAAACGGTCATAGATAATTTCGTCGGCGGCTACCTGAGCGGCTCCACGCCCAATCCCTGCGTGGAATGCAACCGGCACCTTAAATTTTCCTACCTGTTCGACCTCGCCCGCTCGATGGGCGCGGAGTTCCTGGCCACCGGCCATTACGGGGTGATAAAAAAAACCGGGGGAGAGTACGGGCTTTACCGGGGAGCCGACCCGCTGAAGGACCAGAGCTACTTCCTTTACTGCCTCCGGAAGGAGCAGCTCGGGAGGATCCTCTTTCCACTCGGCGGCCTCACCAAGAAAGAAGTCCGCAAGATAGCCTCGGAATTCTCGCTGCCTTCGGCCTCCGAACCCGAGTCTAACGATATCTGCTTCGTCACCGAGGGCAACTACGACCTTTACCTGAAGAAGACCGCCGGGATCAAGCCCAGGCCGGGCTATATAGTGGATCTGGCCGGCAAGCGCATAGGGAAGCATAACGGTTTTTATAATTTCACGGTGGGGCAGCGCCGGGGCACGGGGGTCTACGGCGGATCGCGGCTTTATGTGACCGCGGTAAGACCGGAAACGAACGAGGTTGTTCTTGGGCCGCTCGAGGCGGCGCACGGCTCCGCTTTCACTCTGTCCGGCATGAACTGGCTGGCCGGTCCCGGTAAAAAAGAATTCGCCTGCGCCGTGCAGATACGCTACCGGCACAAGCCGGCCGCCTGCCTTGTCAGCGTCAATGAGAACGGGCTGGCGGAAGTGCGCCTCGAGAAGCCCCAGTTCGCGGTGGCGCCGGGCCAGGCCGCCGTGTTCTACGAAGGAGACCGGGTGCTGGGCGGGGGGATAATAGAGAAAGCATGAAGAAAATTTCAGAGGAGATTTTATGAAGAAAAAAATAGGCGTCATTTTCGGCGGGAAATCCCCGGAGCACGAGGTTTCAATAGAGTCGGCGAAAACGGTCTGCTCCAGGCTGGAGAAGGCCGGCTTTTCCGTCCTGCCCTTTTACGCCCCGCGCGGCGGCGCCTGGCGGCTGGTGAAAGTAAAAGACCTGCTGGCCGGCGCCAGGCTTGCGGGGCCGGAAATAGAGCCCTCCCTGGGCGCGGGCTGCTTCCTTAAAAAGGGCGGCGGCAGGCTCAAGCCGGACGCGCTTTTCCCGATAATCCACGGCTCGACCGGCGAGGACGGCGTGCTTCAGGGCCTGCTCGAGCTTGTCGGCATCCCTTACGCCGGCTGCGGCGTCACGGCTTCGGCGGTGGGCATGGACAAGATAATTTCGAAGGAGCTCGCGGCGCTGGACGGGATACCGGTGCTGCCGCACGTGGTGATACGGGCGCACCAGAAAGCGGCGATGGGCCCGCTCCTGGGAAAAGCCGTGAAAATGGGCTTTCCTCTTTTTGTGAAGCCCGTGGCGCAGGGATCCTCCGTCGGGGTTTCCAAAGTCAAGCGCCGGTCCGAGCTGCGCCCGGCCGTGCTGAACGCCTTCCGTTTCGACAGCGCGGTGATGATAGAAAAAGGCATAGACCGGGCCAGGGAAATAGTCTGCGGCGTGCTGGGGTCCAGTGCCGGCGCGAAGGCCAGCGTGACCGGCGAAGTCGTGCCCAAGGGGAAACACGAATTTTACGATTACGAGGCGAAATACCTGGACAACGACGGCATGGAGCTGAAGCTGCCCGCCCCGCTTTCCGCCGCGACCTCGGAAAAGCTGAGGGATCTCGCGGTCAGGATCTTCCTGGCGCTTGGCGGCTCCGGCATGGCCCGCGTTGATTTCTTCGTCGATCCCAAGGACGAGAAGAAGGTCTATTTCTGCGAGATAAACACCCTGCCCGGCTTCACCTCTCACAGCCTTTATCCGCGCCTGTGGGAGAAAACGGGGCTTAAGCCTGAAAAGGTGCTTAAGGAACTGATAGGCATAGCCCTGCGCGCCGCGGCCGCAAAACGCAGGCTCTCGATCGCCAGGAAGTAAGGAGGCGAAATAAAACCGCCCGCCGGGATAGCGGGCGGTTTTTTTATTTGGAGACTTCGGCTGGTTTACTCCGCGGAGCCGTCGTCGACCACTTCATATTCCTCATATTCGTCTTCGGCCGGGGCCTTTTTGGCGGACGCGGCTTTCTTCGGCGGCGCCAGCGCTTTCGCGGGCCGCTTGGCCGAACCTTTCTGCTTTCCGGATTTCTTGGGGGCCTTCGCTTCGGATTCTTTCGCCATCGCCTCGAAGGCGGCCTTCCCTGCTTCATTGGACGGCGATACGGCTTTCTTCGCCTGGTCCACGAGGAAGGTGTAGGTAAGGTTTCCTGTTTTGGCGGGGATCACGGCCGCCAGCTCGTACATTCCGCCTTCGGCGGGCCGGACTTCCCAGCCGGTGCGGCTGAAGTTCCCGCCCTCTTTGGCGGCAAGCTCGTAGATCTTGTTCTCAAGGGTGGGCCCGCCCTTTTTCAGGTTGAAAGTGCGGCCGATATAGATTATCTGGGGGGTGATATCCGGGGGCATGGGCTTTTTGGGAGCCTGCTCCTGGAGGGCTTTCGCCTGCATGGCCTTGCGCAGTTCTTCCTGCTGTTCGGGAGTCGTCGGGGCCATATTATCAATGCCCGGCTGTCCCGGCTGGACCTGCGACTGTATGGCCTCCATGGCTTTTTCCGGAGTCTGCGCGGGCTGCCCCGGCTGTTCGCCCTGCGGCTGCGGGACCGCCGGCGCGCTGACGAAAGGAAGGGGGAAGGGGATGAATTTCGTGGCGTCGAAGACGCCGAAATTCTTAAGCCCTATCACGGCTCCA
Organism: uncultured Elusimicrobiaceae bacterium; assembly: GCA_964622585.1. Classification (GTDB taxonomy): domain Bacteria; phylum Elusimicrobiota; class Elusimicrobia; order Elusimicrobiales; family UBA9959; genus UBA9959. Next base: position 5,601 of record CAZUQT010000120.1, on the reverse strand, counting down.
AGCGCCACCGCCGCCAGGAGGACCAGCGTTATTATAAGTTTGAATATCTTTTTAAGCGCCGGCACGATCTTCGAGGGTTTGCTTCCGGTGTCGGCGATCTCCAAATTCCTGGATGATTCCTTCGCCGGTTCCGGCTTGGGTTTCTCCGCCTGCTTCGGCGGGTGTACGCCGAAAACCGTGTCGGAATTTTTCTCCATTTCCATCTTCTGGCCCATAGCCGCCGCGGGGGCCGGGGCGGGCTGCGGATTCCTGAACGCCGTTTTGAGTTCTCCCACCGCGTTCTCGAGATAGACCAGCTTGTCCATCACCTCGCGCTGGAACTGGGAATTCTTGATGGAGGAGATAACCTCTCCCATCTGGTCCAGCTTCATCCGCAAAGGGTCTATAGCCGAGCTGAGGTCCTGGCGCGTGGCGGCCGCTTTCGAAAGCGCGTCCAGCTTCTGCACCAGGCTTTCAAGGCCGGCGATATTCATTACCGTCCCCGCGGCCGGGGAAGGGGCGGACGCCGCCGCCGGCCTGGAAAAGGTTTCTATGACGGGGGCCGGCGCCGGTTCCGGCGCCTGCTCGACGGCCGGGGCGAAAGAGATCGGGGCGGGTTCGGGCGCGGACATGGCCGGCTGCGCCTGCTCCGCGGGCTGGGAGAAAGCCCTCTGCGGTTCCAGGGCTATACCCTCCGCGGGGGGCGGCGAATTCTGCCCGGAGAGGCTTTCGGAGCGGCGCTCGATCCTGGAAAGCGAGATAGGGTCGAAACTGTTGGGGGACTGCTGCGGCTCCGGAGCCGGGGCCGGCGCGCCGCCCGCCTTGCCCAGGCGGTTGGAAGCGATGTTCATGGTCACAGGAGCATGTTCGGCGGGAGGGACCGGGTCAAGGCTCTTGGAGGCGGTAAGGGGTTTAAAGCTTAAAGAAGGGGTTTCTACAGCGGGTTTAGCAAGGGGTTCGGGCGCGGCAGCCGGTGCGGCCTGTACGGAGGGTGCGGGGGCGAATGATTCAGGGGCGGAGGCCGAGTGGGACATGCTCCCCTGTCCTATGAGCGCCGAAAGTTCGGGGTAGGTGGAAGCTTCTTTCCAGTCTTCGGTTTTTTCTCCCACGGGAGTCTGAGGGCAGACAAGCAGAGAGGGCGAAAAAGACGGCAGCTCCTGGAGCTTTCCCTTTTCAAAGGGGCCGAGGATCTCGTTATTGACGTAAGCCCAATATTTCATAAGCGCGTTCCTATTCTTTGTGACTACCGGTTATCTGCTATACCAATTCTAATATTTGCCTGTTACAGAAATAATAACTAATGATTAAATCCTTATATTGGGGCGCCCGGGTACCAGCGGGCCCGGGCTCGCGGAGCTTGCCGCGGCCAGGCCATAGGCCTTGTGCGGCGGTCGTATAGCTTCGTACAATTTATCCATGGACGTTAAATTTCTGCGGACGCTGCTCATCGCCTCTTCCGCGCTGGTGGCAGTTTTCGCTTTCCTGATACTGGTTAACTACCTGGGCAGCCTCTCGGGTTCCCGCGCGGACATGCCGGGCCAGGAGGAAGGCGGGGGGAAACTGCCTGTCTCCGATGAGCTGGCCCGGCAGGCCATGACCGCGGCCAGGTACGGCGCGGGGCCGAGGGCGTCTATGATCCCCTCCGCGCGGCAGAACCTTTCGACAGCGGCGGTAAATTCGCAGGGCGCAATAATGATGGTAAGGGATAAGAATTTCGGCGGGGTGGCGGAGCCTCCCAAGGATATGATGTCCATCCTCAGCGAGCTGGGCGGGGGCGACAAGAAGAAGCCCGCCCCGATAAGGCTGAAGGAGTCGGACCTGGACGGGGAGATAAAACAGATCGGCGGCGGCCCCGATAAAGAGCCGCACCTGAAGGGCGCGGCGATGCCGGAAATGGGCCGCGGGGCGGGACAGGAGGGCGTGACGCTCCTGAGCGCGCCGGTGGATTATAAAATTTTCAAAAGTTCGGAAACCTGGTGGGCCTTCGCGAATTCGCGCAAACTGAAGCCGGAGAACCGGGATTTCTCCGCTTACGACCTGCTGATACTGGTGTCTCTTTCCGATTTCCCCAGCCGCATTTTCAATATCACCGGGATCGAAAGCGGGAAAAAAGAGACCGTGGTAAGCTACCGCGTCAACCCGCTGGCGATGGCCTCCGAACTCGCTCCAGGGCAGGCGGATTCATACGCTTCCGCCCCGGTCCCGAAGGGCTCCCCGGTGCGCCTTGTGCAGGTCCCGTGACGATCCCGGCGCCTATATCTTTTTTTTGAAAGATCCCTTCTTTTCCCCGTCTTCCTCGAAACCCACGCGCCGCAGGTAGGCCGCGTGCTTCGGCGAGCCGCTCGTCGCGGTAAAGAACAAAAAGCCATTGAAGGTCTCGGGGTTCTGCGGCCTGTTGAAGAGGTAGCGCGCGCTCTTCAGGTCGCGGTAATCCTCGGACACGTAGTCAAGATGCACCTTTATGTCCGGGGCCTCCTCGGTGTAGATGAAAAGGCCCACGGGCATCAGATTGCGCAGGATGAAGATGCAGCGCGGGGCTTTAAGCCCGGCGAGATCGAAGTCGGGGAAGAACTGCCAGATGCCCCGCGCGTGGTAGGCCAGGAAATTAGCGAGCAGCGGGTCGCGGGTTTCCACGGGCATCAGCTTGAAAACGTCCTTCCTGGACTTGAGGTCTATGATATACCAGAGGTCTATCCCGGCCACGAAAAGATTGACGGCCAGCACCGGCCAGACCCGGGTCAGCCCGCCGTAAACTACGAAGACCAAAGCGCCGGCCAGGTTCAGGACGCGCAGCCGGAGGACATTGCTGGTAAGCAGCGAGACCGCGACCAGCGCGGAGGCCAGGTAGCCGATAATTTCTGTCATATTTTTTTGCGGCGCGAGGCGAGGCCGGCGGCGAAAATTATTGCGGCTGTCATGCCGGCGGGATCGGCCTCGTTCTTCCAGGCTATGTCGAAAGCCGTGCCGTGGGTGGGGGAGGTGCGGATGAAAGACAGGCCCCAGGTCCAATGCACCGCAGGACCTTTGCCGGGCGCGACCTTCAGGGGGGCCAGCGCCTGGTCGTGGTAGAGGCAGAGCAGCCCGTCGCTTTTCCCGGCGAGGTGGGCGGCCCAGGCCGAGTCGGAAGGCAAAGGGCCGTCGATCTTAAGCCCGGCCTTCTTAAGGTCCCTGAGCGCCGGCAGCAGCGTTTTTATTTCTTCCTTTCCGATCACTCCGCCGTCACCCGAGTGCGGGTTAAGGGCGCAGAGGGAGATGCGGGGGCTTTTCCGCCCAAGCGCCTTCAGGGCCGAGCTGAAAAGAAGGGCTTTTTCTTTTACAAGTTCTTTCGTGAGGAGGGAGCTCAGGTCCTTGAGCGGAGCATGTTCCGTGACCAGGGCCGCGTTCACCCGCCCGCGCGAAAAAAGCATCAGCGGCTCCCGCTTCTCGAGCAGGCGGAAGAGGTCGGTATGGGCCGGCGCCGGCGCCCCGGCCAGGGCCCAGGCCTCTTTTGAAACCGGGGCCGTAACTAGCGCGTCGAAAAAGCCCGACCCGAGGAGTTTTGCGGCCAGGAGCACGGCCTTCAGGGAGGCCTCTCCGCCAACGGCGGTCGGGCGGGGCCTGGAAAAATCAAGGCCCCGCGCGTCGACCGGGAGCAGCGGGCAGAGCGAGGGGGTCCAGCCGGCCCGCTTCAGGGCCGCGGTATCGCCGGCAATGAAAGGGCGGCAGGCCCGGCGCACGGCGGCGCTTTTCAGGGCTTTGACCGCTATTTCCGGGCCTATCCCCAGCGGGTCTCCGGCAGTGATCAGTATGAAAGGTTTCACTTTATTGCATCGCGCTGCTAAGGCCTGAAAGCGGCGGAAGGCAACTTAAAGCAAGAGAATATTGAAAACTTCTCTTTTTACTTTTTTGTTGCCTTCCGCGGCCTTAGGCGGCTTTCCGCTACTTCTTCTCGCCTATGAACAGCTGGATCTTCGCGTCTTTGCGCAGTTCCTTTATGTAGGAACCGAGCTCCGCGGCGAAAGAATTCTGGGTCAGGACCTGCTCGAGGTCCTCCTTTACCGCTTCGTAGCGCAGTTTCTGCGCGGCGCGCTTTTCCTCGAGGCGCAGTATGTGGAAGCCGAATTTGCTCTCTACCGGCTGCGAGTTCTCTCCCACCTGCAGTTTGAAGGCCGCTTCCTCTACCTCGACCGGCAGCATGCCCTTTATGATATAGCCCAGGTCGCCGCCGCGCTTGGCGCTTTCCTCATCCTCGGAATTTTTCTCGGCGGCCGCGTCGAACTCCAGGTTCCCGTCCAGTTCCTTGCGCAGGGCCAGGGCCTTGTCCTGCGCGGCCTTCTTTTCCTCCGGGGTGGCGCCTTCTTTTACCTTGATCAGGATGTGGCGCAGGCGCAGGCGCTCGGCGGTTATCTCCCTGAACTTCCCGGCCACGGCCATCAGGTCCTGCCGGGCTTCCTCGTCCAGGCCTTTTATGGAGGCTTCGGAGCCCTTGAGGACCAAATTGATATTGTCGAAATAAGCCTTCGTCTCGGCGTCGCCGGGCATCTTGGCGCGGGTCTTGATGGTGTCCTGCACCAGCTTCTGCACCATGAGCTGCCGGCGGATGCGCTCCCTGAATTCCTCCATCGTCACGCCTTCTTTCTTGAGCTCGCCGCGGAAGGCTTCCTCGGCCTTCTCCGTTGAAAGCTGCGCGCCGTCGGGCGAGCGGGAAAAGCGCTTGCGGATCTCGGCCACGCCGTTCTCGAGCTCGCGCTCGTAGACCTTAAGCTTCATGGCTTCGGCTTTCTGGCGCAGCAGGGCCTCGTCCACCAGCTTGTCCAGGGCGGCTTTTTCTATCTGCGCGTCCGCGTCCTTCTGCTTGAAAAAGTCGGGCATCGCGGCGGCGTACTGCTCGGTCAGCGCCTCTTTGGCGCGCTGGTAGTCGGAGATGGTCACCGGTTCGTTGTTGATCCTCGCGGCCAGCTCCTCCACCACCTTGGCCCCGGCGGGGGCGGCGCAGGCGCAGAGCGCCGCGGTGAGCAGGAATTTATTTGTAGTTTTCATCTATGACCTCCACTTTGTTCTTCTCCTGGAACTTGGCCAGGTAGGCGTCGAATTTCTTCTTCTCGATTATTTTGCGGACGCGCTCCAGGGCGGGGCCCTCGGGGGCCTTGTCCTGCGCCAGCTTCTTGAGTATGTGGTAGCCCATGGCGGTTTTCACGACGCCCTGGGTTTCCCCGGTGCGCATTTTGAAGGCCATGTCCTCCAGCTCGGGCATGAACTCGCCGTACATCACCGGCGGCAGGCGCACGGTTTCCTTGTCCAGCGAGTATTCTTTGGCGGTCCTGTCGAAGTCGGCTCCCGCCTTGAGCTTCTTAAAGACCTTTTCCGCTTCCTCGCTGCTGGGCAGCAGGATATGGGCCAGCGTCACGGTGTAGGGGTACTTCTGGTAATATTCCCGGGCTTCCTCGTCGGTGACTTTCAGCTCGGTCGAGCGCATATCGTCCACCCACATGCGGGTGAGCATGAAATCCCTGAAGGCCTGGAGCGTCGCCTTCATTTCCGCTTCTTTTTCCTTCACCTTGCCCTTGTAGTCGCCGCCGGAGGCCACGCGGCTGGAGCGCGCGGCGATCAGCATAAGCCGCTCGTGGATGATAACGTCCAGGA
>CAZUQT010000119.1:0-9602 GCA_964622585.1 uncultured Elusimicrobiaceae bacterium | reverse complement strand
ACACCACCATGATAAACGGCCTGGGCATACTCGGCTGGGGCGTGGGCGGGATAGAAGCCGCCGCCGCGATGCTGGGGCAGCCTGTCTTTATCCAGCTCCCTGAAGTGATCGGGGTCCGCTTCTCCGGGGCTATGCCGGCCGGCTGCACGGCGACCGACCTGGTCCTGGCCGTCACGCAGAAGCTGCGTAAAAAGGGCGTGGTGAACAAATTCGTGGAATTCTTCGGCCCCGGCCTCTCCTCGCTCACGCTCGCGGACAGGGCCACCGTCGCGAATATGGCGCCCGAATACGGCGCCACCTGCGGCTTCTTCCCCGTCGACGCCGAAACGCTGCGGTATATGAAGGCCACCGGCCGGACGGAAGCGGAAGTCGACCTGGCCGGGCGCTACTGCAAAGCGCAGGGGCTTTTCAGGACCGACGATACGCCCGCTCCCGTTTTTACGGACACGGTAGAGGTGGAGCTCTCCGGCATCAGCCCCGCCATAGCCGGCCCCTCGAGGCCGCAGGACCGCATTCCGCTGAACGAGGCGAAGTCCGCCTGGCGCCGGATACTTACTTCCGCGCCGGGACCGCAGGGCCTCGGCGTGCCGGAGACCGAGTCCGCCAGGATAGCGGCGATAAATTTCCCGGACGGGTCGAAAGGGACGGTCGCCCACGGCGCGGTGGCGATCGCAGCGATAACCAGCTGCACGAATACAAGCAATCCCCGGGTGATGATAGGCGCCGGCATAATGGCGAAAAAAGCGGTGGCGGCCGGGCTGAAGGCGAAGCCCTACGTCAAGACCAGCCTCGCGCCGGGCTCTCTCGCGGTGACCCGCTACCTCGACGCGGCGGGCCTCACTCCCTTTCTCGAGAAGCTTGGTTTCAATACCGTGGGCTACGGCTGCACCACCTGCATCGGGAACAGCGGCCCGCTCCCGGACCATGTCGTGCCCGCGGCGGACATCCTGGCGATGACGGCGGTCCTGTCCGGGAACCGGAATTTCAACGGGCGGATAAATCCCCACTGCAAAGCTTCTTTCCTGGCCTCGCCGCCGCTCGTGCTGGCCTACGCTCTTTCGGGCACGCTTGATTTCGACTTTGAAAATGAACCGCTCGGCCCCGGGGTGTTCCTGAAAGATATCTGGCCGACGGAGGCCGAGATAGACGCGCACCTGGCCCTGGCGGAGGACCCGGCGGCTTTCCGCGAGGCCTATTCCAGCCTCTATACTGGGAACGCGGTCTGGAACGGGATAGGGAGCGGGAAATCCCCGCTCTACCCCTGGGATACTAAGAGCACCTACCTGCGCGAGCCGTCTTTCTTCAAGGGCATGACCGAGGAGCCGCATCCGCTGGCGCCGGTGAACGGAGCCCGCGTCCTGGCGATGTTCGGCGGCTCTATTTCCACGGACCATATCAGTCCGGCTGGAACCATCGCCCCGGACAGCCCGGCCGGGCTGCACCTCTACGGCAGGGGCGTGTCCCCGGCGGACTTCAACTCCTACGGGACCAGGCGCGGAAACGCCGAAATTATGACGCGCGGGACCTTCGCCAACAGGCGGCTTCTCAATCTTCTCGTCCCCGGCACCGAAGGCGGGGTGACGCTGCACCAGCCTTCGGGCCTGAAGATGTCCATCTTCGACGCCGCGGAGCGCTACAAGGGCGAGGGCGTGCCGCTGGTCCTGCTCGCGGGCGCCGACTACGGCATGGGCTCCAGCCGCGACTGGGCTGCCAAGGGGGTCTTCCTGCTTGGCGTGCGCGCCGTGATCGCCGAATCTTTCGAGCGGATACACCGCTCCAATTTGGTCGGCATGGGCGTGCTCCCGCTGCAGTTCCAGCCGGGCGAGGGCATAGGCCCGCTTAAACTTACCGGCAGGGAAACTTACACCGTTCTTTTGGACGATAAGCTCGCGCCGCGGCAGACCGTAAAAGTGGAGGTCGAGGCCGAGGGCCGCGAGCCGCGCTATTTCGACGCGCTCTGCCGTATAGATACGCGGATAGAGCTGGAGTATTTCCGCAACGGCGGGATACTCCACTACGTGCTCCGCAGGCTGATAGGGAAGCGCTGATATGGAACATCTCAATATCGTTATCGCCGGCGCGGCGGGACAGGGCGTCCAGTCCGCGGGCGAGATACTCGGCAAGACCCTGCTCAGGCTCGGCTACCATATCTTCATCACCCAGGATTACCAGTCGCGGGTGCGCGGCGGGCATAACTTCATGAGCGTCCGCTTTTCCGGCGGGCCGCTTGCGGCCCCGGTCAGGCGGGCGGATTATCTGCTCGCCCTGAACGAAGAAAGCGTCGGGCTCAGGCTTGGCGACCTCGGGCCGGAAGGCCTTGCTTTCTGTCTCGAGGCGGACAAGGGCGCGAATACGGACCCGCGCCTGCGGGTGCTTCCGGACTCACTTGGCCCGGAGGCCGCGCGGGGGGAGAAGTTCGCCGCGGTGAAATTAGTCTCCATGCTGTTCGCGAGCCTAGGTTTCCAGCCGGATATCCTGGCCGGTTCGGTAAAGAAAATGTTCGAAGGGCGCCTGAAGCCGGAAGCGCTGCAGGCCAATCTGGACGCCGTCGCCGCCGTCTACGGTTTTATCGGGGCGAAGGACGTCCGCCCCCCGGCCTTCAAGCCGGCCCCCTCCCCGGACCGGATGCTTATCTCCGGGAACGACGCCGTGGCCCTGGGCATGGTCGCGGCCGGGATCGGCGTTTACGCCGGCTACCCTATCACGCCTTCCACTACCATCCTCAACGCTCTCGGCACGGCCGGCCCGAAGCTCGGCATCGCCGTCGAGCAGGCCGAGGACGAAATAGCCGCGCTCAACCTCGCGATCGGGGCTTCCTACGCCGGCGCGCGCGCGGCCTGCGGCTCTTCCGGGCCGGGCATGAGCCTGATGGCCGAGGCTATCGGCCTGGCCGGGATCACAGAAACTCCGGTGGTGATCTATGACGGCCAGCGCTCCGGCCCATCTACGGGCATGGCCACCCGCACGGAGCAGGGCGACCTTCTGTCGCTGGTTAATATTTCGCACGGCGAGTTCCCGAGGGCGGTAATTTCGCCCGCCACCCACAAAGACAGCTTTTACCTGGCGGCCGAGGCTTTCAATATCGCCGACGCCTGGCAGGTCCCGGTCTTCTTCGCGAACGACCTGGGGCAGGCGGGCTCGGAATCTACGGTCGGAGAATTCGACATTTCCCGCGTTCGGATAGACCGCGGCCTTTTCGCCCCGGAACCCGCCGGGCCGGAGATGCTCGCGCGCTACGCGGTAACGGATTCCGGAGTTTCGCCGCGCGCCGTCCCCGGCCTGTCAAAATGGCTGGTCTCCTGCGACAGCCACGAACACGACGAACACGGCCACCTCACGGACGATCCCGCCAACCGCGTCGCCCAGCATTCCAAACGGATGCGCAAGCTCGCGGGCATGGCCGCCTCTTTCCCCGGCCCGGAGATAATAGATCCCGGCCGGCCGGTCTGCGTGATAGCCTGGGGCTCCACCGTCGGACCGCTGCTCGAGGCGAAGCTGCTTCTCAAGGAAAAGGGCATCGATTTCTCTGTGGCCGTCTTCAGGTATCTCTATCCGCTGGACAAGGAGAAAGTGCGGGAGGCGCTGAAGGGCTTCAAGCGGCTTGTCACGTTCGAGCAGAATTATTCCGGCCAGCTGGGCAAATTGCTCCGCATGGAATGCGGGGTTGAAACGCACGCGCATCTGGTGAAATACGACGGGCGGAACCTGACGGTCGAGGACGCGGCCGCTCTGCTCGAGTCCGGCCTCGGGGGGGAAGTATGAACTGCTCCGGACGCTTCGATTTTCATGAGCCCCAGTGGTGCCCCGGCTGCGGCAATTTCGACATCCTGACCTGCGTTAAAGAGGCGCTCTGCGGGCTGGACCTGAAGCCGCAGGATTTCATCATGGTCACCGGGATAGGCCAGGCCTCCAAGCTCGGCTTTTCCGTAAAGTGCAATCTGTTCAACGGGCTGCACGGCCGGGCTTTGCCGGTGGCCGCCGGCGTGAACATGGCCAATCATAAATTGAAAATTCTTTCCGTTTCCGGGGACGGCGACTATTACTCCGAAGGCGGCAACCACTTCATCCACGCCGCGCGCCGGAACCTGAATATAGCCGTGTTCGCCGGCGACAACCGCGTCTACGGCCTTACCAAGGGACAGGCTTCGCCTACTTCTTCCCCGGACTTCTCTACGCCCATCCACCCCGAGGGCGTCGGCGGCAAGCCCGTCAACCCGGCTTTGCTCGCTCTGGCCTCCGGCGCCACTTTCGTGGCCCGGGCTTTCTCCGGGAACAAGCCGGAACTGACCGGGCTGATGAAGCAGGCCATAGAGCATAAAGGTTTCGCGCTCCTGGATATCATGTCGCCCTGCATCACCTTCAACAAGGTCAATACTTTCGGCTGGTTCAGGCAGCGAGCGAAACCGGTCGGGCCCGGGCATGACCCGTCGGATTTCGACGCGGCTTTGAGCCTTGTTTCCCGCGCTCAGGAGACCATCCCTACCGGCCTTATCTACAAAACGGACCGGCCCGCTTTCGACGCCCGCTTTTCGGCGCTGAAAGGCGAAGCGATAGCTGTCCGCACCGCCGCTTATTCCCCTGAAAGGGTCAGGCCTCTTTTCGAGAAATTCAAATGAGGAAAAACCTATGAGCCGCATACCCCATGACCGCAAGCGCGCATTTAACCGGGCCGGGGCCATGCGCATTGAAAAAGATTCTATCGGCGAATTCCCGGTCCCGGCAGGGGCCTACTGGGGGATAAACGCCGGCCGCGCGGCGGAGAATTTCCCGATAAGCGGCCGGAAGATAAACCCGCGCCTGATAGCCGCTTACTGCCGGATCAAGAAAGCCGCTGCGGTCGTGAATATGCGGGCCGGGCAGCTGCCTAAAGCCAAGGGCAAGGCCATAATCCGCGCCGCCGAAGAGGTCCTGTCGGGAGGGCTCCGCGACCAGTTCATTATCGACAGGTTCCAGGCGGGAGCCGGGACCAGCACGAATATGAACGTGAATGAGGTGCTCTGCAACCGCGCGCTTGAGCTCCTGGGGCATAAGAAAGGCCGCTACGATATCCTGTCGCCAAATGACCATCTGAATATGGGTCAGTCCACCAACGATACTTATCCGACGGCAGCGCACCTGGCGGCGCTCGCGGCGCTGGAGGATTTTGAAGCCGAGGCCGCGCGCCTGGCCGCTTCTCTGTCGGAGCGGGGGAAGAAATTTTCCAAAGTTCTCAAGAGCGGGAGGACGCATCTTCAGGACGCCGTCCCGGTCCTGCTCGGGCGCGAGTTCTCGGCTTACGCCGCCGCGGTGCGCGCCTCGGCGCGCCATATCCGCCGCACGGCCGCGGACCTGAAGGAGCTCGGCATCGGCGGCTCGGCCGCCGGCACCGGGATGAACACCCACCCCGCTTTCGCGCGGCGCATGGCGGCGGAGCTTTCCAGGTCCACTGGTTTCAAGCTGCGCAAAGCGGCAGACCTTATGCACGCGATGCAGTCGCAGGCCCCGCTTGGCAGGGTTTCCTCGGCGATGCGCGATTTCGCGGTGGAGCTGGGGCGGATAGCCAATGATCTCAGGCTTCTCTCTTCCGGCCCGGCCACCGGCCTGGCCGAGATCCGGCTCCCGGCCGTGCAGGCGGGCAGCTCCATCATGCCGGGCAAGGTGAATCCTTCCGTCCCCGAGATGGTGAATATGGTCTGTTTTCACGCTATCGGCGGCGACCTGAGCGTTTCTCTCGCCGCGGCCGCGGGCCAGCTTGAACTGAACGTGATGATGCCCCTGATGGCCGAGAACCTGCTTGAATCGATCGGCCTGCTTACCGCGGCCTGCCGCCAGCTAGCGCTGCGCTGCGTGGACGGCATCACCGCGGACGCGGCGCGCTGCCGCGACTATGCCCACCGCTCGATGGGGCTGGCGACCGCGCTGGCCCCGGAGATCGGCTACCTGGCGGCCGCGGGCGCGGCCAAACGCGCGCTTGCTTCGGGCAAGAGCATCGCCGGGCTGGCGGAGGCGGAGGGGCTGCTTTCCCCAGGGGCCCTGGCCCGCCTTCTGGACCCCGTACGCTTGACGCGCCCGGGCGCGGGAAAACCCCGGCGCTAGCTCCCGGTCAAAGAGAATCAATATGAACACACAAAACAATTCCAGGCCCCTGACTACGCAGGAAAAAGCCACCCGGATAAACCTCGCCAAGAAATTTTACGGGACCTTCGCCGAGATAGGCGCCGGCCAGGAAGTCGCGCGCTGGTTCTTCGTGGTCGGCGGCGCTTCCGGCGCCCTCGCCAAGACCATCTCCGCTTACGATATGGCGGTCTCGGACGCTATTTACGGAAAAGACAAGCGCTACGTCAGCCAGGCGCGGCTGCGGAAAATGCTGGATTACGAGTTCGACCTGATGGTCGAGCGCCTGGGCTCTGGGCGCGGCGATAAATCCTCTTTCTTCGCTTTCGCCGACACCGTCGCCGCGCGGAGCTACCAGGGGAACAATGAATGCCACGGCTGGATGGGGATCAAGTTCCAGGCGGAGCCGAAAGGGGCGCCGTCCGAGATCGTCCTGCACGTGAACATGCTGGACAAGGAGAATTTGCAGCAGCAGGAAGCGCTCGGTATCATAGGCGTGAACCTGGCCTACGGGGCGTTTTATCTTAATCAGGAGCCGGAAAAGCTGATCGCTTCGCTGCTCGACGGCCTTTCGACCGAGCGGATAGAAGTGGACATGATAAAGTTCACCGGGCCCTGCTTCAAGGGCGTGGACAACCGGCTGATGAGCCTGCAGCTCGTGGCCCAGAAGCTTACCGGCGCCGCGCTTATCGGCGCGAACGGGGAGGTCCTGCAGCCTTCCGAGGTCCTGTGGAAAAAAAAGATCCTGATAGAGCGCGGCAGCTTCCGCCCTCTCACCAAGGTGAATCTGGACATGCTCGACTGCTCGCGCGCCCAGTTCCAGGCCGAGGAAGGCGGGGGAGAGGGCGAGATAGTGGAGCTTATGGAGATCACCATGAGCAATCTGCTGAGCTCCGGAAAGATAGACCATACCGACTTCCTCGCCCGCGCGGATACGATAAACTCCGTGGGCAGGATGGTCCTGATCTCGGATTACGCCAGGTATTACAAGCTGGCCGCCTACCTTCGGCGCTATACCGGGCGCAGCATCAGGATCGCGCTGGGGATCCCGACCCTGAAAGAAGTTTTCGACGTCAAGTATTACGAGGACCTGGGCGGCGGCATCCTGGAGTCTTTCGGCCGGCTTTTTAAGAACGACATCAAGCTGTACGTCTATCCTTTCATGGAAGGCGCGCCGGGCAAGGTCGTCACCGCCGAAAACGTGAAGGTCCCCGATCAGCTTAAGCATCTCTACATATACCTGAGGGATAACGGCTGCATAGTCCCGATAGGGAATTTCCGCAAAGAAAGCCTGGGCATCCTTTCGCGGAACGTGCTCGCCAGGATCTGCGCTGGCGACGCCTGCTGGGAAGCTATGGTTCCCGCCGAAGTCGCGAAGTGCATCAAGGCCCGCCGCTTCTTCGGCTACAAACCCTGACGCCGGTCAATTCCCGAAGTGCCCAGGCCGGCATAGGCCTAAAGAGTCCGCTCTTTTGGGTATTTGGCATCATGCCGCCCAAGGCGGCGTTTTCATACTATTATCCTATAGGAAGCCGGAGCGGTTTCCCTTGATTTAAAGGATAATAAAATGAAAACAATCGCGAAAACGTTCACTCTCTTAACTTTCCTCGCGGCCATAAGCCTGCCCGCCGCCGCCGGACAGTCCGAAATTTTAGACTCTCTGTCCGATCAGAAAGCCGCAGCGGTTATCCCGGTTCCCGGGCCGGCTTACGGCCTGACCAGGGACGTCTTCCGGGAAGTGGACGCGTGCTCGATACTGAACGCGCAGTTCATCATGCAGCCTTTCATGAAAGACGCGCTGAGCATGCTCAAGCCCTGCCTCGCCGGGGTTTCCGACCTGACCGGCAAAGCCAAGATCTCCGTAGGAGCCGTAAAGAACGGCAAAGCTATCGAGATAACCGTACTCGGGAGCAAGAATAAAGACGTAGCGGACCTTATAAAAGGCTCGCTCGCGAAGCGGAACGACCAGGTCTTCGGCTATCCCGCTTCCGTTGTCCTGATCGCTGCCGGGCCCAAAACCTCCATCCTGCCCAGGGACGTTTTCACCGAAGTCGAGGCCTGCTCCATCGTGGACGCGCAGTTCTTCATGCAGCCTTTCATGAAAGACGCGCTTAAGATGCTCAAGCCCTGCCTGGACGGGATCTCGAAGATCTCCGCCTACGCCCCTATTTCCGTGGCCGAAACAAAGAACGGCAAGGCGATAGAAATAACCGTCCTGGGTGAAAATAACGATTATGCCAGGAGCCTTATAGATTCCTCCATCGCCAAAAGGGGCGGCCAGCTTTTCGGTTATCCCGCCGAAGTAGTGTTGAACGCGGCGGCTCCGCTCTAAAACAGCAGTTTTCGGTCAAGCGGCCCGCAGCGATGCGGGCCGCTTTTTTTGCGCGAAGTTTTACTATAATCTAGCTATGCATAACCGCATAAAGCGCCTTGAGGAACTGGTGAACGGCGCTTCAGAACTTATTGCGCAGCTCAAAGAAGAGAACAAGGTGCTGAAGCAGCAGGTGGAGCTGCTGGGCGCCGCCCGCAATAAGGCCGCCTCAAATACCGCCGCCGCTCGCGAACTGGCAGAGTTCAAGGTCAAGGTGCGCCGCCGGCTGGAGCGCCTCTGCGCGAAGATAGAAAAGGCCAACGACCTGCAGCCGGCCCTGTTCGAGGACGACGATGCAGAATAACGAATTCGAGGCGAAGATCAAGAACCGCCTGATCAAGTTCCCGTCCGTGGACGGGATGTCCCAGCTCGAGATGAGCATGATAGTGGGCCAGGTCGAGGAGAAGATAAATAAAATAGAGGAGAAGCTTAACATAGTCGACTCCTCAAAGCTCGCTATTTTGGCCGCCTACGATTTCGCCGTAGAGCTTTACCACCTGAAGCAGCGCTCCGAGACCAACCGCGAGGCCGACTCGAAGAAGGTCGAGGAGCTTGTGGAAAAGCTGGCGAAAACCCTCGAAAAAGAAATACACGGCGAGCAGTGATCAAATTCCCGTTCCCCGGTCCTTAAAATGCCTGAATCCCTTTTTGACGAAAAGCCTGCAGCGTCCGAGCCCGAGGGCGGGCCGGTATATTCCCCGCTGGCGGCCAGGCTGGCCCCGAAGAACCTGGCTGATTTCTCCGGCCAGGAGCATATCCTGGGCGAGGGCAAACTGCTGCGCCGCGCCATAGAATCCGACAATCTCAAATCCGCCGTGTTCTTCGGCCCGCCGGGGGCCGGCAAGACCGCCCTGGCCCGGTACATCGCTTCCCGCGCTAATGCAAAGACCTTCGACCTGAACGCTGTGATGGCCGGCGTGGCCGACCTAAAAAAAATAATCGAGTTCTCCCGCGGGATGGGCAGCGGCCTGGCGCAGAACCAGCGCGTGCTTTTGGTCCTGGACGAGATACACCATTTCAACCGCACGCAGCAGGACGTGCTTCTTCCTTCCGTTGAAAAAGGCGAGATCATCCTTATCGGGATGACCACGGAGAACCCTTTCTTCTATATAAACCAGGCGCTGCTTTCCCGGTTCAT
>CAZUQT010000118.1:0-9641 GCA_964622585.1 uncultured Elusimicrobiaceae bacterium | reverse complement strand
CTCGGCCTCCGCGCTTACGCAAGCGTCGGCCTCCGAGAGGGTTTTGCTAACCCGGCCCCCGCAAAGCTGTAACTGTAATAAACATGTCCACAGAATTCTTTATCGCCCGGCGTTATCTGCTGGCAAAGAGGAAGGGCCTCTTCGTCATGATAACCACCTTTATAGGAGTGGCCGGCGTGGCGCTGGGCGTCGCCGCGCTGATAGTGACGCTGGCCATCATGGACGGGTTCCAGTCGGACATAAAGAAAAAGATAGTGGACGCGCAGGCGCATATCAATATCTATGGCCGCATCCAGCAGCGCGACCTCGAGGTGGTCCGCGCCGCGCTCGAGCGCGACGGGCGCCTGGCCGCCGAATCCCCTTTCGTGCTCGGGCAGGCCATCCTTACTTTCGACAACCGCTCCTCCGGAGTGGTGGTGAAGGGCTTCAATACCGCCGCTGAATTCAACGTAAATAACCTGAAAAATTCCCTCACGCGCGGGGCGTGGTGGGAAGAAAATCCGGCCAAAGGCGCCCTTCCGTCGCTGGTCCTCGGCGAGGAACTGGCCAAGAACCTCGGGCTCTGGGTCGGGGACGAAGCCGTGCTGGTCTCGCCGCAAGGCGCTTCCACGGGGATGGGGATCCTTCCTAAAATGAGGAAGTTTAAAGTCACCGGCCTGGTCCGCACCGGCTATTATGAATTCGACAATACCATGGCCTACTGCTCCATGGGCGCCGCCGGGGATTTCTTCGGGCTCGGCGGCGGGGCTAACGGCGTCGGCGTCCGCCTGAAAGATATAAACATGGCTCCCGCGGCGGCCGCAGACCTGCGCAAGACGCTGGGCTTCTCGTACACGGTGAAAACCTACGCCGATATGAACCAGACACTTTTCGCCGCGCTGAAGCTGGAAAAATTCGTGATGTCCCTGGTGCTGGCCCTGATAATCCTGGTCGCGACTTTCAATATCGCCTCCAACCTGCTCATGATGAGCGTGGAGAAACTGCGCGACATCGGCATCCTGCGCGCGCTGGGCGCCGGGCCGGGCTTCATCAGGCGCGTCTTCTTCTGGGAGGGCAATTTGATAGCGCTTACGGGGATAACCCTGGGCGTGCTGCTCGGCGTCGGGATCTCGGTCTTCATCTCGGTCTACCCGGTGGTGGAGCTGCCGGCGGACATCTATTACGTCACGAAGGTCCCGGTCGAGCTAAAGCTCTGGAACATTTTGGCCACCGCCGCGGTGAGCTACGCGCTGTGCATGCTTAGCTCGGTCTACCCGGCGCTACGGGCTTCGAAGGTCAGCCCGATAGACGCGATACGCTATGGATAGGGTTCGGGACCGTCACGGGCTTACCCTCCGCCCCCTGAAAGAGGAAACCCTTGCGTGGTTTCCCTCCAGCCGAAGCGGCTGGAGCCTCCCATCCGCAAAGGGGGCGTAGGGCAATCCCGTGCCTGTCCCTCCGGGGAGGCTGAAAGGAAATTTTGATGGAAAAGATTATTGAGATCTCCGGGCTGAGCAAGGCCTACACCCAGGGGCACGAGCAGATAATCGTGCTCGAGGAGCTCGACTTTTCCATTTCGAAAGGGGAATTCGTTTCCATCGTCGGCCCGTCGGGCTCCGGGAAGTCCACCTTCCTCAATATCATCGGCCTGCTGGACGACACGTACAGCGGGGAAATAAAGCTTTTCGGCCGGCGGCTGGAGGACCTGGACGAGGCCGAGCGGGCCGTGCTGCGCCTTAAGAATATCGGCTTCGTTTTCCAGTTCGATTCGCTCCTGCCTGAATTTACGGTGCTTGAAAATATAGAGATGCCGGCCCGGCTGCTGGGCGGGAGCGTGCCCGGCAGCGGCCTGGAGCTGCTGAAGCGCTTCGGCCTTGAGGTCATCGCGCATAAATTCCCGATGGAGATCTCCGGCGGGGAGAAGCAGCGCGCGGCCATGCTGCGGGCGCTGCGCAACGGCCCGGCCCTGCTGATCGCCGACGAGCCGACGGGGAACCTGGACCGGCATAATTCCGGCGTGATCCTGGACGACCTGAGGCGCGCGGCCGCCGAGGGCTCCGCGGTGCTGATGGTGACCCATAACGAGGAAGCGGCCCGCCGCGCCGACAGGATGCTGCGCATGGGCGGGGGGAAGCTGACAAATGCTGTGTGAAGAATGCCGCGAGAAGAACGCCGTGGTTTTCCTCAAGCTCGCCGTAAACAACAAGGTCACGGAGCTGCACCTGTGCCCGGCTTGCGCCGCGAAGAAAGGGATGGGGTTCGGCCTCGAGACCGGAGCCTTCAATATCTCCGATATAGTCGGGAATATGAGCGGCTATTTCAAGGATTTCCTGCCGCCCGAAAAAAAGACCCTCCGCTGCGGCGCCTGCGGCCTTAAATATTCCGAATTTAAAGAGACCGGCCGCCTTGGCTGCCCCGACTGTTACCTCAGCTTCGAGACGCAGCTCGGCGAGCTTATGTCCAGGATCCACGGCGCTTCGCAGCATTTGGGGCGCGTTTATCAGGGCGGCCCCGCGCTTAAACTTTCAAAGGCGGAAACCGCGCGGCGCCTCGAAGAGCTGCGCGGCGCGCTGCACGACGCCGTGGCGAAAGAGGATTTCGAGGGAGCGGCCCGTCTGCGGGACGCCATAAAGCAGCTGGAGGGACCGCGTGGACGCGATTAAAACCTTCCGCCCCTACGTGACCTGGGCCAATGCCCGCGGCGCCTGGCCGGACATGATCTTCTCCACCCGGGTGCGCTTCGCCCGGAACCTGGAGGGCTTTCCCTTTCCCAACCGCGCCGAGCCGCGCCAGCTGGCGGAAATACGCCGCCTGGCCCTGGCCGCCGCGAAGAGGACCGGCCTGTTCCCGAAAGGCCATTATTTCAAGATAGAAGCTCTGGGCCCGCTCGACAAGCGCTTCCTTGTGGAGAGGCACCACGTCTCGCACGCGCTGGCCTCGGCCGTGCTGCCCGCGGGGGCGGTGGTGGCTAACGACGAGGACCTCTCGGCGATGATAAACGAAGAGGACCATCTGCGCCTGCAGTGCCTCAACGCCGGCTTCGCCATCGAGGAGGCGTTCAAGGCCGCCCTGAAGCTGGACGAGGCGCTGGGGAGGGAACTGCCTTTCGCCTTCCGCCCCAGGTTCGGCTTCCTGACCGCCTGTCCTACGAACACCGGCACCGGGATGAGGGTTTCCTGCCTGGCCCACCTGCCCGCTCTTTCACGCTTGGGGCAGATGCCGCAGGTGCTCGAAAGCCTCTCCCACCTGGGCGTAACGGCGCGCGGGATCTACGGCGAGGGCACTTACGTGCTGGGCGATTTCTACCAGATCTCCAACGCCACCTGTCTCGGCCGCCCCGAAGAAGACTTCTGTACTAATATAGACCGGGTCATACGCAACTTGATACGCCAGGAGATCTCCGCCCGGGAGGCGCTGCTGAAAGCCCCGCTGAAGCTTAAGACGGAGGATACCGTCTTCAGGGCGCTGGGCCTGTTGAAGCACGCCCGCAGCCTCTCCTACGAGGAATTCATGCAGAATATCTCGCTCGCCCGCATGGGCGCCGCCATGGGCTGGAACATGGGGCTGGATTTCAGCACTTTCAACCAGGTGACGCTTCTGATGCAGCCGGCGCATATCCAGGCCGCGGCCGGGCGGGAGCTCAGCCCCGCGGAGCGCGACGCTTTCCGGGCGGACTACCTCAGGAAGAAGCTGGGATAAGGCCTTTCCCGTTCGGCCCTTGACATTACTTCAAAATCTGCTAAAAATTAGGTAAGGATGAGAAAGAACTTCCTTGCCGTCTTTTTGCTTTTTACCGGCCTGGCTTTTAGCCAGTGCGTCCCTTTGTTTGCCGCCAAGAGCGGGGAGTCCACCGTGATGATACAGGGCTTCCACTGGACTTCCTGGAAGACCGCCCCCTGGTGGGGCGAGGTCGGGAAGCGCGCCGGCGAACTCTCGAGGGCCGGCATCGACCTGGTCTGGCTTCCTCCGT
The DNA here is from genome assembly GCA_964622585.1 of uncultured Elusimicrobiaceae bacterium. Lineage (GTDB taxonomy): Bacteria > Elusimicrobiota > Elusimicrobia > Elusimicrobiales > UBA9959 > UBA9959. The sequence goes on along the minus strand of CAZUQT010000118.1, from coordinate 5,692 downwards.
CTTCGGATTCGCTCGCCCCGGAAGGCTATATGCCCCGCAAGCTGGAGCTGCAGGATTCCAGCTACGGCACGGCGGCGCAATTGAATTCGGCGGTTAAGGCGCTGCATTCTTCCGGGATAAGGGTTATAGCCGATATAGTCGCGAACCACCGCGTGGGCGTGAAAGGCTGGGCGGATTTCGCCGCGCCGGCCTGGAGCCCGGACTCGGTCTGTTCCGACGACGAGTGGGGCCAGGGAACAGGCGCGCCCGATACCGGCAAAGGTTTTCACGCCGCGAGGGATATCGACCATACCAGGCGCTATGTCCAGGACTTCTACAAATCCTGGCTTCCGGGCCTCAAGAACAGCCCAGGCTACGACGGGTGGCGCTACGATTACGCGCGCGGCTTCTCCCCGGCCTACCTGCTGGCCTATAACAGGGCCAGCGCGCCTTCTTTCGCCGTGGCCGAGATCTGGGACGACTTCGACCTGAACGATACCGACGCCCACCGCCAGGCCTCGGTAGACTGGATAGATTCCGTGAACGGCGAGATAAAGGTTTTCGACTTTACCACCAAGGGCATCCTGCAGGCCGCCGTAAGTTCCGGGGAATACTGGCGACTTTCCGACGCCACCGGGCGCCCCTCAGGACTTATCGGCTGGTGGCCGTCCAACGCCGTGACCTTTATCGATAATCACGACACAGGGCCGAGCCCCGGGGGGAAGCTGAAGGACAAAGCCTGGCCTTTCCCTTCGGACAAGGTGATGGCCGGCTACGCCTACATACTTACCCACCCGGGCGTCCCCTGCGTTTACTGGCCCCATTTCTTCGATTGGGGGCTCAAGGAGCCTCTTTCGGCGCTGATAAAGATACGCCGCGGGGCCGGGATAACTTCCTCCAGCGCCGTAGGCATAGTGAAAGCCGAGCAGGGGCTCTACGCCGCTTTTATCGACGGTAAGGTCGCGGTCAGGCTGGGAGACAGAATGTGGGATCCCGGGGCGGGCTGGAAAACCGCGGCCGAAGGTCAGGGTTATTCGGTCTGGGTCAGATAACCGAAGCAGGCGTAAGATAAAGGGGCGGCCGCGGAAGCGCGGCTTTTTCTTTTTCCGGCACTTTTGCTTTCTTGCTTTCCGGCCCCATATATATTTAAATATCGTTTATGTACCAGAAGCATTGGAACCTGAAGAAACTTCCTTTCGAGAATACCCCGGATACCGAATTTTTCTTCGAATCAGAGAACCATGAGGAAGCTTTCTCGCGGCTTTCCTACGTCGTGGAGGAGAAGAAGGCCTGCGCGGTCATTACCGGGGCTTACGGCACCGGGAAGACCCTCATCCTGAAGGCCCTGGAGCGGCAGTTCAGGAAGAAGGGCTATGTTTTTTCCTTCGTGCAGAACCCGCGCCTGGACGACCTGGGGCTGCTGAAGATAATCCTCCATAATTTTACCGGCTATAATGTCCCCGCCAGGAAGGAAGACGTGCTGATGGGGATCGAGCGCTTCCTCCAGGACACGATGCACGACGGAAAGCACGTCGTGGTCGCCATAGACGAGGCCCAGCTGATAGGCGACGAGAACGTTTTCGAGGAGCTGCGCCTGCTGATGAACTTCCAGACCGAGACGCGCTTCCTCCTGACGCTGATCTTGAGCGGCCAGCCGGAGCTGAAGGAGAAGCTGGACTCCAACAAGCAGTTCAGCCAGCGCGTGACGCTCAGCTACCACCTTAAACCGCTTAATTACGAGGAGACCGTGAAATACATCACGCACCGGCTCGAAGTGGCGGGCCTTGTCGGGAATATTTTCACCGAGAGGTCCATGGAGCTGATCTATGAGCGCTCCGGAGGCATACCGCGGTGGATAAACAATATCGCCAACATGAGCATGCTGGCGGCCTTCTCCAAGGGCGAGCACGAGATAACGGAAGCTCTGGTGACGGAAGGCGTGGAAAGCAGCAGGTAACTCCTGCGGGAAGACCCTGAACTTATGAAAATACTCGGAATCGGCGCGCATCCCGACGACCTGGAAATAGGCTGCGGCGGAACTTTCTACAAGCTGGCCCGGAAGGGCCACAAGATACATATGCTGGTCATGACCTGCGGCTCCGTCGGCGGGGACCCGCAGCTGCGGCAGACCGAGCAGGAGCGCTCGGCCGCGATGCTTAAGGCGAAACTGCACTGGGGCGGCTTCGAAGATACCGGAGTAACCCTGAACCGGGAACTTATCCGCGCCGTAGAGGAGCGCATAGAGGCTATAAAGCCGGACCTCGTTTTTGTGAACCACTCCTCCGACACTCACCAGGACCACCGCAACGTGGCCCTGGCGGTGGAGACCGCGGCGCGCTACATGAAGAATCTGCTTTTCTATGAAGTGCCCACGACCATGGATTTCAACCCGGGCATTTTCACGGATATCGGCCCGGTCATCGCTAAAAAAGTGGCGCTTCTGAAATGCCACAGTTCCCAGGTCTACAAGACCCGGGTGAAAAATCTCTCCATCGTGGAAAGCGCCAAGGCCGCGGCCATCTTCCGCGGCTACCAGGACAGGGTGAAATACGCGGAAGGCTTCGTCTCCCGCCGCCTGCTCCTGGACCACCTGCTGGGCTGCAAATGATACGGCGAGAAGGAGGCGTTTTCTCCTTTGTCGTCCTGGCGCTGCTGCTTGCGCTGCTCCCGCCCGGCGGCTTTTCGGCCTGGACCTGGACCGAGGGCCTGCGCTGGTCCTATATCTTCCTGATCTCCATGTCGGCCGTCTTCCTGCTGACCCCCGCCAGCGCCTGGCTGGCCGGGCGCATCGGGGCCATCGATATTCCCAGCGCCCGCAAAATGCACGTTTCCCCGGTTCCGCGCATCGGCGGCGCGGCGGTGTTCCTTGGTTTCATGGCCGCTATAATCCGCAACCAGCAGTTCTCCAGGGAAATTTACGGGATCATGCTTGGCGGGACCATAATTTTCGTTCTCGGTTTCTTCGACGACTGGAAGGGCCTTTCCGCCAGGACCCGCCTTTTCTGGCAGACGGCGGCCGCGCTCGCGGTAACCTTTTTCGGCCTGCACCTCAGCCTGCCGACGAAGCTCCCCTTCGGGCTGGCCATTTCCACCTTTCTTTCCGTGATCTGGCTGGTCGGGATAGTGAACGCTTTTAATTTTATGGACGGGATAGACGGGCTGGCCTCCACCATGGGCGCGGTCTGCGCGCTTCTGTTCCTGGGGATAGGCTGGAAGTCCAACCAGTACCCGCTTTCCTTCATCTCGGCGGCGCTCGCCGGTGCCTGCTTCGGCTTTCTGCGCATGAACTGGCGCCCGGCCAGGATCTTCCTCGGCGACTCAGGCTCCACTTTTATCGGCTTCATCCTCGGCTGCCTCGCGCTTTACGGCAGCTGGGCCACCGACAACCCCGCCGTTTCCATTTCCACCCCGCTGCTGATCCTGGGCATCCCTATTTTCGACATCATCTACACCACTATCTCCCGCGTGCGCAACGGCAGCGTGAGAAGCGTGAAGGAATGGCTGGAGTACGCCGGCAAGGACCATTTCCACCACCGGCTGATGAAGCTCGGCATGAGCGTGGAGCAGACGGTGGGCTTTATAGTCGTGCTTAATATCTGCCTCGGGCTGGGCGCCTGGAACATACGCCACACGGCTTCCACCGCCGGAACCTGGCTGCTGCTGGCGCAGAGCGTGCTTATTTTCCTGATAGTGGTCGCGCTGATGATACTGGGCCGCGAAGTCACGGGCGGCAAGGAAAAAACTTTATGAAAGACTCCGTTATAAAAAAGTTTTCGGTGAGGGAGTTCGACGCCGAGCTCTTTACCCCTTTCACGATCTCGAGCGGCAGCCACCGCAGCCTTGAGAACGTGCTCTTCACTCTCGAGGCGGCCGGGGGGATAAAGGGCTTCGGCGAGGCCGCGATCGCCACGCATATCACCGGGGAGACCCGCGCGCGCACCGTCAAGAGCCTGCGCAGGCCGGGTGAGCTCCTTGCCGGGCGCGACGCGGCCAACTACCTGGTCGCGATGTGCCTGCTGGAAGGCGCGCTGGACGGCAACAGGGCCGCCCTGGCCGCCGCGCAGATGGCCTTGCTCGACCTGGCGACGCGCCTGCAGGGCGTTCCGCTTTATAAATTTTTCGGGGGGAAAGCGCCGCGCCTGAAGACGGACATCACCGTGGTGATAGGCGGCGCGGCCGCGGCCTACGACTTCACGCTGAAGATGCGGCGCGGCGGCTTCCGTATCTTCAAGGTGAAGACCGGCTCCGACATGGACGAGGATTTCAGGCGCCTCGAAGCGGTGAAGAAAGCGGCGCCGGGCTGCGCTATTTATCTCGACGCGAACTGCGCCTACGGCGCGCGCGAAGCGGAGAAATTCATAAAAGACCTGGCGCGCCGCGGGATCCGCCCGGAGGTCCTGGAGCAGCCGGTGCCCAAGGACGATATCGACGGGCTGGCCTGGCTTTCGAAGCGCCTGCCCATGCCGGTCTGCGCGGACGAGTCGGCCTATTCCCTCGACGACGTCTTCAACCTGATCCGGAAAAAAGCCGTGACCGCCGTGAATATAAAGCTCACCAAGCTGGGCTTCCTGCGGGCGCGCGAGGTCTGGGCGCTGGCCCGCGCCTCGGGCATCAAGCTTATGATGGGGGAGATGCTTGAGAGCGAACTTGCCTCCGCGGCGGCGGCGCATTTCGCCGGCGGGCTGGGCGGCTTCGATTTTATAGACCTGGATACGCCCTTCTTCATAAAAGACAGCGGAATGCGCGGCGCCTCCTTTCTTTCGAAAGACGGGGTTTACTCCCTCGACCGCGTAAAAGCCGGGATAGGCGTAGTGCCCGGGGCGGGCAGATGAGACTGCTGCTCGCTTTCCTGCTTGCCGCCTGCGCTCTGCCGGCCGGCGCCCAGAACCTCCCCGACCTGGGGGACCTGCCGGAGCCGACGCGCTACCTCGCCGGCTATATTTCCGGCGGCTACGGCTGGTCGCTCCCTTTCGGCGGGCACTGGGGGGATACGGAAGCGGGTTTCAAGCCCTCTCATATCGCCAGTCTCGCGGCTTCAAAAAGGATAGACGCCCTGCTGAGCCTGGGGGTGGAGTCCTCCTATGCGATGAGCCACCGGCACCGGGTCATGAGCGACCTGAAGGTGAAAGTTTTTTCCCTCACGCCTTTTTTGAAAGCGTCCTTCCCGCAGGGGAACAAACTTTATTACGGCATACTTGGCGCGGGGATCTACCAGTGGAAGCAGCAGCCTTTCACCTCCGCGGGCGTCCGGTACGGTTCTGATTCCGGCTCGAGCGGCGGGATCAATCTGGGCGGGGGGATCTCGTACCCCTTCTGGTGGGAAACCATGGCCGGCCTGGACCTGCGCTGGCATCATATTTTCAATATGAAAGGGACCAATCTCAGCCTGGATTCGGCGGACAGCTTTAACATTATGTTCGTGGTCACTTACGGCGTCTGGAAAGATAAGAAAGCCCCTTGACAAGTCAAGGTTTGCCTGCTACAATATGTTCGGACGTCAGCCATAGGCGACCTCCAAAAAAAACTCCCCGTAATCTGGGGAAGCGAAAACCCGCCAAAAGCGGGTTTTCGCTTTTGAAGGGCCCCGGTCTTTCCGTCCTCCTCACATTTTAGCTATAATTATCTATATTATGCGGGTTTTACCGAGCCCGCGCTTATGGAGGTTCTATGGGAAAATTTGTCGAATGCGTTCCGAATTTCAGCGAAGGCCGCG
>CAZUQT010000117.1:0-9768 GCA_964622585.1 uncultured Elusimicrobiaceae bacterium | reverse complement strand
TCCTTTCCATAGTTTCCTCGCAGACCGGCTACCCCGCCGCGTCCCTGAACCAGGATATGGACATGGAGTCCGACCTCGGCATAGACTCCATCAAGCGCGTAGCCATTCTCTCGGAGCTCCAGGAGAAGCTCCCCTCCGCCCCGCGCATCACCCCGGAGCAGCTCGGCTCCATCCGCACGCTCCGCCAGGTTACCGCTTTCCTTTCGGCGGGAATGCCGACAACCGCCGCGCAGCCGGCCCCCGCCGCCGCGGATTCAGCGGAGGTTTCCCAGGTGCTCCTTTCCATAGTTTCCTCGCAGACCGGCTACCCCGCCGCGTCCCTGAACCAGGACATGGACATGGAGTCCGACCTGGGCATCGACTCCATCAAGCGCGTAGCCATCCTCTCGGAGCTCCAGGAAAAACTGCCCTCCGCCCCTCGCATCACCCCGGAGCAGCTCGGTTCCATCCGCACGCTCCGCCAGGTCACCGCTTTCCTCACCGCCGGAGCGCCGCAGGCGCCGGCGGCCGAACTGCCGGCCGCGCCCGCCTCTTCTATCAAAGCCGAAGCGGGCGAAATAACCAGGGAGATCCTGAAGCTCGCCGATCTCGATCCTGCCGAAACCAGGGAGAAACTGGCGCTGAACAAGAACCTGCCGGTCTGGGTAACCGATGACGGTTCGGAACTCTCCGGGGCCGTAGTCAGGAACCTCTCTGAACGCGGCTATAAGGCGCAAAAAGTTTCATTGACCGACCCGGACACGCTTAACGCCAGGGACGGCCTGGCAGGGCTGGTCATACTAGCCCCCGCCGAGAAACTGGCGAAGAAGTCTTTCTGGACCGGGGATTCCGAAGCTTTCCTCAAGAAAGCTTTCCGCCTGGCGCAGTTGGCGGGGCCCGCGCTGCGCGCGGCCGGGAAGAACTCCGGCGCCTGCCTGATGACGGTCTCGCGCCTCGACGGAGCTTTCGGCATCTCGGGCCTGAAGTCGGAGCAGGACCCCGTTTACGGCGGTCTCGCCGGCCTGGCCAAGACCGCGGCGCGCGAATGGCCGGAAGTTTCCTGCCGCGCCCTGGACGCGGCCTCGGACTGGAGCCACACCGTGTCCGTAGCGCAGACCTTAGCCGACGAGCTTTTCTTCAAAAGCCCGGTAGAGATGGGTATCTCCGAAACGGGCAGCAAGGTAGTTCTGACCAGCGCGTCCGAGCAGGTGAAAGGCGGAAAGCTGCCGCTTGAAAAAGGCGACGTGGTCCTTATCACCGGAGGCGCCCGCGGCGTCACGGCCGAAGCCGCCGCCGCCCTGGCTGAAGCCTGCGGGCCGAAGCTGGCCATCCTGGGCCGCAGGCCGCTGCCGGCCGCCGAAGAAGCCTGGCTGGCCGGCTGCCGCACGGAAAACGATATAAAAAGGACGCTTATCTCCCGCAACCCCTCGATGACGCCCAGGGCGGCCGGAGAGGAGTGCAGAAAAATAACGGCGGCCCGGGAAGTCAGGGCCCAGCTGAACCGCTTTGAAGCCGCCGGCTCCCGCGCGGTCTATTTTTCCGCGGACATACGGGACGCGAAAGCCGTCCGGGCGGCTATCGAAAAGATAAATAAAGACCTTGGCCCAGTACGCGGTTTCGTCCACGGGGCGGGAGTGCTGGCCGACAAATTCATCCTGGACAAGACGGCGGAGCAGTTCGACTCCGTCTTCGACACCAAGGTAGGCGGGCTGCGAAATGTACTCGCCGCCCTGGACCTGCAAAAGCTCAAAGTCCTGGCGCTCTACTCCTCTTCCACGGCGCGCTTCGGGCGCACCGGCCAGTGCGATTACGCGATGGCCAACGAGGTCCTTAACAAAACGGCGCGGCTCATAGCCCGCCGCCTGCCCGACTGCCGCGTGGCTTCGTTCAACTGGGGCCCGTGGGACGGCGGCATGGTGAACGACGGCCTCAAGGCCCTGTTCGCTAAAGAGGGCGTCGGCGTCATCGGACTGGAGGAAGGCGGGAAATTCCTCGTGAACGAACTCGCCTCCGGCAGCGGCGCGGTGGAAGTGGTCGTAGTCGCGCGCCCCGTAAAAACCCTTTCGCCCGAGACTCCGGCGGCCGCCGGCTCCGCGGCGGCCTTCGAGGTCTCCGTTTCCGTAGAGGATTACCCTTTCCTGCGCTCGCACGTGATCAACGGCAAGGCCGTAGTTCCGACCGCTATTCTTACCGAGTGGCTGGCGCACGGCGCCCTCCACGGCAACCCCGGCCTTATTTTCCACGGCTTCAACGACCTGAAGATCTACAAGGGCATTGTCCTCGGCGCCGGGCCCTGCAAACTTTCGGCCAGGGCCGGCAAAGCCGTGAAGAAAGACGGCTTTTTCGCGGTAGCCGCCGAACTTAGAGGCTCCAACGGTGAACTCCACGCCGGAGCCGAGATGATCCTCGCCGCGGCCCTTCCGCGAGCCGCCGCCCCGGCGCCTGAATTCGCCCTCAAGCCTTATGCCCGCTCGATGGAGCAGGTTTACGGGGAGATCCTTTTCCACGGCGAGGACATGCGCTTCATCCGCTCGGTAGCGGGCGTTTCTGACAAGGGGATAGTCCTGGACGCTTCCGCTTCGCTGCCTCCCGGTTCCTGGACGCGGCACCCGCTGCGCGACCGCTGGCTGGCCGATCCCGCCGCCCTCGACGCCGCTTTCCAGGGCATGATACTCTGGACCGTGGAAAATTCCGGCGCCTGCTCGCTGCCGAACTCCGCGGCCGCCTACAGGCAGTTCAGCGCCTTCCCGGCCGGCGGCGTCCGGGTCATCGCCCGCGTAACGCGCTCCGCGGAGTACGGAGCCGCGGCCGATATCGATTTTGTAGACGATAAAGGGACTCTCGTGGCCCGCATGGAAGGCTACGAATGCACCATAGATAAATCACTTAACGCGGCTTTCCTGAAAAAAACGCTGACGGAAGCGGCGGTTTAAACGGCAGGACGCTACGCGCCGGTAACGGCGCCGCAAAGCCGCCTTTATAAGTAAAAGGCCGACTGGATAATGATGACCGAACAGCAGCCCATAGCCATTGTCGGCGCCGGGGGGATTTTCCCCGGCGCGCCCGACCTTGCGCGCTTCTGGAAGAATATTTCGGAAGGGACCTGCTCGGCTAAAGACGCCCCGGCGGGCCGCTGGAGCCTTTCCCCCGCGGACGTCTTCGACCCGCGGAAGGGCGCCCCGGACAAGGTCTATTCCCTTAAGGCCTGTTTCGTGGAAGATTTCAAGCTGGACCCGTCCGGGCTGGACCTGCGCGAGACCTTTATCGAGAAACTCGACCCGGTCTTCCACCTGGCCCTTCACGCCGCGAAGCAGGCTTTCTACGACGCGGACCAGAAAAAGATAAACCGCGCCCGCACCGGCGTCATCATCGGCAATATAGTCCTCCCCACGGACTCGGTTTCGGCCCTTGCCCGGGAAACCCTGCTGCCGGCTTTCGAAAAGGCGGCTTTCGGCCGCAGCCTGACCTCTTTAAACACAAAGACGGATCCCCTCAACCGCTGCGCCGCCGGCCTCCCCGGCGCGGTCATAGCCCGCGCGCTCGGCCTCTCCGGCGGCAGCTTCACGCTGGACGCCGCCTGCGCCTCCTCGCTTTACGCCATAAAGCTGGCCGTGGACGCTTTGCGGTCCGGGCGCGCCGATGCCATGCTTACCGGCGGCGTCTCCCGCCCGGCCAGCCTCTACACCCAGATGGGCTTCTCCCAGCTGCGCGCGCTCTCTCCCTCCGGCCTGCCGTCGCCTTTCGACGCCGCCGCTGACGGGCTGGTAGTGGGCGAGGGCGCCGGCATGTTCATCCTCAAGCGCCTCTCCGACGCGGTGCGCGACGGGGACAAGATCTACGGCGTCATAACCGGCATAGGCCTTTCCAACGATATAGGCGGCAGCCTGCTGGCCCCGAATACCGCCGGCCAGCTGTACGCCATGCGCGCGGCCTACCGCCAGGCCAGGCTCTCCCCTTCGCAGATAGATCTCATCGAGTGCCACGCCACCGGAACTCCTACCGGGGATCCCGTGGAAGTCGAAAGCCTGAAAACTCTCTGGGGCGAACGAGGCTGGAGCGCGGGCCAGTGCGCGCTCGGCTCGGTAAAGTCCAATGTCGGCCACCTCCTCACCGCGGCCGGCGCCGCCGGGATGATGAAGGTCCTGCTGGCCTTCAAGAACAAGAGCCTGCCCCCGACCGCGAATTTCTCGAAGCCCGGGCCGAAAGTGAAGATCGCGGGCAGCCCTTTCCGCGTGCAGAGCGTCTGCGAGGACTGGGCCGCCCGCGACAGCAAAACGCCGCGCCGCGCCGCCGTCAGCGCTTTCGGCTTCGGCGGCATAAACGCCCACGTGCTGGTGGAGGAATACGCCGGAACTTTCTCGCCCGCTGCCCGGCTGCCCGCCGTAAAAGCCGCTCCTGCCGCTCCCGCCCCTGTGGCGATAGTGGGCATGGAGGCCCGCTTCGGTTCGCTCGCGGGCCTGAGGGAATTCCAGGAGGCCGTCCTGGGAGGCTCCGCTGAATTCCCGGCGGAGCTGCCCGCGGAGCGGCGCCGCGGCCTGCCCGAGGCGGATAAAGGCTTTTTTCTGCGCGAAGTCGGAGTAGCCGCGGACGCCTACAGGATCCCTCCCAGGGAGCTGGAGGAGATGCTGCCGCAGCAGCAGCTTATGCTCGACGTGGCCGCGAAGGCGGTGGCCGACAGTTCGCCGGGAGATAAAGGCCTGGAGAACGCCGGCGTCTTTATCGGCCTCGGCCTCGACCTGAACACGACCAATTTCCATTTCCGCTGGTCCCTGCTGGAGACCGCGCGCAAGCACGCCGCGGAGCAGGGCTGGACCCTTTCCGAAAAAGAAGAAAAAGATCTTGTGACGGGGCTGCGCGATATGGCCGGCCCGGAACTGACGGCGAACCGCACCATGGGCGCCCTGGGCGGCATAGTCGCGAGCCGAATAGCCAGGGAATTCCACGTCGGGGGCCCCAGCTTCACCATTTCCAGCGAGGAGACTTCCGGCCTGCGGGCCCTCGAAGCCGGCGTAAGGGCGCTGCGCGCCGGGGAGCTCGACACCGCCATCGTAGGCGCGGTCTCCATCGACGGCGACCCCCGCGCCGCTGATCCCGGCTCCCCCCGCGCCGCCCCGCGGCCTTTCGACGGCGCCGCCGCCGGAACCTGCGCGGGCGAAGGCGCCGCCGCCCTTATCCTGAAGCGCCTCGACGACGCCGTCCGCGACGGCAACCGCGTTTACGCCGTGATAAAGGGGCTGGGGTTCGCCTCCGGGGGAGGAGTCGACAAGAACGCCCCCGGCGCGCAGGCCTACACCTCCGCGCTCAGGGAGGCCTACGGCGAAGCGCAGGTAGACCCGTCCACTATCGGCTACCTCGAAACCCACGGCAGCGGAACTCCGGCCGAAGACGCGGTGGAAGCCGAAGCGCTTACGGATTTTTACGGGATTTCCTCCGCCCAGCTTCCCTGCGCCCTGGGCTCGGCCAAGCCCGTGATAGGCCATACCGGCGCCGCCTGCGGGCTGGCGGGAGTGGTCAAGACCGCCCTCGCTCTCTACCAGGAGATCCTCCCGCCGCTGATGAAGATCTCCCCCCTGGCCGAACTGGCCCGGGCTAAAAAAAGATTCCATATCCCGCTGCAGCCGCAATACTGGCTGCGCAACCGCGCCGAAGGCCCGCGCCGGGCCGGCGTGAGCGCGCTGGGCCGCGACGGCAACTGCGGCCATGTAGTGATGGAGGGCCTGGAGATAGCCGCCGACAATGAGCAAACGCTCCTGGAGCGGCGCCAGCCGCTGGGCGCGCGCGCGGAGGCGCTGTTCGCCATAGAGGACGAAGACTGCGCCGGGATACTGGCCGGCCTGGGGGACCTGCGCACCTGGCTTTCCCGGCAGGCGCCCGGGGCTAATATTGAAAAGCTGGCCCGGACCTGGTTCGCCCATACCGGCGCGCGGCCGGGAAAGAAATGCGCCTGCGTCCTGCTCGCCCGCGACCGGGAAGAACTTGCCTCCCTTGCCGATTCAGCCGAGGCCGGGCTCCGGGCCGCGCCCGATAAAACCTTATTCCGCGACAGGATCTTCTACTCCCCCGCCGGGCAGGCGAGGAAGGAAAATATCGCTTTCGTTTTCCCCGGCTCAGGCAACCAGTATATAGGCATGGGCCGCGAGCTGTGGACCCAGTGGCCGGAGATCCCCCGCCGCCTCGACGCGGAGAACGGCTACCTGCGCAGCCAGCTGGTCCCGAACTATTTTGTCCCGTGGAGGCTCCTGTGGGACGCAGGCTGGCAGGAAGAGACCGAGCGCGAGATAGTGGACGATTATAAGTCGATGATCTTCGGCTCGGTGGCCCACGGGGCGGCGGTCAGCGACCTGGTGCGCTCCCTCGGCGTGGAACCCGCCTTCATCGTAGGCTACAGCCTGGGCGAGACGGCCGGGCTTTTCGCCACGCGGACCTGGACCGCGCGCGACGAGATGCTCAGGCGCATCAACGAATCCAGCCTTTTCGTAAGCGACCTCGCCGGCCCGTGCGACGTGGCCCGCCGCTTCTGGAACATGCCGAAGGACGAGAAGGTGGACTGGGTCCTGGGCGTGATCGACCGCCCCGCTGAAAACGTCCGCATGGCGCTGAAGGGGGCCGAGCGCGCGGCCCTTCTGATAGTGAACGCCCCGCTCGAATGCGTCGTGGGCGGCTACCGGCAGGCGGTCAACTCCCTCGTTGAAGGGCTAGGCTGCGTTTTCCTGCCGCTCCAGGGCGTTTCCACCGTGCATTTCGCGGCGGCGAAGCTGGTCGAAAAAAAATACCGCGATCTTCACCTCTTCCCGACCACCCCGCCCCCGGGTGTCCGCTTTTACAGCGGCGCCTGGAAGAAAGCCTACGAAGTCACCCGCGAGAGCGCGGCCGACTCGATAGTGGCGCAAGCCATCCACAGCCTCGATTTCCCCTCGCTGGTGCGCCGCGCCTACGAGGACGGCGCCAGGGTCTTCATAGAGCTCGGCCCGCAGGCCTCCTGCACCAGGATGATAGACAAGATCCTCGGCGCCCAGCCCCACCTGGCTAAATCCGCCTGCGTGAAGAACCAGGGCGAAACGGGAACGATCCTGCGCCTGCTCGCCAGGCTAATAGCCGAGAGAGCCCCGGTGGACCTGGAAGCGCTTTACGGGCGCGCGACGCTGGCGGCGGGCCACCGCGACCCGCCTCCCGAAAAACCGATGTTGCGCGCCGCGCTCTCCGTGCCTCCTCCTGTAAAATTTAACTGGCAGCCCGGCAAAGCCTGGGCAGCGGTTGCCGACGCCCCGGCCGCCTCCCTGCCTCCTCCGGCGCAGCCGCCAGCGCTTAAAACCGCGCCTAAGCCCGCTCCGGCCCCCGTTCCGGCCGTCAGACAGGCCCCCCGCCCGGCCGCTCAGCCGGCTTCCGCCCCGGCCTACCTTCAGAATTTTTCCGCCGCCACCGCCGCTAAAGCCAGGGCTCACGAGGTCTTTTTAAGGCTGTCAAATAATTTTACCGAGATCCAGTCAAAGAACATAGCCTTCCAGAATACCCTTCTGAACTCCATGGGCGGCGCCCCGCCTGCTCCCGTTTCGGCCCTTTCACCGTCCTTTACCAGCCAGCCCGCAAAAGCTCCTGCGGAAGTTTTCATGACCCGCGAGCAGTGCCTTGAATTCGCCACAGGCTCTATCGCCAAAGTCCTGGGCGCAAAGTTCGCCTCCGCCGACGCTTACCCGACGCGGGTGCGCCTGCCCGACGAGCCTCTGATGCTGGTGGACCGGATCCTGAGCGTACGCGGGGAAGCCGGGTCCATGACCTCCGGCAAAGTAGTCACCGAGCATGACGTCAAGCCCGGGGCCTGGTACCTGGACTGCGGCCGTATCCCCACCTGCATCGCCGTCGAAGCCGGCCAGGCGGACCTGTTCCTCTGCGGCTACCTCGGCATCGACGGCCGCACAAAGGGCAAGGCCGTTTACCGCCTGCTTGACGCCGAAGTGACTTTCCACCAGGGCCTGCCCCGCCCGGGCCAGGTCATCCATTACGATATAAACATCGAGCGCTTCGCCCAGCACGGAGACATCTGGCTTTTCTTCTTCAATTACGAAAGCACCGTGGACGGCAGACCGCTGCTCAGCATGAAAAAAGGCTGCGCGGGCTTCTTCACCGACGAGGAACTGGCCAAGGGCAAAGGCGTGGTCCTGACCGACGAGGAAACCGCCCGGGCCCCGGGCAGAACTTCCGCCGGCTGGAAAGCCCCGGCGCCCCTGGGCGGCGGGACGGAATCTTTTGACGACGCCGGGGTAACCGCCCTGCGCGAGGGCAGGTACGCGGACTGTTTCGGCGCGGCTTTCGAAGGCCTGGCCCTGACTAACCCAGTAGGCCTTCCCGGCGGGAAAATGAAGCTTGTTGACCGGATCCTCGAACTTTCCCCGCAGGGCGGCCGCTACGGGCTGGGAAGCATCCAGGGCGAGATGGATATTCATCCCGACGACTGGCACCTCGCCTGCCATTTCATCGACGACCACGTGATGCCGGGCACGCTGATGTACGAATGCTGCCTCCACACCTTCCGCATTTTCCTCCTGCGCCTGGGCTGGGTGGCCGAGGCGGGCGGCTGCTGGTACGAGCCGGTGCCCGGAGTCACCAGCCGCCTGGAATGCCGCGGGCAGGTTCTCCCCTCCACGAAAAAAGCGATGTACGAGATCATCGTAAAAGAAATAGGCTACCAGGCCGGCGACGGCAGCCCCTACGCCATAGCCGACGCTTTCATGTACGCCGACGGCAAGCGCATCATCCATATCCACGACATGTCCATAAAGATGGGCGGCACGGACCGGCAGGAAATTGAGCGCCTGTGGACAGGCCGCGGAGCGGAAACGTCCGCCGCGCCCAAGGCGCCTATCTTCGACAATGCGAGCATAACAGCTTTCGCCGTCGGCAAACCCTCCGAAGCTTTCGGCGACAAATATAAGAGCTTCGATTCAGAGCGGGTGATAGCCCGGCTTCCCGGCGCGCCTTATAAATTCCTCGACCGCATAGTCAAAATAGAGAACTGCCGCCAGTGGGAGCTCGCCGCCGGCGGAGCCATTGAGGCCGAATACGACGTTCCTCCCGGCGAATGGTATTTCAAGTCCGGCGCCCAGAAGTCCATGCCCTTCGCCGTACTGCTGGAAGTCGCCCTGCAGCCTTGCGGCTGGCTCGCGGCCTACCTCGGCAGCGCCCTGACCAGCCCGACCGACCTTTCTTTCCGGAACCTTGGCGGGACCGCCGTCCAGTACGCCGAAGTTTTTCCCGACGCAGGCGTCCTGACCACGAAAGTCAAAATAACGAAAGTCTCGCAGTCCGGCGGGATGATAATACAGGATTACGACCTGGAAGTCCTCTGCAAAGGCCGCACCGTCTACAAAGGCGTAACCCAGTTCGGCTTCTTCTCCAAAAAATCCCTTTCCGAACAGCTCGGCGTCCGCGGCGCAGCCCGGCATACGCCTGCGGCCGGCGAACTCGCTCGCGCCGAAGCCCTCCCCCTAGCCGCCGCCCCCGGCATCCCCGACGAGAAGCTCATCATGCTGGACTCCGTAGAAACCTATATCCCCGCCGGCGGCCCCAAAAACCAGGGCTTCCTCCGCGGCCTCAAAAAAGTAAACCCCGACGAATGGTTCTTCAAAGCCCATTTCTACCAGGACCCCGTCTGCCCCGGCTCCCTAGGCCTCGAGTCCTTCATCAATTTAATAAAAGTCGCCGCCGCAAAGAGGTGGAATAACCTCCCCCCCGGCGCCCGCTTCGAAGCCATGGCCCTCAACGAGAAACACCAGTGGATCTACCGCGGCCAGA
>CAZUQT010000116.1:0-9780 GCA_964622585.1 uncultured Elusimicrobiaceae bacterium | reverse complement strand
GGTACAATGCCGTCGCCTGGACCGGCGCGAAAGTGGACCAGGAAAAATACTTCCCTACCTGGGTCCTGCCCGCCGAGCATAAACTGGTGAAAGCCGGGGTAGAGGCCGGCAAAGTAGCCCTTAATAAAACGCCCGTAGTTGATAAATGGGTCTTCTCCACCAACGGCGTGGCCACCGCCGGCCGCCTTGGCATCCCCACCATCGGTTTCGGCCCCGGCAATGAAGTCTACGCCCATACCGTAAACGAGTTCATGCCGGCCGAGGACCTGGTGAAAGCCGCGGCTTTCTATGCCGCTATTCCTCAGTACCTGTAAAAGTTAATAAATAAAAAGCCCCGCGGAAGCGCCGCGGGGCTTTTTATTTGACTCTCCGGTTATCTGCCCAGTATCCTGTTGAAAGAACTCCTGTCCTCTTCCCACTTCGCTTTGCTGGTTTCATTGAACTGCTTGTGCATCTTTCCTTCTCCGTCTATCCAGACGGCCGCGGTGCCTTTTACGCCGTTCAGCAGCTTGAAAGCTTTTTCCCTGCCCATCACGGCCAGCGCCGCTGAGGCCAGGAAATTCTCGTCCTCGATACCGGGGTAATAGATGGTAAGCGTGGAAAAATCTTTTATCGGGTAGCCGGTCCGCAGGTCCAGGATATGGGAATAAAGTTTTCCCTCTATCTCGACGAAAACGTCGCGCCCGGAAGAGGAGATTATGATCCCGTCCTCGAAGGCGAGCATCCCCAGGTTCTTACCTTTGTTCATCGGGTCCGGAACCCGGTATTTCCAGGGCCTTTTGCCGTAAACCAGCATGTTCCCGCCGAGCCTCAGCTGCACCGGGTAGGGCGGATTCCGCTCCTTGAGGATCTTATAGGCGCGCTCGAAGGAGTAGCCGCGCAGCAGGCCGCCCAGGTTTATCTCCACGGGCCGTGAAAACCTCACCAGTTTTTTTGCGGTGTCGATCTGGATGTGTTTGGAGCCGATGCCCTGCAAGGCTTTCTCGATATCCGCTTTCGCCGGCAGGGTCTTGCTCGAAGCCGCCTCCTTCCAGAGCGGCCAGAGCGGCGCGAAAGTTATGTCGAATGCCCCTTCGGTCAGGCGGCTATAGTCCAGGGCGAGCAGGAGCAGGCGCATGAACTCATCGGTGACGGGGACCCATTCTTTCCCGGCTTTTTTATTCACTACCGTAGTAAGGCTGTAGGCGTCGCTATAGCTCAGCTCTCCTGAAATTCGCTCCCATTCGGCGAAGATCTCGTCGGCCAGTTCCTTCGCTCCGGGGGTGTGCGGGCCGTAAGCCAGGAACTGCGCGGACACGTTCATGATATAGGCTTTTTGCGTGAAAGTCGCGGTGCTTCCGCGCCTGGAGCAGCCTCCGGCGGCCAGCGCCACGGCGGAAACCAGCAATATGGTTTTTCTGATCGACAAAATAACCCCCTCCCGAAACAGAACTTCTTACGCCGAGCGTTCCGCTCCCGAGGAGCTGGCCTTGCTCCTTGTCTGCAGTGAGTTCAGCATGCGCGAGGCCAGGGACCTGGCGCCGCTGAAACCGAAATAGGGCTCGTCGAGAAGGCAGTGGTGGCCGTAAGACGGGAAGCCGAGTTCCACGAAAGGGAGCCCGTCCGCGAAGCCCTCGGTAAGCGCGAAAGAATTGACTACGGCAAGGTTCGGCGCTTGATAGCGTGAAAGGGCTTTCCTGGCGGCTTTGGCGTCCTCGGTGGACGGCGCGAAGAGAACGGTCCCTTCCGCCGTCCCGGCGCCGAGCGGGCGCCTGGAAGAATCCAGGAAGACCAGCGGCAGGGTCGCGCACAGCTCGGCCGCGAAAGAAGCGAAAGCGGAATAAAGGTAAGGGTCCCCGGCGAACATGAGCTTTTTGTGCAGGAGAGCGCGCAGCGCCGGGGCTATGGCCCTGGCGGCTTCACGCTCTTCCTGTAGAACTTCCTGAGGCAGGCCGCCGGGCAGGCCGGCGGCGCGGCGGACGGAGGCCAGCCACGAGGAGGTCCCTTTCAGCCCCATAGGCAGGCCGGTCTCGAGGAGTTTGCAGCCGTATTTACGGGCCAGGGTTTTGGCGGCTTTTCTGCCGTAGGGCAGGGAAACGATAAGGGAAGCTTCGGACACGCGAGCCAGCTCGGCGACGCTGCCGCCGGAAGGCCAGATAGAAACAACATCGAGGCCTGAAATTTTCAGCAGCCGGGTAAGCTCTTTCAAATTAGCCGTATGGTCGCTTTCGTTCCTGTCGAACATATAGCCGACCAGAGCGACTTTGTTTTTTGCGCGTTTTCCGGGCTTTCTCTCCGGTATGGCGCGGGCGAGCGCCTCCAGGGCCAGGTCATAGCCTTCCAGCCAGTCCGAATCCATCGACTTGGCCGGTATGGCCGCTACCGGCGCTTTGGAAGAAACGGCCCGCGCCACGCCGTCATAGTCCATCCCGGCCAGCCAGCAGTAAGGCAGGCCGGTCAGGAGCATCGCGCCGAACTGCCCGGAGCCTGCCACGCTGTTAAGCATCGCGCCGAGCTTCTTCTCAGGGTTCTTGGGGGGATTTACGGGCGTCCACATCGTGCAGATTATGCGGTGCCGGCCGGATTCGGATAAAAGAGTGGAGAAGAGGTCGTGGTTGCCGGCTATCAGGTCGGCCTTGACCATGACGCAGTTCGCGCCGTCCACCATGAGGCAGGCGTCGCTGACGGCGTTGAGGCCCAGGAAGACGCCCAGCAGGTAAGGAAGCTGGTAGGTTTTTTCAAACGCTTTTTGTGAGGTAATATCTTTCATTGAAATCCCAATCGCAAAGCTGCGCCAGCCTGCGCAGGGTTTCCAGGGCGCCCTCGTAGCCGGGCTCGCAGACCGCCACCGAAAAAGAGTTCTTCCCGGCGGCCGAGAGCCGGGGATCGAGGGGTATGTCCGAATAGACCAGGCGGAGGGCGCGGTCGGCGGCCAGCGTTTTTAAAAGCGCCCCGGGGCTGTCGAAAAAAGCCAGCCGCGGTTTTGTACCCGTTTTGGCGGCGAGAGCGGCTGCTTCGGTCTTCGCGAGGGCTTTTACCGCGGGATCCGCGGCGTGGACAAAAAGCCTGAGCGCCAGGCCGGACTCGGAAAGAAAAGAGATAAGCGGAACTCCGGAGACGGCCCAGGTTCCTTCCAGCATCCCGAACTCCCCGGGCGAGGCCACGAAGCCGGCGGCGAAGCGGGAAAGTTTCTTTGCCGCCGCGGCGTGGGCGGCCGATTCTTTTTTAGAGGGGCCGAAGCCTTCGGGAGGGCTTTTCCTGCCCAGGGCGGCGAACAGGGTTCGCAGCCAGGAGTTGGTGGCGACGAAACCGTAGGGGGCCGCGGGCGCCACCCATTTAATTTTCAATTTATCGAAAGCCCCGGTCAGCACCGGGTCGGCGGAAGACAGGACCTGCAGCCGCGCTGAAGCGATATCTTTGTAGAACTCCGTGTCCCAGTCCTTCACGGCCAGGCCTTTGGCGGCCAGCAGGGCGGTAAGCGGCTCACGCGAGCTGCCGAAATTTATCAAATTCACGTCCTGCGCCGGCTTCACGCGGCCGAGCGCCTTCAGCCTGCGGGCCACGAAAGCGGAGCGGGCGCGCACTTTCTCCGGCGTCTCCGTATAAAAGCTGTTGAAGTTCTCCCGCAGTACTTCCACGCCCAGGTCGCGGGCGGCCTTGTCGCTGAAAGAGGAGACGTCGCTCGCAAGGATGAGGGGGGAGCAGCCGCTGTAAAATTCCACCAGGCCGCCTGCGCCGGTGCGCGCGGCAGCCGCCGCCAGGGTGTCGGCGATCTTTTTCTCGTCGCCTTTGACCGCGTCCTCGTACAGGAAATCGGTATTGACGATCATATGGTCCTCCTTCGGCAGGAGCGGGCCGAGGGAGGGCGTGGAATCGTTGGCGAGCCCGGCTATCTTCTGGAAAGTGCTCAGCGGGGTCTGGGAACAGCTGCTGAAGCGGCACTCGTTATCGCCGTGCTCCACCATCACGGAGCCGGGAGGCACGCAGATCCCGGAGCTGTCGGAAAAGAGGAAGCGCTGCCACTGGCCGAAGCCGACATAGGGCTCTTCCGGCTTGTCGCTGTCGGGCATGAGCGGGTGGGAGGAGGTTTTCCCGAAAGAGTCCACGTTCGCGTAAAAATCCAGTTTGCCGCTGAAGGCCGAGATGAAATCGTCGAAGCGCAGGCCGGAGATCTCTTTCAGCGCGGCATTGAAGCCTTCGCGCGGAATGTCGGGCGAGGGCTCTTCGCCCGGCAGGAAGCAGAAAGCCCAGTTGCTTACGGCGGACATTCCCGGCCTGGCGTCGGACTCCGGGGCGATAAAAAGCCTGAAAGTCGCGCCGCCGCCTTTCCAGGAACAGACCACCTGCCCCCCGGTGACGCCGGTCATGCTGAACCCGGATCTTTCGAGGAGGGCGGAGGGAGCGATATAATTTTTCCGGGAGGCGGGGACGGCGGCGGGCTTGCCGCCCTTAGTTGCGGGTTTGACCGGCCTGTCGTCCATGAAAGCTTCGAACTCGGCCGGGCCTAGCATCCTGGGCGGCGAGGAGGGGATGCGGGCCGAAGCTATCTCGTTCGCGAGGCGCGCCAGGCTTTTAGCCGCTTCGCTGCGCGGTTCCAGTGCTACCACCGGCTTGCGGGCTTTTTCCGCCCTGGTGACCGCAGGATCACGCGGGATCACTCCCAACACCCGCGTATTTGCGGCCCGCGCGAAATCGTGCGCCAGCCTGACGGCGGCTGGGTTCTTGGCATTGACGGCCAGGCCGGCCAGGAATACCCCGTTCCTGGCGTAATTATTGACCATTGAAATAAGGTTGTTAGCCGCGTAAAGGGAGAGAAGCTCCTCGGAGACGACGAGGATAGCTTTGCTGGCGAAACCCCGGCGCAGCGGCGCGGCGAAACCGCCGCAGACCACGTCGCCGAGGACGTCGAAGACTACGGTATCGTAACCTTCTTTCTCTATCAGCGACGAGTCCTTGATAGCGTCGAGCATAGCGCCGATGCCGGCGCCGGCGCAGCCGACCCCGGCCTGGGGGCCGCCGGCCTCGATGCAGTCTATGCCTTTGATGGAGCGGTGGAGCGATCTGCGCAGCGCGTCGCCGTCGGAGCCGCCCTGGTCGTTAAAGGGGCGGATACGGCGGCCCATGAGAGAAAGCGTGGAATCCATCTTCGGGTCGCAGCCGACATGCAGGACCTTTTTGCCCTTCGCGGCGAAAAGCACGGAAATATTTGCGGCGATAGTGCTCTTGCCTATGCCGCCTTTCCCGAAAAAGACTATGCTTTCCATTGGGTAATTATATAACAATTGGACCGCGGGGCCCGGGCTTAGCGCGCTTTCAAGGCGGCCTTGGCCGCGTCCAGGCCCGGCCAGGAGGCGGGCGCCCTTTTTACGCACTGCTCCAGCACCGCGGCCGCTTCGGGGCCGCGGTCGAGGCTCTTAAGGATCTTGTAGCTTTCGAAAGCCGCGTCGCAGGACAGGATTTCCAGGGAAGGGATCTTGTTTGCCGGGTCCTGGTAAACCGAGGAAGAGGCCCTTTGGCAGGCCTCGAGCGCTAATTGCGTTCTGCCGTCCTTCTGGCGGAGGTAGCATAAGCCCATCAGGGCCTCGGCGTTGAAGGGATTCTTTTCCAGGCCCTTTCCGTAAAGTTCTTCAGCGGTTTTGAAATCCTTCGTGAAGATCTTTTCTACCGCCTGGTCAGACAGTTTCTTGGATAATTTGGCGTTTTCCTTGGAGGCCGGCTCAGCGCCGGAAGAAGCGCCCCGGGCGGGCGTGGGGGCGGAGGCGTTCAGGAAGCCGTAGGCGGCCGCGAGCGCCGCGGCTTTGCTGCTGAGAAAGCGCTCCCGGGAGAGGGCCAGGAATTCCTCTTCCGATTTTCCTCCCATGTCGGCTACGACCTGGACCCGGCCCAGCCTCAGCAGGGGGTGGCCCGGCTTAAGAGAGAGAGCTTTGTCGGCCAGGGAAAGAGCCCGGGCGTAATTGCCCGCGCGTCTTTCCGTTTCGGCCAAATGCGCAAGGAAGAAAGGATAGATATCGTTCAGATGCTTGATCCTGTCGGCGGACCAAAGGTTATTGATGAGCAGTTTTTCAAGCTGCTCCGGCGAGGCCCCGGCCTTCTCCAGTAGTTCCGGCTGCTCTTTTTTAATGCGCGCCAGTTCCGCAAGGCTCGCTTCGTTGAAGTCCCTCTCGTCCAGCCAGGAGAAAGCGTAGCCGAGGCGCTTAAGGGCGGTCTCTCGTGAAGTTTCGGCCCATTTGGAAGGGCTCCCCGCGGTGAATTTTTCAAAGCCTTTTATCCCGCAGCGGCCGGCGGAGCGGAAGATCTCCTCCCAGACTTCTTTATTATGGGGAAAGTTCCAGTGCATCCCGTCGGTGAATTCCGCGAAACCGGGGAGCCCGCCCGGGGAGATGCCCTGAAAAAGTTTCTCCAGGTCGGCCACGCAGGCGCCTTTCTCCGCGGCCGCGCGGCGGATCAGGTCATTGCGCTCCCAGCCGGACCGCGACATCGCCGAGTCGAAATTGAGCGCGTTTGAATAATAGACGGCCGCCTCTTTTTCCCGGCCGAGCTGCTCGAGGGCCCTGGCCGCGTAGAAATTGGAGAAAGGCTCCCGCGGGTCGGCGGCGAGGGCTGTCTTGAATTTCTCGAAGGCCCCGGCCGGATTTTTCGCGTAAAAAAGCCTGTAGCCGCCGGCGAAATCCCTGTTTTCAAGGGGCGCGGGCTGCCGGGGCGGCATATCCCTGACCGCCGCGGGCAGGGTGCAGAACACTACGGGCACCCCGGCTTTCTTCGCCGAGGAAGCCATGTCCAGAAGCCTGGCTTTGTGCATTTTCAAGGACGCTTTCTTCCTGGCCTCCCGGGAAGTATTGTTAAGCGAAAAATATCTTTCGAAGAGGCGGAATTTCCGCCGGCGCAGCTCGAACTCGAGGCCCGGGCAGGACTCTTCCTTGGTGTCGTTATTTCCGCTTAGCACCACTACCAGGTCCGGGCTGTATTTAAGCGCTTCTTCCAGGACGCCGAAGATCCTGTAGCTTTCATAGCCGCCCATGCCGCAGTTTATAATTTCCATGCCGGTATTATCCCCGGCGGGACTTTTTCCGAGCGCTTTGCTGAGGAAGCTTTCAACGGTGTTTTTCCCCCCGGAGAGGGCCGTTCCGGGCCCGAGCAGGGCGGCGACGGATTCCCCTACTACGAAAACGCGTTTCGTCCCCGCCGGCTTGGGCATCAGGAAACTGTCGGGCTGGGCGTCTTTCCTTTGAAGAATGAAACGGCCCTTTTTTTCGGCGCTTTCGGCAAAGAAAGGCTTTTTCACTTCATTGCAGTAATAATCATCCATACCGGCGTCCTGGCCTGCCGAAAGAGGTTTCGGCAGACAAAGAAGCGCTGAAAGAAAGGCCGGAATCAGCAGAAGTAAATGTTTCATGATCAAAGATATCCCCCGGGCGCGGAGCGGCCCGGATAATGCTTTTTCCAGGCCGGTCGATTGCGGTAATTTTATATGTTTCAGCCTACTCTGGCAACTTCGCCGGCTTTCCGGCGCTCCGTTTTGCCGAGGCGGGCGCTTTTATTGTTTAATCCTGATATCTGCCCGCGCCAGGAAAATTATCTTATGATCGGAGTTTTTAAACTGAGTTCCCGCTCCAGCCCAAGGCCGAGCCGCGCGCCGGGGCGCGGGGGCGACTCCGGTTTTTTTGAAGACCCGGGCGGGGAGAACAGCGTCGCCTACAGCGGTGAGATCTATAATTATCGCGAATTAAGGGCCGGGCTGGAAAAAGAGGGCTTTAAATTCAGGTCCGGGCTGGACAGCGAGCTGGTCCTGCGCGCCTACGCCCGCTGGGGCGCGGCCTGCCAGGAGAAGTTCGAAGGGGAATGGGCTTTCGCCGTCTGGGACGCGGAAAAACAGCGGCTGTTCTGCTCCAGGGACAGGTTCGGGCTGAGGCGTTTTTACTATTTTTCCGACGGCGGAGTTTTCGCTTTCGGTTCGAAGCTTAAACCCCTGCTCCGTTTCCCTTTCGTGAAAAAAGAGGTAAACCCTGAAGCCGTTTTCGACTACCTTGTTAATAACCGTTCCGGCTCCGGCGAGGGAACTTTCTTCGGCGGGATCAGGCAGCTGCGGCCGGGGCACTGCCTGTTCCTTTCGCGGAAAACAGGGCTGGCGAAAAAGAAATATTACAAACCGCGATATAATCCTGAGCTCGGCAGCTTCGATAAAAAATCGCTCAGGAAACATTCGGCGGAATTCCTCGCTCTTTTGAAAAACTCGCTGAAAGCGAGGCTGCTCCCGCCCTACCCGGTGGGCTGCACGCTTTCCGGCGGTATGGATTCCTCCACTATCGTCTGCCTGGCCGACGGCCTGCTCGGGGGAACTAAAGCCGGCAGGAAGAAGCTGAAAACTTTCAGCATTACCTGGAAGGCGGAAGCCGAATATATAAAAAGCGTCTCCCGCGCGGCCGGGTTCGGCGCCCGCCTGATCCGGCCGGAAGAGGCGGGGCGAACGTCCTGGGCCGACGTTAAAAAAGTCGTCTCGGCCGCCGAGAGGCCGCTGAACATGACCACCTTTTTCGGCGGGATCCCGCTCCTGAAAAAAGCCGGGCAGGAAAACGTGAAGTTCATCCTGGACGGCGGCGGCGGGGACGAGCTGCTGGCCGGTTATCCCGAGAAATACTTCAACGTTTATCTCAACCAGATAGTGCGCGCAGGGGACCTCCCGCGCTTCATGAAAGAATTCAGGACCCTTTACGCCGGCCGCCTGCGCGAATTCGGGGTAGGGAAAGAGACCGGCCCCGGATTTTATAAGACTTTTTTGCGTACGCAGCGCAGCGCGCCGCAATTATCCGCTTTTTTCCCCGAGGAAACCCTGGCCCCGGCTTTTTTAAAGAAATACGCCGCTCTGCGCCGCCGGCCCCTGCCGCGGCTGCCTTTAAACTTACAGGAGATGCTTTTTCGGGACACGCTGAACCTCGGGGGGGAATATAATCCCTGGGGCGCCGTGAATTACCGCCGGCCCTTCCTGGACCACCGGGTGGCCGAATATGTTTTTTCGCTGCCGGCCTGCTATAAGATACATAATGGCTGGACGAAATATCTCCTGCGCGAGGCGATGAGCGGGATCCTGCCGAAAAAGGTCTGCTGGAGAAAAATAAAGGTGGGAGGGACCGCGCCCATCTCGGTCTGGAAAGATTTTCTAAAGCGGAACAGGGAGAAGATGAAAGCGGCGCTGGGCGGCCGTAAATTTTATTCGGCCGGGTTTATAAACCAGAAGGCCGTCCTTGATAATTTCGACGCTCTCTTCCGGGCCGCCGTCGCCCCGGAAACCACCGACATCTCCGCGCTCTGGCGTTTCGTGAACCTGGAGCTCTGGCTCAGGGAGAACCTGCGGTAAAAGCCTGAGCGCGGCGTAATAAAGAACCGCTCCCATGCAAGCCTCGGCGTGCATGGGAGCGGTTTTTTTCCGGCAGTTCCGGAGCTGTCCTTAAAATTACAGGACGCGTTTCCGGCCGGCTTTGTACAGCGACTGTATTACTTTGGCCGGGTTCTTTTTGGTGCAGGCGGCTATCATGGCCGCGATGATGAAGGGCTTGTAGCCGGCTTCTTTGTAGGTCCCGATGCGGTACTTCTCGAAGACTTTGGCGCTTACCTCGCCCTGCTTGCAGGACACGTCGGTGATGTCGGCGGGCAGGCAGTGCAGGTACAGGCCTTCGCCGCCCTTGGTGAGCTTCATCTTTTTCGCGTCGCATTCCCAGTCGGTGTGCTTCGCGTTCTGGGCGAGGCATTCTTTCTCGAGGTCCTTGAGGCCGGGATGGTCGTTCTTCTCGAGGAGCTGAGTGCGGC